>CAITJJ010000040.1 GCA_903892675.1 uncultured Hyphomicrobiales bacterium | reverse complement strand
GGCTGGTGCGCCAGGACCAAGCGGCTTGGACCGCTGATGAGGTCGTTGCGTCGCATCTCCGACGCCCTCACCAGCCACCGCTCCCCGCCCCAGCATCTGACGACGCTGATCAAACGCCCCTCGTTAGTTGGGACGGGATAGGTGGTATATAAACCTAGGTATTTAAACAGTCAAGAGGCAATTTGGATCAATCCGCAGGCCGGACAGCTCACCGCCGTAGCCCCGGTGGGCCCGGCGTTCGGCGCAAACTCGTCTCCGCCCTTTATGCCGCCTTGATGCGGCGCGGCCCCTTTCCCCATCGCGTTCTTATTTCGCCGCCGCCATTTTCAGGTAGTGGCCAAAAGGCCTGTTGAAAATGGAGGTGGCGATGACCCACCGTTACGACCTGTTCGACGAAGAAATCGCCAAGCCCCGGTATCACTGGCCGCTGGTTTCCGTCGGCATTATTTCCGTGGTGGCCATCCTGCTGATGGCCGGTTCGCACCGCCCGGTCGATTGCCAGCGCATCGCCGACAGCAGCGCGCGGCTGGCCTGCTACGACGCCGCTTCATCGCCGCAACCCGCCAAGGGCGCGGCGGTCCCCCCACCACTGATGGAGACAAGCATGACCCTGTCGATTCATTGGGACGATGCCCGCCCCGGCGCCAAGGCCGCCACGCGGACGAACGCGCGCAAGGCGGCGCTGCGCGTCATTAATGCGCTGGCGGTCGCCGTCGGTGTCGCGGCTGTTCTGGCGGCGATCGTCGCGATCCGCATCTATGCCTTTGTACCGGGACTCGGCGCTTAGGCATTCGGCTTCTCAAGTCGGCTGTAGCCGACTTGAGCATTTATTTTGCTGACATCGGGTAAACCCGATGTCAGCGCGGCGGAGCGGAGAGGTGTAGGATGGTCCGGCGTGACCCGTTTCTCCTGTGTCGCCAAGGATCGCCATGCGCCTCATTGCCCTCGAAGAACACTTCACCACGCCGGCCTTTCTCGACGGACCCGGCAAGGGCTTCAAGGAGGGCATGTTGCGCGCCGGCGGCGAACGCGCGGCGGCGACCTTCGCCAGGCTCGCCGACATCGACGATGGCCGCGTCGCGGCCATGGACGAAGCCGGCGTCGCGATGCAGGTGCTGTCGCTCAATTATCCCGGCGCCGAGCAACTGGACGCCAACGACGCCGTCGCCTTTTCGCGCGACGCCAACGATTTGCTCGCCGTGGCGCTGCGCAAATATCCCAAACGCTTCGCCGGTTTCGCCTCGCTGCCGACCGGTGCGCCGGACGCGGCCGCGGATGAGCTGACGCGCTGTGTGAACGACCTCGGATTCAAGGGCGCCAATATCAACGGCCACAATCGCGGCCGCTACCTCGACGATCCGTTCTATGCGCCGATTCTGGCGCGCGCCGAGGCGCTCAATGTGCCGATCTATCTGCATCCGACCTTGCCGCCGCCGGCGGTGATGCAGGCGTCCTATTCAGGCTTCCACCCGGCAACGACCTTCATGATCGCCGGCCCCGGCTGGGGTTGGCACATCGAGACCGGCATGCACATCCTGCGCATGGTGCTTGCCGGCGTGTTCGACCGCTTTCCCAAGTTGCAGATGGTGATCGGCCATCTCGGCGAGGCGCTGCCGTTCATGATGCCGCGCATGGAAGCCTCCGCCGCGATGTTGCCGCCGGGCGCGGGGCCGAAGAAGCCGCTCGGCGACTACATGCGCGAAAATCTGCATTACACATTCGGCGGCTTCAATTACGCGCCGACCTTTGCCGACCTGCTCAGTAATGTCGGCGCCTCGCGCATTATGTTCTCGGTCGATTATCCGTACGGCTCAATGACCGAGGCGCGGGAGTTTCTCGAAAAGCTGCCGATCAGCGATGCGGATCGCGAAGCCATCGCGCATGGCAATGCGGTGAAGTTGCTGGGGGTGTAGGGGTATAGGGCGGCTAGCCGAAGGCGTAACCCGCCGCATAATGGTGAATGGGCGGATTACGCTGCGCTAATCCGCCCTACGGGCTTGCCCGGCTCCGCCCGTCCAACAGCTACTTCTTCGCCAGCGGCTTGAGCGCGTTCTTGCTGATGACCGCCGCCGCTTCATCCGACGACAGGAAGCGCAGCAGCGCGGTCGCCGCGTCCGGCTGCTTCACATTCGTCGTCAGGATTCCGATGAAATATGTCGGCGGCTGAATCTCGGCTGGCACGGTGCCGACGTAATCGACGCCCGGCGTATGGATGAGTTCGGCGACCTGCTGGAAGCCGATCTCGGTCTCGCCGCGCGCGACGACGGCGGCGACCGGCTCGCCCGACGGCGGCCCGCGCACCTTGCGCACCTTGCCGGCGACCTGTTCCTCGATGCCGAGTTTCTTGAAACCGACGGTGCGCAAATAGGTGCCGCTCGAACTGTCGGACACGCCAATCGATTTGGCTTCCAGCAAAGTCTTGCGTAGCGCATCGAGCGTGCCGATGTCGGGCTTGGGCTGACCGGCGCGCACCACCATGCCGATGAAGGATTCGGCCAGCGGCATGCGGCTGTCCGGCTTGACCAGATTGCGCGCGATCAGGAAATCGGCGCCGGCGCCGTCCATGATGGCGACATCGGCGTCCTCGCCGCGCGTGAGCCGCGCCGGGATCGCTTCCGGCGAATCGCCGAGCGAGGGCCCGCGCGTGGTGATGAGACGATGCCCGCTCGCCTTCTCGAAGGCGGGGCCAAGCTCGGCATAGACGTTGAAGAAGCCGGCCGAAATGAAAACCTTGACGTCGGCCGCCTTGGCGGCGCCGGCGGTGAACACGAAGGCAAAAAGAGCGAGCAGTCGAAAGACGGAACGCAGTTGCATGACGTGGACCCCGGCGCAATGAAATGGCCCGGGAGTGTCCGCCGGAATGCGGCGCGCGTCTAGTCGGTCGCGTCTGTTGCGATCGTGATTGCTGCGCTGCGGCGCTGCCGCCTCAGGTATCGACCTTGAGCGCCGCGATGAACGCTTCCTGCGGGATGTCGACCTTGCCGAACTGCCGCATTTTCTTTTTGCCCTTTTTCTGCTTGTCCAAGAGCTTGCGTTTGCGGGTGGCGTCGCCGCCGTAGCATTTGGCCGTCACGTCCTTGCGCAAAGCGCGCACGGTTTCGCGCGCGATGATCTTGCCGCCGATGGCCGCCTGGATCGGCACCTGGAACATATGCGGCGGGATCAGCTCTTTCAGCTTCTCGACCATGCCGCGGCCGCGCGTTTCGGCGCGGGTGCGGTGGACGAGCATGGAGAGGGCATCGACCGGCTCGTCATTGACCAGGATCGACATCTTGACCAGATCGGCCTCGCGATAATCGGTGAGGTGATAGTCGAACGAGGCATAGCCTTTCGACACCGACTTCAGGCGGTCGTAGAAATCGAACACCACTTCGTTGAGCGGTAAATCGTATTTCACCATGGCGCGCGAGCCAATATAGGTCAGCTCTTTCTGATTGCCGCGACGGTCCTGACACAGCTTGAGCACCGAACCGAGATAGTCGTCGGGCGTCAATATCGTCGCCTCGATCCATGGCTCCTCGATGGTGAGGATTTTCATCACGTCCGGCATGTCGACCGGATTGTGCAGTTCGATCTGCGTGCCGTCGCGCAGGTTCATCTTGTAGATGACCGATGGCGCGGTGGCGATCAGATCGAGATTGAATTCGCGCTCGAGACGTTCCTGGATGATTTCCAGATGCAACAGGCCGAGAAAGCCGCAGCGGAAACCGAAGCCGAGCGCGGCTGAGGTTTCCATTTCGAATGAGAACGAAGCGTCGTTGAGGCGCAGCTTGCCCATCGCCGCGCGCAAATCCTCGAACTGCGCGGCATCGACCGGGAACAGGCCGCAGAACACGACGGGAATCGACGGCTTGAAGCCGGGCAAAGGTTCGTCGACCGGATTGCGCTCGTCGGTGATGGTGTCGCCGACGCGCGTGTCGGCCACCTCTTTGATCGAGGCGGTCAACATGCCGATCTCGCCGGGGCCGAGCTCATCGACGATGGTCAGCTTCGGCTTGAACACGCCGACGCGATCGACTTCATAAGCGGCGTCGATGCCGATCATGCGGATGCGCTGTTCCTTTTTCAAAACGCCGTCGACGACGCGCACCAGAACGACGACGCCGAGATAGGCGTCGTACCATGAGTCAACGAGCAGCGCCTTGAGCGGCGCGTTGCGGTCGCCCTTCGGCGGCGGCAGGCGGGTGACGATGGCTTCCAGCACGTCGGGCACGCCGAGGCCGGTCTTGGCCGAGATCATCACCGCGTTCGATGCATCGAGGCCGATGACGTCCTCGATCTGTTTCTTGATTTTTTCCGGCTCGGCCGCCGGCAGATCGACCTTTTTCAGCACCGGCACGATTTCGTG
>CAITJJ010000039.1 GCA_903892675.1 uncultured Hyphomicrobiales bacterium | reverse complement strand
CGGCGACGCCGGACTTGGTGGTGTGGATCGACGCGCCGCCGAGTTCTTCGGCCGTCACCACTTCGTTGGTCACGGTCTTGACCACGTCCGGGCCGGTGACGAACATGTAAGATGTATCGCGCACCATGAAGATGAAGTCGGTCATCGCCGGCGAATAGACATCGCCGCCGGCGCAGGGGCCCATGATGATGCTGATCTGCGGGATGACGCCGGAGGCCATGACGTTGCGCTTGAACACTTCGCCGTATCCGCCGAGCGCGGCGACGCCTTCCTGGATGCGCGCGCCGCCGGCGTCGAACAATCCAATCACGGGACATCGCGCCTTCATCGCCATGTCCTGCACCTTGACGATCTTTTGCGCGTGCGCCTCCGACAGCGAACCGCCGAACACGGTGAAGTCCTTGGAGAACAGATAGACGGTGCGGCCGTTGACGGTGCCCCAGCCGGTGACGACGCCGTCACCGGGGATCTTCTGGTTCTCCATGCCGAAGTCGGACGAGCGGTGCTCGACGAACATGTCGAACTCCTCGAACGAGCCCTTGTCGAGCAAGAGTTCGATGCGCTCGCGGGCGGTGAGTTTGCCGCGCCGGTGCTGGGCGTCGATGCGCTTGCCGCCGCCGCCCAGGCGCGCCTCGCCGCGCCGCGTCTCCAGCCTGTCGAGAATGTCCTTCATGGTCGCCTTTTAGCCCCCTCAAAACCCGTGGACCGGAGTTTGACCCAGTTTGGTGCGCTGCAAAAGGCATATATTGGCAAGGCAGCCCGCAGGGTTGGCTTTCGCCCCAATCCCTGCTTACAAGCCCCCATGACCGATCAAAAGTCCGACCAGACCGCAGGCCACCAGACCATCGCCCAGTTGCTGCAGCAGGGCCTTTACCACCATCGCCGGGGCGAGATTCAGCTGGCGATGGACCGCTATGCCGACGTGCTGGCCCGGGACCCGAAATCCGCCGAGGCGCTGTATTACGTCGCGGTCATCGCCTGTCAGGAAGGCCAGTTCCAGCAGGGCGTCGATCTGGTCCGGCGCGCCATGACCTTCGTGAAGCCCGAGGCGCGCATGCTCAACGTGCTCGGCCAGGCGCTCGACCGCCTCGGCCAGCCGCTCGAGGCGATGAAGGCGCTCGATCAGGCGATCGCGCTCGACCCCAAGCTCGCCGCCGCGCACGGCAACCGCGCCAATATCCTGGTCGATGCCGGCATGCCGCTCGAGGCGCTCAAGAGCTTCGACCGTGCGCTCGCGCTCAACCCGGATTCGATCCCCGACCTGATCAACCGCGGCGCGCTGCTCGCTCCGCTCGGCCGCTACCAGGAAGCGCTGCGCGACTATGACAAGGCGCTCGCGCTCGATCCGAGCTTGCCGGAAGTGCACACCAACCGCGCCAATGTCCTCAAGGACCTGGCGATGATGGAAATCGGCGCCGGCGGTACCGACAGCGTCCGTCTCGACGCGGCGCTGGCCGGTTACGACCGCGCCATCAAGATCGAACCGCGCCTACACGATGCCTATCGCGCGCGCGCCATGCTCAAGCTGATGCGCGGCGACTGGGTCGCCGGCTTTGAAGATTACGAGCACCGCTCTGAGGTCGGCCGGCCCGGCTTCACGCCGCTGGACGAGCCGCGCTGGGACGGTGCGCCGCTTGGCGCAGGTGAGCGACTGGTGCTGCTGGCCGAACAGGGTCTCGGCGACACCATCCAGTTCTGCCGCTTCGCGCCCGTGCTGGCGGCGCAAGGGCTCGACGTCACCCTGCTGGTCAAGCCGGCCATGGCGCCGCTGATGGCGACGCTGCCGAACGTCACCATCGCCAGCGGCGCCGACGCCATCCGCGCGGAAGGCCGCCCGTTGCGCTGGCTGCCGCTGATGAGCGCGCCGCATATTCTCGGCACGACAATCGACACGCTGCCGCGCGCGATACCTTATCTCAAGGCCGATCCGGCGCGCGTCGCGGCATGGGCCGGCAAACTGGGCGACGGCACGTTCAAGATCGGCATCAACTGGTCGCCGGGCCATGCCGACCATACGGTGACGTCGCAGCGCGATATTCCGCTGGCCGCATTCGCAGAACTCGCGGCGCTGCCCGGCGTCGAACTCATCGCCTTGCAGAAAGGCGCGGCTGTGGACGACATCGCCAAGGTGGCGTTCCGCGACAAGATCCGCACCATCGACGCCGACATGAAAGCGGACGCCGACTTCTTCCTCGATACCGCGGCGGTGATGGGAAACCTCGATCTGGTGATCGGCTGCGACACCTCGGTCGTGCATCTGGCAGGCAGCCTCGGCCGGCCGGTGTTCACCGCCGTGCCGGTGATTTCCGACTGGCGCTGGATGCTCAGCCGCGACGACACGCCGTGGTACCCGACCATGCGCGTGTTCCGGCAGCGCGCACCGCGGCAATGGGCCCCGGTGCTGGAACAAATCGTCGCCGCGGTGCGCGAAAAGCTGGCCTGAGCGGGCCATCGTCGCGAAGGGAACTTTTCCGGGAGCCAGCCATTGTCGGGGCGATACCTCCCCCGGCAAAGGACCCGCGCCCATGACCGCCAAAACCGTCACCCGGCTGAAGACGCCCACCGATCTCAGAAACAAGGCGACGACGGCGCTCGCCGGCGCGCTCAATGAAATTCTTGCCGACACTTTCGCGCTCTACATGAAAACCAAGAATTTCCACTGGCATGTCAGCGGACCGCATTTCCGCGATTACCATCTGATGTTCGATGAACAGGCGGCGGAACTGTTCGCCTCGACCGACGAACTGGCCGAGCGCGTGCGCAAGATAGGCGGCAATACGTTGCGCTCGATCGGCGACGTCGCCAAGCATCAGTCGATTGCCGACAATGACGCGAATTACGTGTCGCCGGAAGACATGCTGGCCGAACTGCGCGCCGACACCCAGCACACGATCGAGGCGATGCGGAAAGCGCACAAGCTGCGCGACGATCACGAGGATGTGGCGACCGCGAGCCTGCTCGAGAATTTCATCGATCAGGCGGAAAAGCGCGCCTGGTTCCTGTTCGAGGCCGGCCGCAAAAGCGACGGCGGCGGGCACTGATCTAGACAGCCGGCGCCGGTTTGCGATTGAACCGGCGCAGCACAAGCGCCGCCAGCAGCAGCGCCACGCCCGCCACCAGCACCGACAATGGCGTGGCGCCGAGCTTTTCGAACCATTGCGTATAGAAGTGAATGGCGCCGAACACGGCGACAGTGTTGACCAGCCACGGGCGACTTGACCGCATCGCCCACACCAAAGCCGCGATCAGCACCAGCGCCCAGGCGATGCTGAAGGCGTAGGCCGGGATCACGATTTCGATATTGGCGCTCGAGCGCGGCGGCACGCGCTGGCCGTTGAACAGAAAGAACGGATCGCCCCACAGCGAGCCGATCCAGAAGCCGCAATTGACCAGCACGATCGACATGCGCGCGGCGGCGAGCGCGATGCGCTCGTAATCCGCCGACACTCGCTTCGATATCTGAAAGGCCGCGAAGGTCAACGCCGCGAACAGGACGATGGTCAAGGTCGGCTCGAAGATCGCCAGCGAATAGGTGGCGTGGCTGTAGCCGGTGCGCGCGCCGAGGCAGGCGGACGCGCCCAGTACGGCAAAGCACATCAACAGACTCGAACGCGCGACAACCGACGCCAGCGTCAAAGCGCCGGTGACCAGCAAGGTCGCGGCAAGCGAGCCCTCGCCCAGCGCCAGCACGCCGCCGCAGAACATCAGCGCGCCAACGATCAGGCAAATCTCGCCGAGCACGAACCAGGCCGGCTGCCGCACAACGACCAGCCCGCCGGCGAAAAGCGCGACGCCCATGGCGACCGCGGTCGCCGGAGTCGGCACCAATGCGACCGCGCCGGCCGCGACCGCGACGACGCCGAAACCGATCAGTATGTTGAAGGCGAGCGTGCCGACATCCGATAAGGCAAGACCCTTGAGACGCACGGCCTCCTCCGGCGTCAGCTTGCCCTCCTCTACCAGTCTGGAAATATCGAGCGTGATCTTCATTTCGCCTGGCCTGCCGCAAGCATCCCTATCACGGAACCACCAGCTTCAGCACCGTCGCCGCCGCCATGAATTCGGCGAAGCGGCCTTCGCGGCGCTTGAGCGCCATGTCGTCGAGACCCCATTGCGCCATCTGGTAGTCCTCGTCGGCGTGCGCCGCCTTCCACGCCGCGGCGGGATCGAGCGCGCCGGCATTGAGCGCCAGCGCGATCAGGGCCGAGCCGGTCAAGGTCATGATCGAGGCGACCGCGCCGAGACGCCATAGGTCTTGCGGAATGCTCGCTGACGCGGCGACGATCGCTTCCGCCGGCTGCGGCGCATAAACAATTCCCTCGATCAGGATAAAGCGCGCGCCGAGCGCGTCGCGCGCCCAGGCGATCACCGAGTCCCATTCGGCTTTCTGCAATTCGACAAGGCCGGGCGGCGTGTCCGCACGATAGCAAATGAGATCGGAGCCGAGATATTGCACAATCTCGTCGATTACCGGCTGCGGTGTCGCGGCGACGCCATCGATGACGACATTGGCCAGCCGGGTGAGCGCCATGGCGAAGGGATCGATCACATCGACCTGCTCGTCCCATTCTTTTGCGATTTGCTCGGCAAGTTCGCGCACCGGCGCGACCAGCGCTTTACGCGCCGGCGTCATCACCTGCTTGCCGTCGAGCAAAAGCGGGAAACCCTCGTCGGTCTTTTTGCCGACTTGCGCCGCTTTATAGAAACGCTTGCGCAAGGAGGCGCGCGCGCCCTGCCGCGCCGACACCATCGGATCGAGCGGCTGGTTGATGAAGATTTCCTCGATGAACTCACGCATGGATCTTCGCCACCTTCTCGCCATTGACCGCGGGCCATAGCACGGCGAGCGCGGAATCCAGCGCGGCAAATTCGTCGATGACCGACGCGGCGCCGGCCTCATGCAGATCGGCGACCGGATGGTAGCCCCACGACACGCCGATCGCCGACGCCTTGGCGTTTTTCGCCATCGCCATGTCGAACACGGTGTCGCCAATGACAACGGTATTCTCGGGCCCGATGCCGGTCTCGCGCATGGCCTCCAGCACCATGCCCGGATGCGGCTTCGACGGAGAAGTGTCGGCGGTTTGCACCGTGACGAACACGCCTTCGAGCGCATGGGTCTCGACCATCGCAGCGACACCGCGCCGCGATTTGCCGGTGGCGACGCCGAGCACACAATCGTCGCGCCGCGTCAGGCTTTCGATCGCCGCGCGCGCGCCGGGATAAAGCGGCGCCTTCCAGGTGCCGGCCGCGCGCATGGTCGTGAAGGCCTGTTTGTAACCGGCTACCAGGTCGTCGATCGGATGATCCGCGCCGGCCGACAATTGTTCCATCGCATTCGCCAGCGACAGGCCGATGATCGCGCGCACCGCGGCGGGCTCCGGACTGGGCAAGCCCTGCCCGCGCCAGGCCATGTCCATCGCCGCGCAGATCATGTGCTGACTGTCCATCAGCGTACCGTCGACATCGAAGAGGATCAGCTTCATGTGATTTTTTATGGATGGTTTATTGCCGCACCGGGAATGCATAGCGCCTCCCCTGTCCCAAGGGAACCCGATTGTGCGCCGCAATACTTTGGGGCGCTCAGCCGCAAAAAGGCCTTTCCATCGTCGGCAAACCGACATGCCGCGTTGCGAAGACAAAGCAGCGCGGGCTTGCGCTATGTCATGGCGCGCGTTGTTTCGAAGCGCGAAAAGACGCCCGACGCATGTCGTTGAAAGACCTAAGGATAGGTAGCCTTGCGCGATTTCTGCCCATAATATCGCACTTGGAGTCGAGCCGACATAACAAGATCGACCCCGGGGGAAACTGGCCCGCCAAGGCCTGCGATCATTGGCAGCAACGCGACCCGCGCGTACAGAGATCACGCACGGCCGCGTTTTGAGGAAGCAATGAAGAATACCGACATTTCCGACCCGAACTATTTCCACAAGGTCGTGGACTGCCAATATGCCTGTCCGGCGCACACGCCGGTTCCCGAATACATTCGCATGATCGCCGCCGGACGCTACGGCGATGCGTACATGGTCAATTGGAAGTCGAACGTATTTCCGGGAATTCTCGGCCGTACCTGCGACCGCCCGTGCGAACCGGCCTGCCGGCGCGTGCGCGTCGAGGAAGAGCCGGTGGCGATCTGCCGGTTGAAGCGCGTCGCCGCCGATTTCAAGGAAGACATCACCGGACGCATGCCGAAGCCGGCCGCGCGCCGGAACGGCAAACGCGTCGCTTTGGTCGGTGGCGGCCCCGCGTCGCTGACGGTGGCGCGCGACCTCGCGCCGCTCGGCTATAGCGTCACCGTGTTCGACGCCGACGCCAAGGCCGGCGGCATGATCCGTACGCAAATTCCGAAATTCCGCCTGCCCGACAGCATCATCGACGAAGAGACCGATTACGTTCTCAATCTTGGCGTCGACTTCCGCGGTGGCCAGCGCATTGAATCGATGAAGGCGCTGCTGGCGCAGGACTGGGATGCGATCTTCGTCGGCACCGGCGCACCGCGCGGCCGCGACCTCGACATTCCCGGCCGCAAGGAAGCAGCGGCGAATATCCATATCGGCATCGACTGGCTCTCCTCGGTGTCGTTCGGCCATGTCACCAAGATCGGCCGGCGCGTCATCGTGCTCGGCGGCGGCAACACGGCAATGGACTGCTGCCGCTCCTCGCGCCGCCTCGGCGGTGAGGAAGTGCAAGTCGTGGTGCGTTCCGGCTTCGACGAGATGAAAGCCTCGCCTTGGGAAAAAGAAGACGCGATGCACGAAGGCATCCCGATTCATAACTTCCTGGTGCCGAAGGAATTCACGCACGATAACGGCAAGCTCACCGGCGTCATCTTCGAAAAGGTGAAGGCTGAGCTCGACGCCAAAGGGCGCCGCAAACTGGTCAATGCCGGCGAGCCGGACCAGCATTTCCCCTGCGACGATGTACTGGTCGCCGTCGGCCAAGAGAACGCTTTCCCCTGGATCGAGCGCGACGCCGGCATCGTCTTCGACGAATGGAACATGCCGAAGGTCGACGAGAAAACCTTCCAGTCGAGCAACCCGCGCGTCTTTTTCGGCGGCGACGCCGCCTTCGGCCCGAAAAACATCATCTGGGCGGTGGCGCATGGCCACGAGGCCGCGGTGTCGATCGACAAGATGCTCAATGGCGAGGACATCGCCGAGCGCCCATTGCCGGCGGTCGAGGTCATCAGCCAGAAGATGGGCATCCACGAATGGTCCTATGATAACCAGATCGATCTCGACAAGCGCTACAAGGTGCCGCACCGCGATCTCGGCATTGCGCTGAAAGACATCAAGTCCGAGGTCGAACTCGGATTCGACGTCAATCTGGCACTTAAAGAAGCCGGGCGCTGCCTGAATTGCGACGTGCAGACCGTGTTCAACACGCCTTTGTGCATCGAGTGCGACGCCTGCGTCGACATATGCCCGATGGACTGCATCACCTTCACGCCGAACGGCGAGGAAGCGGGGCTACGCACCCGCCTCACCGCGCCGGCCAAAAACGTCTCGCAGGCGCTCTACGTGCAGGACGGACTGAAGACCGGCCGCGCCATGATCAAGGATGAAGACGTCTGTCTGCATTGCGGCCTGTGTGCCGAACGCTGTCCGACCGGCGCCTGGGACATGCAGAAATATCTGCTCGAAGTAACACACGCAGGAAGCTCATGCCGACCGCCTCGCCGATCAGCCGCGTAAACGATTTCGTCGTCCGCTTCGCCAACGTCAACGGCTCCGGCTCCGCCAGCGCCAATGAAATGTTCGCCCGCGCCATCATGCGCATGGGCGTGCCGGTGGCGCCGCGCAACATCTT
>CAITJJ010000038.1 GCA_903892675.1 uncultured Hyphomicrobiales bacterium | reverse complement strand
TAGCAGACCGGACACGGCGGCGACGCCGACCACAAACAGGATCGTGCCCACCGTGAACAGGAAGCCGAGGAAGCGCAGTATCAACTTCATGAGCGAATAGTCCCGCTTCTTTCCCCGGCTGGCCGGCAGGCAGACCGACGCCCGCCAAAACCGCCAAAAAGTCCGACAAGCCTCTCTGGTCGCTTGGTTTTATGTTGAAACTGAGGCCACAAATCCATCGGGAAGTCCATCAGTTGCCCCGCCCCGCGTTGCCGCGCGCCAGCCGCGGTGCAAAGAAGCTATCGACCGCCTGCGACAAAGCCGTGGCGGTCTTGGCTTGCCAGGCCACCGAGGTCAAAAGCTTGAGGTCGTCCTTGGTCGACATATAACCGAGTTCGACCAGGACCGATGGCACATCTGGCGCGGTCAGCACCTTGAAACCGGCCGCCTTCATCGGGTTCTTGTGCAGCCGCGCCGTCGCCTTCAACTCGCCGACCACGTTGCGGGCAAATTGCGTCGAATAGGTCTTGGTCTCGCGCTGCGCCAGATCGACCAGAATATTGGCAACATCATCGGGTTCCGCCGTCAGATCGACACCGGCGATGGCATCGGCGCGGTTCTCGGCTTCGGCCAGACGCGCGGCCTCGGCGTCCGAGGCATTCTCCGACAATGTGTAGACAGTCGCGCCCTCGGCCTGGCCTTCGCTCTTCGGGATGGCGTCGGCGTGGATGGAGACGAAGAGCGCCGCGCCTTGCGCGCGGCTGAATTTCACCCGCTCGGTGAGCGCAACGAACGTGTCGTCAGAGCGGGTCATCGCCACGCGATATTTGCCGCTGCGTTCGAGCAATTGCCGCAATGTCTGCGCGAATTGCAGCACGACATCTTTCTCCATTTCACCGGTCGCCGCCTTGGCGCCATTGTCGATGCCGCCATGGCCGGGATCGAGCACGATCAACGGCCGGCTATCGCCGGTGGCCGGCGGCGCCTCGCTTTTATTGACGTCGGCGCTGCGCGGCGCGCGCGTCTCGAGCGACAAAGTGCGCTGGAAAATGGCTTTGTCAGTCGCCGACAGGTCAATGACCAGCCGCGCCGGCTGGCCGCCGTCAGCGGGGAGTACGAAAGCCCGGTCGATCGTCACCGGGCCCTTGGTATCGAGGACGATGCGCGAGCCACCCTGCATGATGAGGCCATAGCGGAACGCCTTGACCAGGCCGCGTGCCTGCTCGCCGGCCTGATCGGGCAACTTGAAGGCGACCTGCGGCAGGTCGATGACGACGCGATACGGATTGGCCAGCGCGAAAGCGGCGACGTCGATCTTGGCGGTCAGGTCCATGATGAAGCGCGTCTGGGTCTCCGAACCGCCGATACGCACGGCGGTGATCGCCGGTAGCCGGTCGATGGCATCCGACATGGCTTTTTGCGCCACAGCACCCTTCTCTGCCGCAGATATGGCCGACAGGCTCGATATAGCCAAGACCGCGCCCAATACGGCGCAGCTGGCGGCAGTCCTCAAGTCCCTGATTGCCCTCTGTGTCACCGAATCCAACCCTTTCGGGGCGATTTTAGCCTATTACGGACCGTTTCGGTTAATGGAAGTTGATGAATCGCCGCAATCGGCGGGCCGGTGTGACCTGCCGACGCCATCGGAGCGCGGGGGCAAACCCTTTCTTGCTATTGCTGGAATCCAGCCGTACAAAGGTGGGGCTGACGGTTTTAGTTCCGGTTGTGCCGCGTTCGGGCCCCCGGCCCGCCAGTCCAGGATCGGCCCCCCGAGGAGGCGGGCCGAACGGACGGCGAAGCGAGCCGAAACCCTTGTAAGGACACCCGGATCAGCGTCTGGCC
>CAITJJ010000037.1 GCA_903892675.1 uncultured Hyphomicrobiales bacterium | reverse complement strand
CGCCAAAACGGGCGCAGCGACGCCGGAAGGAACGAGCCAACAGCAAGTGATGGCGCGGTTTCATGTTCGCGCAAGCGATGGCCGTGTTCTCTCTGGAGCGGCGGCATTCGTCGAGGTTTGGACTCAACTGCCGCATTGGCGCTGGGCTGCGCGCGCCGCGTCGCTGCCGGGAGCGTTGCCCGCCCTTGAATTGGGCTACCGAATTTTTTGCCGGTTCGGCCTTACATATCGCAATTCATTAAACGATTGCGGAAACGAAACTTGAAACAAGAGTTGGGGCGGCAAGCGAGCGGCGACGGAGCCGAGCGCGGGTAAGCTTCGTCTCGCTATCGACGCCACCGGATTTCTACACGACGATCGCCAAGAGCCGCGCCGAAACTCAATAACTTTGTGCGCTATCTTTGCGGGCCGGTTGCACGCGACGTGGTGGGCCAGACCATCCACGTCAACGGCGACACCTATCTCGGCGGCTGATGCGCAAGGGCTTTCGTATTTATTATATCGCGCAATAGCGTGAGATTTTCCGGACCGGGCTTCAACTGTCCCTGCTCGATCCGGTGCGCCAGTTCGATGATTGCGGCATTGACCGGCATCGACAGACCCAGCCGCCGGGCTTCGTCAACGACCTGACCGTTGAGGTTGTCGACCTCGCTGCGGCGGCCCTTCATCCAATCCTGCAACACGGTCGTCAGCGTGCTCTCGATGGTGAAGCCCTTGACCAATGTGTCGAGCAGCACCTCGACGAGCCGGTTGGATTGACGAAGGTCGTCGGGCTTCATGCCAAAAATCGGAACGCTCGGATGGCCGAGCGCCACGCCGGTGTCTAAGGCTTCCTGACCCGACCGCAGCATGATCTCGCGCATTTCCGGTGACGATGCGGCGCTGTGGATAGATTGTCCCAAAATTGCGGTCGTCACCAGAGTGGTGCAATTGCTCACCAGCTTCATCCATTTGCTGGCGCGAATGTCGCTGACATATTCAACCGTACCGGCGTGCTTCAGCAGGTCGCCGACTTCCGCCTCGCGTCCGGCAACACGCTCGTCGATGCCACCGACGGCAAACCAGGACCGCGACGGCGGCGAGTCACGCTGCACGACACCGGGATCGAACATGGTCGATGAGATTTCGATCACGCAGCCCATTGTCCGCTGCGGCCCGACGACGTCTGCAATGGTGTTCGTCGTCATGCCGTTCTGCACACCGGCGATGAGTCCATCGGCTTTAAGATAAGGTTCGATCAACTGGCAGGCCCAGCGCGTGTCGTAGGCCTTCATCAACAGCAGGACGACATCGAAAGGTTCAGTGAAGGTGCAGACGTCGCAAAGATTGTAGGCGCGCACCGCAGTCGTCTGCGACTCGCCTGGCATATCGATGCGGATGCCGCGTTCCCGCATGGCCGCAACGTGTTCCGGCCACTGGTCGATCAGCACGACATCGACTCCGGCACGGGTCAGATCCGCACCGATCGAAGCCCCATTCGCGCCGCTGCCGAGAACCGCAATTTTCTTGGACATTGTCGAAACCCTTCAGCGCGCGCCGGACGAAATCAGTTCGGCCGCGCGTTCCGCGACCATGAGGGTGGTGAGGTTGGTGTTGGCACTCGGTACGCTTGGCATGATCGAGGCATCGACCACCCGCAATTTCTCGACGCCGTAGACACGGCAATTCCTGTCGACCACCGCCATCGTGTTGTCGGGACGGCCGATCGAACAGGTGCTGGTGACGTGCCCCATGGGCGCTATGGCCGACAGGATTTCGTCGTCGGTCAGAGCTGCGTGGCCGCCGCGATTGCCGATCCAGCGTCCTGGCGCGAGTACGCGGTTGAGCGTCCAGCGACTCAGCGATGCGGGACCATTCAAGAGAAACGTTGCCGCCTGCGACATGATCGCGCCCATGGCGCCCGGCCTGTCGAACTGATTGAGCGCCATGACCGGCGGCAGCAGAAAGGCGTCGCTGAAAGTTTCGCGCATGGTCTTATCCAGCAACAGGCTTTCGGCAAAGCGTGCCGCCTGCACCATGCGCGGTGCATCGCGCGGATCCTGCAGCAATGAAAATAGAATATCCGGCTCGGCGGAGATGTCGGCGCTGCGCAGGCTGACGCGGCCGCGCGAAAACGGCGCATAGACCGAAGCGCCGACCATCGCGACCGAAGGTCCCCACGATCGTCCGCTGACGCGTCCCATCGCGAACACCATCAGGTCGGCCGGCGGGCAATTCGCAAGCCCCGATGAAAGCCGCATGCCGGCCAGCGCGAAATGACGCAAGCTTTCGTCCATGCGCAAATGCCGCGGCAATGTCAGCGCCATGTTGAGATAAGGATGGTTCTGCAAATTGCGCCCGACGCCGGGACGGTTCGCCAACGAAGCAATACCCAGCCTCTCGAGTTCATCAGCCGGTCCGATGCCAGCCCGCATCAGAATCGCTGGCGAATGAATGGCGCCGGCAGACAATATTGTTTCGTGAGCGTCGATCTTTATCTTTTTGCCGCCACGGAGCACCGTCACGCCGACGGCGCGCTGGCCGTCAAAGCGCAAGGCGCTGACGAGCGTGTCGGCCATGATCTCAAGATTGCGCCTGCGCCTTACCGCTTTGGTGAGATAGGCGCTCGCGCTCGAAGCGCGGCCGCTGTCGCTTTGGCTGACCGGCATCGGGAAGAAACCCGCGCGCGGGTCTTCATTGATGTCACCGATACTATCCAGGCCGCGCTCCATCGCGGCGCGTTCCATCGCCGTGGCGAAGGCGGGCCATTGGCTGTGCGGCACACGCCTGATCGGATAGAGGCCGGGCGACGTTTGAGATTGGTCGCGGTCGAGATCATTCTCGACCCTGCGGTAGTATTTGAGCAGATCGCCCGGGCCCCAACCTTCGGCGCCCGCATTGACCCAGGTATCGAAGTCCGACGGCACGCCGCGCAAGGCCCACATGCCCATGATGCTGGAGCCGCCGCCCATTATGCGCGCCTGCGGAAACGGCAGCAGCGGACCGTCCGCGGTGCGCCGCCTCGCCTGCAGCCCAGGCCAGAAGTAAGACGGGTTGAGTGTGGATCTCGGAAACGTATCGGCAATGTCGGCGGGCACGGCGTCCGGCGGCGTGTCCGGCCCCGCTTCGACAAGGACAACGCGCGTGTTCGGATCTTCCGACAGCCGCGAGGCCAGCACGGCGCCGGCGCTGCCGCCACCGACGATCAGGTAATCTGCGACCCCTGCACTCACGCTGCACCCTCAAAAATGACGGCGGTGCTTTCCCGGCCGGGTGAGCACCGCCGCCATGATGTCGTTCGTATTGCGTTACTTGGCCGCGACGTCTTCGAGCTTCGGGCAGGAACGCGACGCCACCGGCACGTCATAGGTCTTCAGGTTGCTGCTATCGATGATCACCGGCGTCACCATCAGTTCCTTCTGCACCGGCATCTTGCGCAACGCGCGCACCGTGGTCAGAAGGCCGAGGCAACCCTGCATGAAAGGATCGGACGAGCCGGTCGCATGCATCTTGCCGGCCTTGATCAGGTCGATCGCTTCCTGGCTGCCGTTGATGCCGACGACGAACGCCTTGCGGTTGGCGGCGGCCATCGCCTCGACAGCGCCGGTCGCCATCGCGTCGTTGGCGGTGAAGACACCGTCGATCTGCGGATGGGTCTGCATGATGTTCTCCATGACCTGGAGCGCCTGCAGACGCTGGTAGTTCGCCGGCTGGGTGATCAGCAGCTTGACGTTCGGGAATTCCTTCAACGCGTCATTGAAGCCCTTCATGCGGTCGGTGTTGCTGATCGAACCCTTGACGCCTTCCAGCGCGACGACGCTGCCCTTGCCTCCCATCGCCTTGAGCAGGCTCTGTCCGGTCTCCATGCCGAGGCGATAATCCTCGGCGCCGATGAACGACACCACCTGCCCGCCGGCGAGCCGGTCGGTAAGACCCGTCACCGGAATGCCGGCGGCATTCACTTTCTCAATCGCCGGAACCATGGCCTTGTAGTCGACGGGGATGAACAGCAGCGCATCGGGCTTCTTGACGATGGCGTCTTCAACCTGGCTCGTCTGCTCAGGAATGCTGTCGGGCTTGATCGGCACATATTGAATGAGCTTTGCGCCGACGCTTTTCGCGGCGTTGGCCGAGCCGACGCGCACCGATTCAAAGAACGGGTTGGTCTGGTTCTTGGTGAAGACGGCAATTGTTTCGCCGTCAGCGAATGCCGGGCCGGCAAAGCCGGCAACGGTCAATATAGAAATCAGTACGACTGCTTTTTTCATATTTCACTCCCGTTTGTATTATTCAGTTTTGGTTTGAGTTAGTTGCTGTCAGTTTTGGACCGCGTCTTCATGTCCAGCCACACCGCGAGCAGGACGATCAGTCCCGTCACCAGCGGCTGCCAATTGGCGTTGAGATTTAGCAAATTCATTCCGTTGAGGATCAGCGTCAGGATTAACCCGCCAATGAACGTGCCGAACAGCGAACCGACGCCGCCGAACAGCGACGTGCCGCCGATCACTACCGCTGCGATGGTCGGCAGCGTCAGCGTTTCGCCGATGTCGCCCTCTGCCGAATTCAGGCGCGCCAGATAGATCAGCGATGCCAGACCGGCCATGGCGCCGGACAACACGAAAACCAGATTGAGCCGGCTGTTGACCGGGATGCCGGAGAGCCGCGCCGCCACCGTGTTGGCGCCGATGGCATAAATCTGCTGGCCATAGGTCGTGCGCTTGGTGAAGAAGTAGCCGATCACGAGAAACGCGATCATCAGATAGATCGGAATCGGAATGCCGAGCAGATAACCGCTGCCGAGCGCGCGGAAGCCGGGCGGAAAGCCGTAAACCGATTGGCCGCTCATGTAGTAATAAGTCGCGCCCTGCGCGACCCAGAGCATGCCGTAGGTGGCGATGAAGGACGGGATGCGCAGCTTGGTCACCATCAGCCCGTTGCCCAGGCCGACGATGCCGCCGATGCCGATGGCCGCGGCGGCGCCAAGCCAGGGCGAGCCGGTCGATTTGATGATGGTGGCCGCGACGCAAGCGCTAAGGCCGACAGTCGCGCCGATCGAAAGGTCGATCTTGCCGGTCAGGATGACCAAAGTCAGGCCGGAAGCCATGAAGAATACAAGACTGGCCTGCCGCAACACGTTGAGCAGATTGTTGGCGGTCAGGAACGCATCGCTGACAAGCGACAATGTCACGCAAATCAGCGCGACGGCCAGCAGCCGATAGGCAACGTCGGTGACGTCGCGTGACAGAGTCAGCTTGAACTTCGGGGCAGCGGCTTCTACCTGGCTCATTCGTGTGCCTTCCGCATGCCGTCGAAGAACAGCGCCACGATCACCAACAGCCCGACACAAATGACCTGGATCGACGACGGCATCGCCAGCAGGTTAAGTCCGTTGCGCAGGACACCGATGGTGATGACGCCGAGCAGCGTGCCCAGCAGCCAGCCCTCGCCGCGTTCGAATTGCGTGCCCCCGACCGCGACAGCGGCAATGGCGTCGAACTCCATGCCGATGGCTGCCGTTGGATGCGCCGAACTGATACGCGAAGTCAGCAACAGCGCGGCGATGCCCGCCATCAAGCCGCCAATGCCGTAGATCACTGCCAGAACCACCCGGTCATTAACGCCGGCGTGACGCAGCGCTTCGCGATTACCGCCGAGCGCCGGCACATAGGTGCCGAGGCGCGTGTGATAGAGGATGCCGTGCATGACGGCGTAAGCCATCGCGGCGATGACCAGCGGAAACGGAATGCCGAGGAAATACCCGGAATAGAAAAACTGCAACCCGCTCGGCAGGCCGACAATGCTTGTGCCGTCGGTGATGACCAGGCACAGGCCTTGCGCGATGCCCAACGTGCCGAGCGTGGTGACGAAGGGCGGGATGTCGAGCCAGGCGATCAGCCAGCCATTCAGCAGGCCGAAGGCCAGACCGATGGCGAGCGCCGCGATGAACCCCACGGCGAGAGATCCTGTCGAGACGGCAACCGCCGCCAGGACTACGGAGGAAAGCGTCAGCACCGCGCCGATCGACAGATCGAGACCCTCGGTCATGATGATCAAGGTCATCGGCAGAGCCAGCAGCAGCAGGATCGACGACTGGACGAGGATATTCGTCAAATTGGGTGCGGTCGAAAAACCGGGGCTCATGCTGGCGAAGACAGCAACCAAAGCCACCAGCACGAAAGCCACGCCCGGAACACGCCCGAGCGCCGACATGCCTTGCGTCAGAACACGCTCACTCATGATGCATTCCCAGCTGCAAGATGTTTTCTTCGTTCAGGCGTTCGCGCGACAGTTCACCGGCAATAATGCCCTCGCGCATGACATAGGCGCGATCGCAGACATTGACGATCTCGCTGAGTTCGGAACTGATCATCAGAATGGCGGCGCCGTTTTCAACGAGGTCGTACATCAGCGCGAAGATTTCGGCTTTGGCGCCGACGTCGATGCCCCGCGTCGGCTCGTCGAAGATGAAAAGCCGTGCATCGGCGGTCAGCCACTTGCCGATCACGACCTTCTGCTGATTGCCGCCCGACAGAACCTGAACGGCGCGGCGCGCCGACGGCGTCGAAATGCGCAACTTCTTGATCATCGCCTGCGCGACCTTGCCGGCCTTGCCCCGATGAAACACATGCGAGGGAAACAGTCTGTCCAACGCCGCGACGACGATGTTGTCGCCAACCGACCGGATCAGCGCCAGGCCTTGTGCCTTGCGGCTTTCCGGGATCAAGGCGACGCCCCGGCGGGTGGCCTCGTCCGGACCGCCGCTAAAACGCTTGCCGAAGAAGGTCACCTCGCCAGCACTCACACGGTCGGCGCCGAAGACAGCGCGCGCCACCTCGGTGCGGCCGGAACCGACCAGTCCGCACAGGCCGACGATTTCGCCGGCGCGCACTTTGAGATGAATATCGGATATGCCGCTCGGCCCGCTCAGGCCCTTGACGTCGAGCGCCACCTCTCCGGCCTTGATGTTGGCGCCGCGGCGATGAATGGCGTCGACCTTGCGGCCGACCATTTTCTGCACGAGATCGCCCGGCGAGGTTTCGTCCGGCAGCACGGTGGCGACCTTCTTGCCGTCGCGCAGGATGGTGATGCGGTCGCCCAGCAGGAACACTTCCGCCATGCGGTGCGAAATATACACGATCGCGACGCCGGCGGCTTTCAGCCGGCGCATCATGCCGAACAGATGCTCGGTCTCGGTGTCCGACAAAGCCGATGTCGGTTCATCCATGACCAGGATGCGGGCGTTCTGCGACAGCGCCTTGGCGATTTCGACGATCTGCTGCTGCGCCACACCAAGTGTATGAACCGGCGCGTCGATGGCGATATCGGAGCCGATCATGCCCAGCACGCGCTGGGCTTCGCTCCTGATTTTCTGGCGATCGATGGTGCCGGGGACCTTTCCGGCGAATTCACGGCCGAGATAGATATTCTGGGCAACGCTGAGATAAGGCACAAGCGAGAATTCCTGGAAGATCACGGCAATGCCGAACTTGCGCGCATCCAGCGTCGATTTGATCTCGACTTTTTCGCCGTTATGAAACAGTTCGCCTTCATCGGCAACGTAAGCGCCGCAGAGCACCTTCATCAACGAAGATTTGCCGGCGCCGTTCTCGCCGCACAGCATATGAATTTCGCCGGGCCAGATCGGAAACGATACGTTGTCGAGCGCGCGGACGCCGGGGAACGTCTTGCAGATGCCGCGCAGCTCAAGCAACGGCGCCGCCGCGTCGCCGCCTGTTTGCCGAGGCGCCATGGTCGCGACGTCCGTCATGCGCGCGGCCCGGTCAATAACGAACGGCGGTGCGGCCATGCCGCGTGGTGTTGAAGCAGATGATGCTCACCAAGCCGTCCTCGTTTCTTCCCGAAGAAAATTTCAAAAAGTGGATCTAGCCGTCCACATTGCCGCTATTTCGTGTTCGTGGTAAAACGATTTACGAACTGGCGGACGAATGCAAGTGAAATTGCGTCGCAGTCAGACAACGCGCCGATAATGCTGTGTTTTGCTGTTTGTGCATAGCAGCATTTGCGATGCGGCAACTTGGCTCCAGGGATCGCGATGGGCAGGAAGCGACGGGGACCACCAGCAAGCCGTTCGTCGCCGACGATCCGCGATGTCGCCCGGCGTGCGGGCGTCTCGCCCGGCACTGTTTCAAATGTGCTGATTGGCGTGCGCGGCGTTCGCGCCGACAGCCGCCTCTCGGTGATGAAGGCGGCTGAAGCCCTCGGCTACAAGTCCAATCACATGGCGTCGAGCCTGCGGCGCGGACACACGCGGACTATTGGCGTCGTGGTGCCCGATCTGTCGAACGAGTTCTTCTCCGGCCTGGTCACGCATTGGGAGGCGCAGGCCGCCAACGCCGGCTACGAGATCCTCGTCGTGTCGAGCGGCGACAATCCGGATATCGAGTCGCGTCGCATCCAGGCGCTGATTGCGCGCCGCGTCGACGGCCTGCTGATCGCCGCGGCGCGTGACGATTTCGGCACCGCGCCCGGCCTTCCGGTGAGCCTGCCACCGGCCGTCCTCGTCGACCGGGCCTCCGGTCATAAACGCTTCGACACGGTGTCTTCCGACAATGTCGCCGCCGGTTACGAAGGCACCTCACACCTGATCAAGCTTGGCCATCGCGACATCGCCTGTCTCACATCGGCTGATAGCCATGTGCACTTGCGCGACCGCGTTCAGGGCTATCGCATGGCGCTCAAGGAGAACGGGCTATCGGGACGCGAACGCCTGGTGATCGGCGGGCGCAGTGTCGATGCCTGCCGTATCGTCATCGAGCAGCAGTTCCGCCAAGCGGCTCGGCCAACGGCAATATTCGCGACCACCTTCTTTTCGACCCTGGGCGCGATCAAGGCCATCCACGAACTCAATATCGCGCTGCCGCAGGATATCTCCCTCGTCGCGTTCGAGCATTCCGAATGGATGACGGTGTTCCAGCCCTACCTGACGTCGGTGGCGCAACGCCGCGACGAACTGGCCGCAAACTCTTGGAGCGTGCTGATGGACCGCATCGCCAGCCCGCACGCCACGTTCCGGCGCCTGAAAATCCCGATCACGCTGAGCATCCGTGAATCAGCGCGGCCGGTGAGCGACTAAGGCTGTGTGGGGCTGACATAGTCGCGCGTGATGTCGGGGACCGAGCGGCACCCGATCATGGCCATTGTATAAGCCAGGTCGGACTGCAGGATTTCGATGGCGCGCTGTGCGCCGCGCAGGCCGCCCGCCGTCACGCCATAGATCGTGGCGCGGCCGGTAAAGCAGAAATCAGCGCCGAGCGCCTTGGCGACGATGAGATCGCTGCCGCGCCTGATGCCGCCATCAAAGAACAGCCGCGCATCGCGGCCGACCGACGCCCTCACCTGCGCCAGCGAATCCAGCGCGCCTTGCATGCAATCGAGCTTGTTGCCGCCGTGATTGGAGATCGTCACGGCGTCGGCGCCGGCTGCAATCGCGCGCGCGGCGTCGTCGGCATGGACCAGGCCTTTGACGACGAACGTGTCCTTCCAGAGATTCCGAATTCTATCGAGATCGCGCCAGGTTTGCGCGTTGTTCCAATGCTCGACGTA
Source organism: uncultured Hyphomicrobiales bacterium (assembly GCA_903892675.1). GTDB lineage: Bacteria > Pseudomonadota > Alphaproteobacteria > Rhizobiales > Xanthobacteraceae > Pseudolabrys. Next base: position 409 of record CAITJJ010000037.1, on the reverse strand, counting down.
ATACGCGGCGACCTGACTGGCGCTGCTGCCGGGCGGCGCATAAGCGGTCCAGATTTCCAGCTTCGGCAGCCCGCCGCCGCGCAAATACTCGGCGGTCCAATAAGGATGCCGCAGGGCATCGAGAGCCAGGCTGGGAAATGTGCGCAGCGTCGGACCGGTCGCCATCGACACTCCAGTGCGCGCCGATACTTCAGATCGCGGCGCCCGCGGATAATCGACGGTGTACACCAAGACCTTCACGCCGGCATCGCGCGCCCGCGCCAACATTGTCTCGGTCACTTGCGGCGTATGCGCGGCGTTGTCCGTCGTCAGATAATTTGAGACAGATGGCGGTGTGATTTACAGGATAGACCGGCTCATCTGATTTTAGTTTAGGCGGCTTTCTTTCGGTGCTGCAAGCGTCGATTTT
>CAITJJ010000036.1 GCA_903892675.1 uncultured Hyphomicrobiales bacterium | reverse complement strand
CATCCTGCATTCGCGCGTCGCGCGTTCCAACATCATGCTGCTCAACACGATGGGCGCGCGCGTGCGCGTCGTCGCGCCGACCACCCTCTTGCCGCCCGGCATTGAACGCATGGGCGTCGAAGTCGCTCGCGACATGCGCGAGGGCCTGGCCGACGCCGACATCGTGATGATGCTGCGGCTGCAGCGCGAGCGCATGAACGGCTCCTTTGTGCCGTCGGTGTCCGAGTATTTCCATTACTGGGGGCTCGACGAACGAAAGCTGGCTTACGCCAAGCCCGGCGCGCTGGTCATGCATCCAGGTCCGATGAACCGCGGCGTCGAAATCGATTCCATCGTTGCCGACGGCGCGCAATCGCTGATCCGCGAACAGGTCGAAATGGGAGTGGCAATTCGCATGGCGGTGCTCGAAGCACTGTCACGCAACTTGCCGAACGCATGATGCTATCCGACCGCCGCCCCATATTGTTCGCCAACGCCCGGATCATCGATCCGTCGCGCGATCTCGACATCATGGGCGATCTGCTGATCGCCGATGGCGTCATCCGCGAGGCCAAGAAGGGCATCGGTGCGGCCGGCGTGCCGGAAGGCACCGACGTCATCGATTGCCGCGGCAAGGTCATCGCGCCGGGTCTGGTCGACATGCGCGCCTTCATCGGAGAACCCGGCGCCGGCTATCGCGAGACCTTCGCCTCGGCCAGCCAGGCCGCCGCCGCCGGCGGCGTCACGACGATCATCTGCCAACCGGACACCTCCCCCGTCATCGACGACCCCGCCACCGTCGACTTCGTTTTGCGCCGCGCCCGCGACACCGCGATCATGCATGTGCATCCGATGGCCGCGATCACCAAGGGCCTCGAAGGCAAGGAGATGACCGAGATCGGCCTCTTGAAGGCCGCCGGCGCGGTCGCCTTCACCGACGGCGCCAGGAGCATCGTCAATGCGCAAGTGATGCGCCGCACTCTGACCTATGCGCGCGACTTCGACGCACTGATCGTGCATCACACCGAGGACCCGGATCTCACCGGCGACGGCGTCATGAACGAGAGCGAATTCGCCGCCCGTCTCGGCCTGCTCGGCATTCCAAAGGCTGCCGAGACCGTGCTGCTCGAGCGCGACCTGCGCCTCGTCGCGCTCACCGGCGGGCGCTATCACGCCGCCTCGATCACCTGCGCGGAATCGCTTGAGGTGTTGCGCCGCGCCAAGGACGCCGGGCTAGACGTCACCGCCTCGGCCTCGATCAATCATCTGACGCTGAACGAAAACGACATCGGCCCCTACCGCACCTTCTTCAAGGTATCGCCGCCGTTGCGCGCCGAGGACGACCGCAAGGCGCTGGTCGAGGCGCTCGCTTCGGGCCTAATCGATGTGGCGATGTCGGATCACAATCCGCAGGACGTCGAGACCAAGCGTCTGCCTTTCGCCGAAGCCGCCGCCGGCGCCATCGGCCTTGAAACCATGTTGAGCGCCGGCTTGCGTCTCGTCCATGCGGGCGACGTCACGCTGCCGTCATTGCTGCGTGCGATGTCGACGCGGCCGGCGCAGCGTCTTGGCATCGCCGGCGGCACTTTGGCCAACGGTGCGCCCGCCGATCTGATCGTGATCGACACCGACGT
>CAITJJ010000035.1 GCA_903892675.1 uncultured Hyphomicrobiales bacterium | reverse complement strand
TAGCCGTGCAGGAACACGACGAGTTGCTTGGCCGTGCCGGATTTCGGCTCAAGGCGTGGACCGTCAATATTCTTGCCGTCAATTTGCACGGCGTGCTCCTTTTGCTTTCTTCGCCCGCTTGACAGGTGCGGTCTTGCGGGTGGCCTTCTTGGCCTTTTTTGCGCTCTTTGTCTTCTTGATTTGCGGCCAATGTTTTTTAGCGGCGACTTTGGCTTTGGTCTGCAGACCGATGCCGTCCCGCTTCTTCACGACATGATAATAGGCCCACATCAAATGCGCAGCGACGCCGCGCCACGGCCGCCAGGTTTCCGCGATCTTGGTGAGCTGCTTGGCGTCCGGCCGTTTGCGCAAATTGAGCGCGATGCGCGCGGCTTCCTGCACGGCAAGGTCGCCGGCCGGAAAGGCGTCGGCGTGGCCAAGGCAGAACAGTAGATAAATATCGGCGGTCCACGGCCCGACGCCATGCAGCGCGGTAAGCAAGGCGTGCGCCGCGTCGGCATCCATTTCGCCGACGGCGGTAAGGTCGATCGCGCCTGAGCCGACGGCCTTGCCGATTTCCTTGATCGATTTGATCTTGGCATTGGACAGGCCGAGCCGCTTGAGTTTGTCGCTGCGCGCACTGGTGACCGCGTTGTGGTGAAACGGATCGAAAGCGGCGAACAGCCGTTCGCGAATAGCGGCCGCGCTCGCCACCGACAATTGCTGGCCGCAGACGATGGCGCACAGGCCGGGATAACCGCCCTCGCGCCGGCGCAGGTTGAAGGCGCCGGCGGTCTCTGCTGCCGGGCCAAGACGCGGATCGAGCTTGATCAGTTCGACAAGTCCGGCGTCGAGGTCGCCCTGGGTATGAAGGAAGTGGGTCATGCGCTATCTCTGTAGCAAGCTGGACGCCCGATAGAAAAGCCAAACCAAAACAATGCCACCCGTTTTCCGTTTTGCGCCGTCGCCGAATGGCTATTTGCATCTGGGCCACGCGCTGTCAGCGTTGCTCAATGCCGATATGGCCAAAGCCGCCGGCGGGCGGATGCTGCTGCGCATCGAGGACATCGATCCGTCGCGATGCCGGCCGGAATATGAGGCGGGAATCTATGAGGATCTGGCCTGGCTCGGACTGACATGGGAACGTCCCGTTCGGCGGCAATCCGAACAATTTGACGTCTATCGCGATGCGCTGACCCGGCTCGATGCCATGGGCCTGATCTATCCCAGTTTCGAAAGCCGGGCCGAGATCGTCGCGCTGGTCGCCGCGCGTGAGGCTCAAGCGCCCTCGCCGCGCGATCCCGATGGCGCGCCGCTATACCCGGGAAATGCCAAGGCGCTGGCTCCGGCGGAGCGGGCGCGGCTGATCGCGTCCGGCGCGCCATACGCAATGCGGCTTGATATGGCGGCGGCCATGACGCGCGCCGGCGCCCTGACATGGCTGGAAAATGGCGCCGGCCCGCGCGGCGAAGCCGGCACGGTTATCGCCGATCCCGCCGCCTGGGGCGACGTAATCCTCGCCCGTAAGGACGCCCCGGGCAGTTATCATCTGGCCGTCACGCTGGACGATGCTGCGCAGGGCGTCACCGACGTGGTGCGCGGCAACGACCTGTTTGACGCCACAAGCGTCCATCGCCTGCTGCAAAGCCTGCTGGGCCTGCCGGCGCCGCGCTACCACCATCACCGGCTGATCGTCGACGCCGACGGCCGCAAACTGTCGAAATCGACGCAGGCGACGGCCCTGCGGGAGCGCCGCGCGTCAGGGGCGACGCCGTCCGATATCCGCAAAGGCCTCGGGCTCGATTGAGCAGGCCCGCCGTGCCATTGTCTCCCCTGGGGCGGGGGACGAATGGCGAAACGCAGGGTCAAAAAGGCCAGGGCACAAAAAGCCAAGGCCGGTAAGGCCAAGGCAAGAAAGCGCGCGCCGGCCAAGCCGCTGGCAAGCCGCGCCGATTTGCGTGGCGTCGAAGCCGCCCTTGCCGGCATCGCCCATGACATCCGCACGCCACTGACCGGTATCGTCGCCTTAGCCGAATTGCTGGCCGCCTCCAACCTGGGTCAGCGCGAACGCGACTGGGCGAGCGCGGTCAAAAGCGGTGCGGAACATCTCGCCGCTTTGAGTTCGCTGATCGTTGACGCGGTCAAGGCCGACGCGACCGGACTGGTGCTGCGCAACGAGCCGTTCTCGCCGCGCGCCTTCGCCACCGCGGTCGGCCAGGCGCTGGCCGCGCGCGCTGGCAACAAGGGCGTCGAAGCCCGGATCGCGATCGCGCCCGATCTGCCGGCGATGGTGTCGGGCGATGTCGTGCGGTTGCGCGCGGCGCTGGAAAATCTCGCCGACAACGCGGTGAAATTCACCAATCAGGGCGCCGTCACTTTCACGGCGCGATGCGAGCCGGCCGCGCGTGGCCGCCTGCGGCTGGTCTTCAGCATTGCCGATAGCGGCATCGGCATCAGCGCCGCCGAATTGAAGGGGCTGTTCAAGCCGTTCGCGCAGGCAAGCGAACAGATCGCCCGGCGCTACGGCGGCGCCGGCCTCGGCCTGACCTTTGTCAAACGCATCGCCAAGGTCATGGGCGGCGATCTCACCGTGGTCAGCAAGCCGGGCGAGGGTTCGACCTTCCGCCTCACCGCGCTGGTCGCTCCGGCCGAGGACCGCCGCGCCGGAGACGGAAATCGCCCCAGTCCGGCGCGCGCGCTGTCGCTCTTGTGCGCCGAGGACAATCCGTATGGCCGCGTCGTCATGAATACGATTCTGACGCAACTCGGCCACAAGGTCGACTTCGTCGACAGCGGCGAAGCGGTGGCAAAGGCGGCCGCGCGCGGCGGCTATGACGCGGTGTTGATGGATGTGACGCTATCGGGCCTCGACGGGCTGGAAGCAACGCGCCGCATCCGCGCGCTGCCGGGCAAGGCTGGGCAGGTTGTGGTCGTCGGCATTTCCGGACGCGGCGAGGCCGCGCACCAGGCCGCCGCGCTCGCCGCGGGCATGAATTTTTATTTTGTGAAGCCGATCAGCCCCGGCAAACTGGCGCAGGCGCTGGCGACAATCGATGCCTAGCCGTTAAATGTTGCTCAGCCCGTTCTTCTGCTCGACGATGCGCACGACGTCGGACATGATGCGGTTGAGCTCGAAATCCTTCGGCGTATAGACGGCGGCGACGCCGGATTTTTCCAACGCGGCGGCGTCTTCCGGCGGAATGATGCCGCCGACCACCAGCGGCATGGTCATGCCGGCCGCCTTCATGCGCGCGACGACATCGGCGACCAGCGGCAGATGGCTTCCCGAAAGCACCGAAAGCCCGATGACATGGGCCTTTTGTTCGCGCGCGGCGTCGACAATCTCTTCCGGTGTCAGGCGGATGCCCTCATAGACCACCTGCATGCCGGCATCGCGCGCGCGCACCGCGATCTGCTCGGCGCCGTTGCTGTGGCCATCAAGGCCGGGCTTGCCGACCAGGAACGTAAGACGGCGGCCGAGTTTGATCGAAACGCGGTCGACATCGGCGCGGATATCGTCGAGCCCATCGACGTCGTTGCGCATGGCGTTGCCGACGCCGGTCGGCGCGCGGTATTCGCCGAAGGCCTCGCGCAAGGTCCAGCCCCATTCGCCGGTGGTGACGCCGGCTTTGGCGCAGGCAATCGAGGGCGGCATGATGTTCGCGCCGGTGGCGGCAGCGCGCTTCAATTCGGCTAAAGCGGAGGCAACCGCCTTGCTATCGCGCGAGGCGCGCCAGGCAGCGAGCCGCTCAAGCTGATCGCGCTCGGCGTCTTCCGACACAGTCATGATCGAATCGATGCCGCCGGTCAGCGGCGATGGTTCGGTCTCGAGATATTTATTGACGCCGACGACGATCTGCTCGCCGCGCTCGATGGCTTCCAGCCGCGCCGTGTTGGATTCCACCAGGCGCTGCTTCATGTAGCCGGATTCGACGGCGACCACAGCGCCGCCCATGTCTTCGATGCGCTTGAGTTCGTCCATCGCCTCGCGCTTGAGGTCGTCGACCTTTCGCGTGATCTCGGCCGAGCCGTCGAAGATATCGCCGTAGTCCAGGAGGTCGGTCTCGTAAGCCAATATCTGCTGCATGCGCAGCGACCATTGCTGATCCCACGGCCGCGGCAGGCCGAGCGCCTCGTTCCAGGCCGGCAGTTGCACGGCGCGCGCGCGCGCGTTCTTCGACAACGTCACCGCCAGCATCTCGATCAGAATGCGGGCGACGTTGTTTTCCGGCTGCGGCTCGGTGAGGCCGAGCGAATTGACCTGCACGCCGTAGCGGAACAGGCGCTGCTTCGGGTCGGTGATGCCGTATCGCGTGCGTGTGATCTCTTCCCACAATTCGGTGAAAGCGCGCATCTTGCAGACTTCGGTGATGAAGCGCATGCCGGCATTGACGAAGAACGAAATGCGTCCGACGACGTCGCCGAATTTTTCGTCCGACACTTCGCCGGAGTTCTTCACCGTATCGAGCACCGCGACCGCCGTCGCCAAAGCGAAGGCCAGTTCCTGCACCGGCGTCGCGCCTGCTTCCTGCAAATGATAGGAGCAGATGTTCATCGGATTCCATTTCGGCAGTTCGGTCGTGGTGAAGATCGCCACGTCCTTGATCAGCCGCATGGAGGGCGCCGGCGGAAACACATAAGTTCCGCGCGACAGATATTCCTTGATGATGTCGTTTTGAATCGTGCCGGTCAGGCTGTTGCGTGGCGTGCCCTGTTCGTCGGCGACCGCGATGTACAGCGCCATCAGCCAGGCCGCGGTGGCGTTGATGGTCATCGACGTGTTCATGGTGCCGAGCGGGATCTGGTCGAACAGCGCGCGCATGTCGCCGAGGTGATTGACCGGCACGCCGACCTTGCCGACCTCGCCCTTGGCCAGAACGTGGTCCGAATCGTAACCGGTTTGGGTCGGCAGATCGAAGGCGACCGAAAGGCCGGTCTGCCCCTTGGCGAGGTTCTTGCGGTACAGTGCGTTGGAATCGGCCGCTGTCGAATGCCCCGCATAAGTGCGGAATATCCAAGGCTTATCGCGCTGAGATCCGTCGCGTCTCGTCTTGTCGCGCATGGGTTTTCCCTACGCGCGGAGTTTGGCGGTTCTATTGTTGCAATGCAACATAAATTGCGTCAGACTGGTGCCGCCGATTTGAAGTTCCTGGACCACCTGCCGCGAGTTCGTTCAGGAACTTCAAATCGATAAGCGGCACTAGAATCAAATAATTGTTAGTGCCCCTTTGTTTCCGAAGTTCGTGTCAGAGCTTGCTGCAAAGTTTCACGAACTTCGGAAACGGGGCACTAGTGACGACTTTCGGCCACTTTAGCTTGCCTCGTGAGGAGTTCTGCTGATGCCGGCTGCTGCCCCCGTGCGGAGTGTTGCTCCGCTGAAGGACCTCTATGCGATGGGCGAAATCCCGCCCCTCGGTCATGTCCCCGAGAACATGCATGCCTGGGTGATCCGTCAGGATCGGCATGGCCCGCCGGAAAAGGCCATGCAGCTCGAGGTCGTCCCGACCTGGCCGATCGGCGAAGAAGACGTGCTGGTCTTCGTCATGGCCGCGGGCGTCAATTACAACGGCATCTGGGCCGGCCTTGGCCAGCCGATCACGCCGTTCAATGTCCACAAGCAACCTTTCCACATCGCCGGCTCCGATGCGTCCGGCATTGTCTGGGCGGTCGGCTCCAAGGTGAAGCGCTGGAAAGTCGGCGACGAAGTCATCGTCCACTGCAATCAGGACGACGGCGACGACGAAGACTGTAACGGCGGCGATCCGCTGCTCTCTCCCTCGCAACGCATCTGGGGTTACGAGACGCCGGACGGTTCGTTCGCGCAGTTCTGCCGCGTGCAGTCGCGCCAGTTGATGCAAAAGCCGCCCCATCTCTCGTGGGAAGAGTCGGCCTGCTACACACTGACGCTGGCCACCGCCTATCGCATGTTGTTCGGCCATCCGCCGCATACGCTCAAGCCCGGCGACAACGTTCTGGTCTGGGGCGCATCCGGCGGCCTCGGCGTGTTCGGCCTGCAACTGGTCGCGGCGTCGGGCGCAAACGCGATCGCCGTCGTCTCCGACGAGTCGAAGATGGAATACGTCTTCAATCTTGGCGCCAAGGGCGCGATCAACCGCAAGGAGTTCAAGTGCTGGGGCCAGCTGCCGCAGGTGAACTCGGCCGAATATAACGATTGGTCGAAGGAAGCACGCCGCTTCGGCAAGGCGATCTGGGACATCACCGGAAAGCGCGACGTCGACATCGTGTTCGAACATCCTGGCGAGGCGACCTTCCCGGTGTCGTCGATGGTGGTCAAGCGCGGCGGTATGGTCGTGTTCTGCGCCGGCACCACGGGCTTCAACATCACCTTCGACGCGCGTTACGTCTGGATGCGGCAGAAGCGTATCCAGGGCTCACACTTCGCGCATCTCAAGCAGGCTTCCCAGGCCAACCGCTTCGTGCTGGAACGCCGCATCGACCCGTGCCTGTCGAAGACCTTCCCGTGGGAGGAAATCCCGAAGGCGCACACGATGATGTGGAAGAACCAGCACCCGCCCGGCAACATGGCGGTTCTGGTCTGCGCGCCGCGTCCGGGACTCAAGACCCTTGAGGACGTGCAGGAAGTGGTGGGCGCTTCCTGATCGCGGGCGACGCGGCTTACGGCAGCGTCGCCTTGTCCTCGTGGGCGGATGGCGCATCCGGCTTCGGCCGCGGGCTGATAACCGAATTGAGTTCGCCGCCGAAGATGAAGATCGACGCACAGACGTAGAGAAAAATCAGCGCGATCATCGCCGAGGCCAGCCCCGCGTACATCGATACATAGGCAAAGGCATATTCGGCGAGATAACGGCCGAAGGCCGCGCCGCTGACCAGCCACAGGAATAATGTGGCGATAATGCCCGGCGCGATTTCGAGGAAACCGCGACGTCCGGCCGGCAGCCACAGATGCAAGATTGTCAGCGCGATCACGATCACCACCGCCGCCGTCGCGTAGCGGGTGAAGGTGACGATGCCGCTCAGCGGTTCCAACGTCGGCACATATTGAATGAGCTTGTACCAAATGAACGGCGCCAGCACGACGAGGAAGGCGAAGGCGAGCAGCGCGATCGCGCCGATGATGACATAGCCGATCGATTCGATGCGCAACAGCCACCACGGCCGCCGCTCGATCCTGTCATAGGCGCGGTTGAGACCGATGCGCAGGCTCTCGACGCCGCTCGACGCGAAATAGAGGGCGAACAGAACGCCGAAGGTCAGAACATCGCCGCGCGTATTGATAAGAACGCCGGTAATGTCGAGCGCGATCGGCTCGGCGACCTGGTTCGGCCACGCTTCCAGCAGAATGTGCGCGGCCTCGTCGGCGAGCTGCTTCGAGCCGAAAAAGAAACCGGCGAGCGCGGTCACCACGATCAGAAACGGGAACATCGCCATCAAGGTCGACAGCGCGATATGGCTGGCGATGGCCCAGCCATCGTCGGCAATAAAATGCCGGCCAGCACTCATCACGATCCGGAAAAAAGAAATCAATAACCGCAATGCACGCGCCCCATGACGGAATCATCCCGCCATTTAGGAGATTGGGGACCGGCCCCACGTTTGCAAGGGTTTTCGGACCGTCCGGGGGAACCGATCAGGCCGCCTGAACCTCGGTGAGGAACTGGCGGACCTCTGCTTCAAGACCTTCGGCCTCGAAAGCGACGGCGTCGGCCAGGT
>CAITJJ010000034.1 GCA_903892675.1 uncultured Hyphomicrobiales bacterium | reverse complement strand
TGCCGCGCTGGCGCGCGTCGGCCTCAAGCGCGTCGGCGACATTATCGATTTGCCACGCAGCCCCCTCACCGCCCGCTTCGGCGCAAGTCTCCTTCGCCAGCTCGACCGCGCGCTGGGGCAAGAGCACGAGCCGCTCAATCCGCGCCTGCCGGTCGCGCCCTATGTCGCCGAGCAGCGCTTTCACGAGCCGATCGCGCGCGAGGAGGATGTACTCGGCACGGTCGAGAAACTGGCGGCGCGGCTCGGCATCGCACTGGAACGGCGCGGCGATGGCGCGCGGCGCATCGAGCTAACCTTGTTCCGCACCGACGGCGCGGTGCGCCGCATCGCCGCCGGCACGTCGCGGCCGTTGCGCGATGCGCAGGACATTCGCGCTCTGTTCACCGAACGGCTGGCGGCTTTGGCCGATGCCTTGGATCCCGGCTTCGGCTTCGACATGGCGCGGCTGTCGGTCGTGATCGCCGAAGCGTGCCCGTCCGAACAGATCGGCATCGGCGGCGAAGAAGACGCCGGCGAACTGGTGCGGCTGGTCGACCGCCTGAGCGCGCGGCTCGGCGCGAGCCGCGTGGGCCGACCAGTTTCGCTCGACAGCCATATTCCCGAACGCGCCGCCGCCACCGTGCCGGCGCAGACCGTAAAAGCCGATCATGGCTGGGACGCCTTCCGCCGCCACCGCGCCGAGGCTGAGCTGGCGCCGCGGCCGTTGCGGCTGCTGACGCGGCCGGAACCGATCGAGGCTTTGGCGCAAGTGCCGGACGGCCCGCCCTTGCGTTTCCGGTGGCGGCGCGCGCTGCACGATGTGATCTCGGCGCAAGGCCCCGAACGTATCGAGGGCGCGTGGTGGAGCGAGCCGGGCGCGCATGCCGCCGATAATCGCGCGCGCGATTATTTTCGAGTCGAGGACAAATCCGGTCTTCGTTTCTGGCTGTATCGCTCGGGACTCTACCGCGATCTGGTGCGCGGCGATCTCGCCAACGCCGCGCCGCCAAGCTGGTTTCTGCACGGGACCTTTGCGTGATCCTTACCCTCTCCCCTCGTGGGAGAGGGTGGCGAATGCCGAAGGCATGAGCCGGGTGAGGGGGAAATGCCAAAGCATAAAGTCAGCGAGTTCAAACGAAGCCAGGCGCGCGGTCTCCGCCACGCATTGACGGATTCAGAAACTCAACTCTGGTGGTAGCTTCGCTCCCGACAACTGGAAAACATAAAATTCCGCCGTCAGGTCCCTATCGGTCCCTGGATCGCCGATTTCGTATCGTTCGAGCACATGCTTGTCGTTGAGGCAGATGGGAGCCAGCACGCGGAAAGTCGGCACGATCAAACGCGCGATGTTGATTTAAAACGGCGCGGCTTTCGCATTCTGCATTTCTGGAACAACGACATTCTTGAGAACGCGGACGGCGTTCTTGAGGCAATCATAGCCGCAGCGAAGGGCCCCCTCACCCCGCAGCCTGCGGCCGCGACCCTCTCCCACAGGGTGAGAGGGTAACAGGAAGCGCGTCGCGCGCATGACAGTAAATGAGTATCCATGCGTTACATCGAATTCGCCACCGCCTCGAATTTCTCGTTCCTGCGCGGCGCGTCGCATCCGGAAGAATTGATGGTGCAGGCGGCCCGTATCGGGCTTGCCGGCATTGGCCTCACCGATCGCAATTCGGTCGCCGGCGCGGTGCGCGCGCATCTGGCGAAGCGCGAGCAGCACCTGCCGCTCATTTATCACCCCGGCGCGCGACTCGTTTTTGCCGACGGCACGCCGGACATTCTCGCCTACCCGCGCGACCGCGCCGGCTGGGGCAGACTCACGCGACTGCTCACGCTTGGAAATCTGAAGGCCAAGAAGGGTGAGTGCGTTCTCACGCTCGACGATCTGATCGCACACAGTTTCGGGTTGGAACTGATCGCACTCGGCGGTAACAAGGCGGTACTGTCCCGCCTGCGCACCATCGCGCCCGGCCGCGTGCGGCTCGCCGCTTCCATGCTGCATCGCGGCCAGGACCGCGCCCGGCTGATGCGTCTGAAAGAGTTGGCGCGCGAAGCCCAGGTGCCGCTGATCGCCATCAACGATGTGCACTACCATCACCCCGACCGCAGGTCGCTCGCCGACGTGCTGACCTGCATCCGCGAGAAGGTGACCATCGACCGCGCCGGCCGCAAGCTGGCCGCCAATGCCGAGCGTCACCTGAAGCCGCCGCAAGAAATGGCGCGGCTGTTCCGCGACGCGCCCGAAGCCATCGAAGAGACGCTCATTTTAAGCGAAGCGCTTACGTTTTCGCTCGACGAACTGAAATACGAGTATCCCGACGAAACGCTCGCCGGTTTTTCCAATGCGCAGGACGCGCTGCGGCACCTGACCTATGAAGGCGCGGCGTTTCGTTATCCGGATGGCCTACCCGACAAGATCCGCGCCACGCTCGAGCACGAACTGGGGCTGATCGCGCAACTCGACTACGCGCCCTATTTCCTCACCGTGCATGACATCGTCCGCTACGCCCGCTCTCAGAAAATCCTGTGCCAGGGCCGCGGTTCGGCGGCGAATTCGGCGGTGTGCTTCTGTCTCGGCGTCACCGAGGTCGATCCCGACCGCGCCGACCTGCTGTTCGAGCGTTTCATCTCGCCGGAGCGGCGCGAACCGCCGGACATCGACGTCGATTTCGAGCACGAGCGGCGCGAAGAGGTCATCCAGTACATCTACAGGAAATACGGCCGCGAGCGCGCCGGCATCGCCGCAACGGTCATCTCTTATCGCGGCCGCTCGGCCATCCGCGAGGTCGGCAAGGCCTTCGGCTTGAGCGAGGACACGATCGGCGCGCTGGCTTCTTCCATCTGGGGCGCCGGCGGCGACGGCCGCGCCGATCTTGCGCGCGCCGGGCTCGATCTGGACAGCCGCCGCGTCAGGCAGATCTCGGCGCTGGCGCGCGAAATCGTCGGCTTCCCGCGTCATTTGTCGCAGCATGTCGGCGGTTTCGTCATCACCCGCAGCCGGCTCGACGAGGTGATGCCTATCGGCAATGGCGCGATGCCGGAGCGCACTTTCGTCGAATGGGATAAGGACGATCTCGACGCGCTCGGCATTCTGAAAATCGACGTGCTCGGATTGGGGATGCTGTCGTGCATCAGGAAGGCGCTCGATCTGGTGGCGGAGCGCTACGGCGAGACGCTGACGCTCGCCACCATCCCGGCGGAAGATCCGGCGGTCTATCGCATGCTGCAACGCGCCTATTCGCTCGGCGTGTTTCAGGTCGAAAGCCGCGCGCAAATGACCATGCTGCCGCGCCTGAAGCCGAATAATTTCTACGACCTGGTGATCGAAGTCGCGATCGTGCGGCCCGGGCCGATCCAGGGCGACATGGTGCATCCCTATCTGCGGCGGCGGCAGGGGCTGGAGCAGGTCGCCTACCCGTCGAAGGCATTGGAAGCGGTGCTGTCGAAGACTTTGGGCGTGCCGCTGTTCCAGGAGCAGGCGATGAAGATCGCCATCGTCGCCGCCGGCTTCACGCCATCGGAGGCCGACAAACTGCGCCGCGCCATGGCGACCTTCAAGCGCGTCGGCACCATCGGCACGTTCCAGCGCAAGATGATCGACGGCATGCTGGCCAACGGCTACCAGCGCGACTTCGCCGAACGCTGCTTCCACCAGATCGAGGGCTTCGGCGA
>CAITJJ010000033.1 GCA_903892675.1 uncultured Hyphomicrobiales bacterium | reverse complement strand
GCTAACTGCACGAGAAGTCCCTCAACAAAATCACGGCTCGCTGTACCGAGAGAATCCATCAGCACTTGGTAAGCGACAACTTTGTCCGGATGGTCGACGGCGATCGACGTCTTCGCTTCACCTACTGTAAGCCTTATCCGTGGTGCTGGTGACGAGGCAGCATAGCGGTCAGCAAACCTGCTGAGCGCCGCCTCTTCCTCCTTAGTCGGTTGATACTTCTCGTTCTGAGGCTTGGGCCTAGATTTTACATGTTTTGCCATTGGCTTCACTCTCCAAACATGGAGCACCGCAAACGCGATCGTAGCAATCAATCAAACTTCGGCGAATCTAGGAATTTCGCACTATTACTGTGCTAGGGGTTGTTTTCAAGGAAATATTTTTTACCCCCCCCCTCCCCCCCCCATGCCTCCACACAACTGACCAAAGGGTTGGTTTCGGTGGGCGGCCGCGACCGCTCGATCCGCCGTGGATCGGCGACTCGAAACAAAAAAGCGCGCAGCAATTAAGCTGCGCGCTCTTTCAGTCTAGACAGTTCATTGAGCGACTCACCGCACAACCAGCAGAGCCTGCAATGTCGCTTTTATAGTTGCGGAAAGGCCCAGAAGGCCTGCAGGCAAAAGGTTGCCACTACCCCCCCGCCATTTCCTCGCGCATCATTTCCAGTTCAAGCCACTGCTCTTCCGCCGCCGCCAGCTTGCGCTGGGTTTCACCGAGATCGGATGTGATCTTCTCGAAACCGGCGCGGTCGCGCTGATACAATCTCGGATCGGCGAGCTTGCCTTGGAGGTCGGTGACCTTGGCCTGCAACGTGGCGATGGTCTTCGGCAACGTCTCGAGTGCGTGCTTGTGCTTGAAGGTCATCTTCTGCTTCGGCGCGGCGGGAATCGATGAAGCTGCCGCCTTCGGCGCATCCTTCTTCGTTTCGGACGACGGCTGCTCGCGCTTGAGGTCTTCGCCACGTTGCACCAGCATGTCGGAATAGCCGCCGGCAGATTCGGTCCAGCGGCCGTCGCCTTCCGGCACGATGACGCCCGACACCAGACGGTCGAGGAAGTCGCGGTCATGGCTGATGAGGATCACCGTGCCGGGATAATCGCCGATGACGTCTTCGAGGACGTCGAGCGTTTCCATGTCGAGATCGTTGGTCGGCTCGTCGAGCACCAGAAGGTTCGACGGCTTGGCCAAAGCCTGCGCCAGCATCAGCCGGCCGCGCTCGCCGCCGGACAATTTGCCGAGCGGCGTGCGCGCCTGTTCCGGGCCGAACAGGAAGTCGCGCATATAGCCGATAACGTGCTTGGGCTGGCCATTGACCATCACCGTGTCGCCGGCGCCGCCGGTCAGCGCGTCGGCGACTGTGGTGTTCGGGTTGAGGCTGTCGCGATGCTGGTTGAGCGTTGCCACTTCCAGCGTCGAGCCGAGCTTGACCGTGCCGCTGTCCGGATCGTCGGCGCCGATCAACATATTGATCAAAGTCGTCTTGCCGCTGCCGTTCGGGCCGACAATGCCGATGCGGTCGCCGCGCGCGATGCGGATCGAGAAATCCGACACGATGGCGCGGTCGCCATAGCTCTTGTTGATACCCTTCGCTTCGATCACCAGCGCGCCCGACGCTGACGCCGCGCCCGCGGTGATGGTGGCGGAGCCGGCAGCGCCGCGATAGGTGCGGCGCGCCTCGCGCAAGGCCTGCAAATTGCCGACGCGGCGCATGTTGCGCTTGCGCCGTCCGGTGACGCCGTAGCGCATCCAGTGCTCTTCCATGACGAT
>CAITJJ010000032.1 GCA_903892675.1 uncultured Hyphomicrobiales bacterium | reverse complement strand
GTCGCCGTCGCCTTCGGCATGAAGGTCAAGGTCAGCGATCCGTTCAAGACGGTCACCGAGCCCGGCGTGCAGCAGGACACATTCGAGAATGTGCTGGCGCAATCCGATTTCGTCGTCTGCCTCGTCATTGCCAATGAGCAGACCGAGAACCTGATGAACGCGGCCGCTTTCGCTCGCATGAAAAAATCGGCCTACTTCATCAACGTGTCGCGCGGCAATCTGGTCGATGAGCAGGCACTCGCCGCGGCGCTCGACGCAAAACAGTTCGCCGGCGCCGCCATGGATGTCGGCCGTGCGCTCGACCAGAAGCCGTCGCTGTTTCTGGCCAAACGTCCCGACGTGCTCGCCTCGCCGCACACGGCAGGGCTCACGCCAGACGCGGCCGAACACCAGGCAATGGACACGGTCAATCAGACCCGGGAAATCCTGGCCGGCCGCATGCCGCCGGGCGCGGCCAATGCGGCGGCGGCGCACCGCCTCGGCGTCTTCACCAAGCGATAAAGCCCTTGCGGCGATGGAACAAAAGTTCCATTGTTTCGTTAGCGCATGACCAACCAGGGGGTTTCATGCCGATCAATCGCAATATCTTGCTGCTCGCCGTCGCCGTGCTGTGCGTGGCCGTCGGCGTTCTGGGTTACAAAATTTACGAAGACAATCGCGAGCCGAAAGGCGTGCAGATCAATTTCGGACCAGGCGGCATCTCGGTCGACAAGAAATAATCAATAATTTTTCGGGCGGCTTTGTCCGCTTTTGTGCTGAGGGCTGCCCGCGCTCCTCCACGTTATGCACAGTTACAAATCTCACCGCCCGGCAATGGTTCGTGCATACCATTCTTGCCGGTTACGTCAGGCTTGCTGCTTCATTGTCGGGATGTCAGCGCTATCGTGTCGGTAAGCTGCGGGGGATCAGGGGAACAGAGTTGCGTTTGAAGGCGCGTTAAGTCCACGCCAACATGTCACTCGCCAACATGTCAGTCGCCAACATGTAAAAGGAGGCCCTCATGCGCTTGTTCGTTCCCGCCGCCGCAAAATCCAGCGTCGACCCGGCGCGCATTGCGCGCACGCGGCCGACCAATGAATGCGCCCAATGCGGCGAGTCGATCTTCATGCCGGAGTGGTCGGAGTGGCTTAATCCGGCATGCGCCCGCCACCTCTGGCAATGCGAAGCCTGCGGTTATTCATTCGAGACCACGGTTCGATTTGCGGCAGCGTGACGCGCGATATCCGACAGGCCACGGTGGATGATCCAATTCCCGCTCTGAGGCCACTTGATTTCGGACTGATCACGCCTTGCGCAAGAAAGGAGCCCGGCCCAGGACGCGCGCCCTCGCCCCAACGAAAAACCAGGCGGCGCACAAGCGTTGGGCCGGCTCCTTTCGCTGCGATTTACGGTGCAAACAGGATAACGCCGCTTCACAGCCGGTGCGCCCGTTCAAGAAAACGTGCACGACCTGCGCGCATGGAGCCGCTATAATGACGGTATGATCGATCGCCGTTATTTCCTGGCCGCGGGCGCCGCATTGCTCACAGGTCCCGGTCCGTCGCTGGCGCAAGGCGCCAGCACAACCCAGCCGGTCGTCGGCATGAGCCACATGACGGCCTATGCCTTCACGTTCAAAAGCCTGAACGGCGACGATATCGCGCTGTCGGCCTTTGCCGGGCGGCCGATCCTGGTCGTCAATACCGCGTCGCTGTGCGGCTACACGCCGCAATATGCCGGGCTGCAGGCGCTGTGGATGCGCTATCGCGACAAGGGACTCGTCGTTCTCGGCGTGCCATCGAACGATTTCGGCGGTCAGGAGCCGGGCAACGCCGGCGACATCGGAAAAATCGCGCACGAAGAATACCGGGTCACCTTCCCGCTGACCGCTAAGGCAAACGTCAAAGGCGCCGGCGCGCATCCGTTCTATCGCTGGGCCGCGGCGTTGCGGCCACAGGATGCGCCGCGCTGGAATTTCCACAAATATCTGGTCGGTCGGGATGGCGGCCTGAAAG
>CAITJJ010000031.1 GCA_903892675.1 uncultured Hyphomicrobiales bacterium | reverse complement strand
TGGTTTCGAGAATGCTGCGGGTGACGCCGCCGAGGATGAATTCGCGCAGGCGCGAATGGCCGTAGCCGCCCATCACGATCATGTCGGCCGATGAATCGGCGGCATAGGACAGGATGGTCGAGGGCACGTCGATCTCGGTCGAGGTGATGCGCTTGACGTCGACCTTGAGTCCGTGACGGGCAAGATGCTGGCCGAGATCGGCGCCGGCGATTTCGTCGCCTTTGCCCGGCTTGCTGGCGACGATGACGATTTCCACCAGTCCGGCCTTCTTCAACAGCGGCATGCTGTCGGCGACGGCGCGGGTGGCGGCGCGGCTGCCGTCCCAGCAGACCATGACGCGGTCGAGTTTCAGGCCGGCTTTCTGGATGAACGGCACGAAAATCACCGGACGGCCGGATTCGAACAAAGCTGCCTCGTCGAGCACTTCATTGGGCAGGCCGTCGTCGCGGTCGGCCTGGCCGACCACGACCAGATCGAAACGGCGTGCGATATGCGCCAGCCGGTCGGCGGCGCCGGAGACGCTGGCGCTCTGGACGAGGGTCTCGGCCGAAACGCCGGCCCGCTTGGCGGCGGTTTCGAAGCGGGCGGCCGCGGCACGCGCCTTCTTGTCGGATTCGACGCGCTGCGATTCTATAAATTCGGGCGGAATGCCGCCCATCACTGCGCCCGGAATGATCGGCTCGTAGGAAAACGCGAGACCGGTGACATGCGCCGCGTAGGCATCGGCGATCGAAATCGCGAATTCGCCGGCCGGATCGCGCGCCCCCAGGCCCAGACTGACGACAATATCCTTGATCATGACAGCATTTCTCCTCTTGGGGCCGGTCGCGCCCGGTTGGATAGACAATGCTCGCCAGCGCCATCGCCGGCGTTGACCAATATCAAAAGCCGAACGGGCCGCGCCGGCCGCCCAAAGTAACGGCCGGCGCTGCGTCGCGGCTATTTCGGCAATCTATTTGGGCTTGCCGTCGGCGCCAAACTGCTTGAGGTAAGCCCACAGGCTCTTGGCTTCGGTCTCGTTCTTGATGCCGGGGAAGATCATCTTGGTGTTCTTGATCTTGGCGCGCGGGTCCTTGATGTAGTCGAGGAACTCGGCCTCGTTCCAGGTGATGCCGGAATTCTTGTTGGCATCGGAATAGCTGTAGCCTTCGATGCTGCCGGAATGGCGGCCGTCGAGGCCGTTGAGCACCGGACCGACCTTGTTCTTGGCATCGGCGCCGACGGCATGGCAGGGCAGGCATTTCTTGAACGACTGCTCGCCGGCGGCGACGTCCTGGGCCTGTACGGTCTGCGCGGTCACGGCGACAATCGCCGCCGCGACAAGGAAAGCAAATTTCATCACGTCACTCCCTCTTCAATCCGGTTATCCTGCCGTCTTTTTGCTATCGGTTCCACAATATTCCAAATTGTGAATGCTTCCGGCGGCTGTCTGTGTCAACCATCAAATGGCTGGTATCGTCGCTTATAACAACGACTAGTGGTCCGATTCTAACATTCGCATCCCGTCTCCGGAGCCACTTTTGCGAATGTTAGAATCAAAGGACCACTAGCAAGCTATTGTTACAAGTGGAGCATTGGATTTGACGTTCGCATACGATATTCGAGGCTAGCGGGTAGCGAACGTCAAATCCGCTCCACTAGGAGTCCCGAAGATGTCAGTTCGCATGCCGGAGCCGGATGGTGCGGTCCTCGCCAGGCGCGCGCAGATCGTCAAGGCGCTGCGCACCATGGTGCCGGGCGAAGGCGTCATCGCTTCCGAGCGGGAAATGAAGCCGTTCGAGACTGACGGCCTGACCGCCTACCACCAGCTTCCCATGGTCGTGGTACTGCCGGAAACCACCGAACAGGTCAGCCAGGTTCTGGCCTATTGCCACGCCGAGGGCATCAAGGTGGTGCCGCGCGGGGCGGGCACGTCCTTGTCCGGAGGCGCGTTGCCGCTCGCCGACGGGGTTCTGCTCGGCATGGCCAAGTTCAACAAGATCAAGGAAATCGATTTCGACAACCGGGTCGCGGTGGTCGAGCCGGGCGTCACCAATCTGGCGGTCTCGACCGCGGTGGCGCATGCCGGCTTTTATTATGCACCCGATCCGTCGTCGCAGATCGCCTGCACCATCGGCGGCAATGTGGCGGAGAATTCCGGCGGCGTGCACTGCCTGAAATACGGCATGACCACCAACAACGTGCTCGGCTGTGAGATCGTGCTGATCACCGGCGAGGTGCTGCGCTTCGGCGGCAAGCATCTGGATTCGGAAGGCTACGATCTGCTCGGGCTGATCGTCGGCTCGGAGGGTCTGCTCGGCGTCGTCACCGAGGTCACAGTGCGGCTGCTGAAAAAGCCGGAAACCGCGCGCGCCGTGCTGGTCGGATTTCCCAGTTCGGAGGACGCCGGCGAGTGCGTGTCACAAATCATCGGCGCCGGCATCATTCCCGGCGGCATGGAGATGATGGACAAACCGGCGATCCACGCGGTCGAGGAATTCGTCCACGCCGGTTATCCGCTCGACGTCGAGGCCTTGCTGATCGTCGAACTCGACGGGCCGGGGACGGAAGTCGACTATCTGATCGCGCGCGTCGAGAAAATCGCTCAGCGATGCCGCGCGGTGTCGTGCCAGGCGTCGACGTCGGAACAGCAGCGGCTCTTGTTCTGGGCCGGGCGCAAGGCGGCGTTCCCGGCGGTGGGGCGCATTTCGCCGGATTATTATTGCATGGACGGCACCATTCCGCGCGCGCAATTGCCGCTGGTGCTCAAGCGCATGAAGGAACTGTCGGCCAAATATGGTCTCTCGGTCGCCAATGTGTTTCACGCCGGCGACGGCAATCTGCATCCACTCATTCTTTATGACTCGAACAAGCCCGGCGAACTCGACCGCGCCGAGAACTTCGGCTCGGATATTCTGCGGCTGTGCGTCGAAGTCGGCGGCGTCTTGACCGGCGAACATGGCGTCGGCGTGGAGAAGCGCGACCTGATGCCGGTGATGTTCTCCGAGATCGATCTTGCCGCCCAGCAGCGCGTCAAATGTGCCTTCGATGCCAAGGGTCTGCTCAATCCCGGCAAGGTGTTTCCGGTGCTGCACCGCTGCGCCGAACTCGGCCGTATGCACATCTCCGGCGGCAAGCTGCCGTTCCCGGATATTCCGAGGTTTTGAGAGTGTCGCCGATTATGCTAGGGTGATGGGATGACAAGCCACCTCAAAGAAGTGCTTGAGCGCGTAGAGACTTGGTCCGAACAAGATCAAGAAAAACTGGCGAAGGTTATTCTTGAAGTTGAAGCCCAGTTGTTGATGTCGGATGATCTTACGCCGGAGCAATTGAAAGCGATTGATGAGGGCGTGGCAGCCGCGGACCGGGGTGAGATCGCGAGCGACAAACAGGTCAAGGCTCTCTTCGCGAAATTCCGTCGCGCATGAAAGTCAGTTACACCGACCTGGCTTTTGCCGAGTTGGAGGCTATTTATGACGATCTAAACCGAGTTAATCCACAAGCTGCAGATCGCTTTGCAGATCGGCTGTTCCAAATTGAAGATCAAATCAGGATGTTTCCATCCGCCTTCCAGCATTTGCCAAATCGCCCCCGAATTCACCGTGCCGCATTTGTCCGGTTTCCTTATTTGCTTTTCTACATTTTGAAAAAAGACGAAGCTGTCGTCGTAAGGATCATCCACGGCGCGCGCGATAAGCCCTGGGAAAACCTGTGACCGACATTCTCAAACCCCGCGACGCCAAGGAAGTCGAGGACGCCGTCAAATGGGCGCTCGGCAACGACAAGGCTCTTGAACTGATCGGGCAGGGCACGAAGCGTGTTCTCGGCCGGCCAAGCCAGACCGACATCACGCTCGACCTTTCCGGGCTCAGCGGTGTGACCTTGTACGAGCCGGCCGAACTGGTGTTGTCGGCCAAGGCCGGTACGCCTTTGGCCGAGATCGAGGCCTTGCTCGACAAGAACAACCAACAGCTCGATTTCGAGCCGATGGATTATGGACCGTTGCTCGGCAATGAGGCTGGGCAAGGCACGATCGGCGGCGCCATCGCCACCAATCTGTCCGGCCCGCGCCGGCTCAAGGCCGGCGCCGCGCGCGATCATTTCCTCGGCGTGACAGCGGTCACCGGCCGCGGTGAAACAATCAAGTCAGGCGGCCGCGTGGTCAAGAACGTCACCGGCTATGACATGTGCAAGGTGCTGGCCGGCTCCTGGGGCACGCTCGCCGCCATGACCGACATTACGATCAAGGTGCTGCCGAAGCCGGAGACGGAAGCGACGGTCGTCTTCGAAGGCCTCGACGACGAACGCGCCTGCGCGGCGATGGCGGCGGCGATTGGCTCGTCCTGCGACGTGTCAGCGGCGGCGCATCTGCCCGATCATGTCGCGTCCTATTTCGACGGGCTGCCAAGCCCAGAAGCGGCCACGGTGTTGCGGCTGGAGGGTGTCGCGCCGTCGGTCGCGCATCGCAAGGAAAGCCTTGCCGCTTTGATGAAGCCGTTCGGGCCGGTCGCGCTGCTCAGTGAGGCTCATTCGAAAGCGCTGTGGCGCAGCGTGCGTCAGGTGAGGCCGTTTGCTGTGTCGCAGGAGCGGCCGCTATGGCGCATCTCGACCGCACCCGGCAAAGGCTTTGAGGTCGCGGCGGCGATCACGCCGGCGGCGCAGATGTTCTACGACTGGGGCGGCGGGCTGATCTGGGTGGCGATGCCCTTTGCCGACGAGCCCGATGCCGGCTCGATTCGCCGTGCTGTGGCCGCGCTTGGCGGGCATGCGACCTTGGTGCGGGCGCCGGCAGCGATACGCGCGTCGGTCGCGGTGTTCGAGCCGCAAGGCGCCGGGCTTGCCGCGCTCAGCAAGCGGGTGAAAGACGGTTTCGATCCCAAAGGCGTGCTCAATCCCGGCCGCATGTGGGCGGGGGTGTAGCACGATGCAGACGACATTCTCCCTTTCCCAGCTGGCCGACCCGCAGACCGCGGAGTCGGAAAAAATCCTGCGCGCCTGCGTGCATTGCGGATTCTGCACAGCGACCTGTCCGACCTACGTGCTGCTCGGCGACGAACTCGATAGCCCGCGCGGCCGCATCTATCTCATCAAGGAAATGCTCGAGCAGGGGCGGCCGGCGACCCAGGAGGTCGTCAAACATATCGACCGCTGCCTGTCGTGCCTGTCCTGCATGACGACCTGTCCGTCCGGCGTGAACTACATGCATCTGGTCGACCACGCCCGCGACCACATCGAGCAGACCTACAAGCGCCCGCTCAGTGAGCGCCTGATTCGCGGCCTGCTGGCGCGGGTGTTGCCGAACCCGACGCTGTTCCGGCTGGCGGCGGTCGGCGGCTGGCTCGGCAAGCCGTTCGCGCCGGTGCTGGGAGCGCTGGGTTTAAAACGGCTGGCGGCGATGCTGCGCCTCACGCCGGGCCGACTGCCGGCGTCGGCATATCTCACCGGCAAGCTGTTTCCGGCAACGGGCAAGCGACGCGGCCGGGTAGCGCTTTTGTCCGGCTGCATCGGGCCGGTGCTGCGGCCCTCGACCAACGAGGCGACGATTCGCCTGCTCAACCGGCACGGCATCGAGGTGACCATCGCCGCCGGCGACGCCTGCTGCGGATCGCTGGTGCATCACATGGGGCGCGAGGAACAGGCGCTTGCGCAGGCGCGCAGCCTGATCGATGCTTGGACAGCGGAAGCCGAACGAGGCGCCCTCGATGCGATTCTCGTCACCGTGTCCGGCTGCGGCACGACGGTGAAGGACTATGGCTTCATGTTCCGCAACGATCCGGCCTATGCCGCAAAGGCGGCGCGCGTCTCCGCGCTGGCCAGGGACGTGACCGAGTATCTCGCCGCGCTTCCGATGCAACCCGGCGCCACGCCGCCGGGTCTGACGGTCGCCTATCACGCCGCCTGCTCGCTGCAACACGGGCAGAAGGTGGTGCATGCGCCGAAAGATTTGCTTTCCAATTTGGGGTTTGTCGTCAAAGATGTGGCGGAAGGCCATTTGTGTTGCGGCTCGGCGGGCACCTACAACATTCTTCAGCCGGACTTGGCGAATCGGCTGCGCGACCGCAAGGTTGCCAACATCGAACGGCTGAAGCCGGATGTGATCGCGGCCGGAAATATCGGCTGCATGACTCAGATCGCATCCGGTACTGCCATCCCGGTGGTCCATACGGTCGAATTGCTCGACTGGGCGACCGGCGGTCCGATACCGGAGCAGCTCGCCCGCAAAGGTGAAGGCCGCGCCGGTTGAGGCGGCTCGCTGCGGCTGCAAGGCCGTCTGTGGTGAGTTGGTGGCGTGCAAAGAAAGATAGGTCGCGGCGCGTGGCCGAGGCTTCGAGGGGCTAGAATTTTTTCTGAACCGATCGGGAGGTCGATCATGGCGAAGAAGCGTAAGAAGGCGTCTAAATCCAAGAAAGCGAAAAAGGCAGCGCCTGCGAAAAAGAAGGCGCTGAAGAAAACCAAGAAGGCGAAGGCGGCCAAGAAGAAGGCCGCGCCCGCCAAGAAGGCGAAGAAGAAGTCCGCGAAAAAGCCGGCGCCGAAGCCGGCGGCCGCCCCGGTCCCACCGCCGGCCGGTTCCGGTTCGGTGATGCCGAGTTTCTCCAGCCTGTTTGGCGGCGGCAAGACCGAGAACTAAGCCTGAAAGTCAGGACTCGATTGTTAAAAATGGCGGCTGCCGCGTGATCCCGCGCGCAGCCGCTTTTTTTATGGGCAGCCCTGTTTCCCAACCATTATCGGCCTTGCGCGGCCGTGGCACGGTGCCGCTCGTGCCCCCGATTGCATCACTTGGGCTGGCCGCATAGCATGTCGCCTCGATGACCTTCGCGGGCCGCAACACAGCGGTCCGGTCGGGCCGCAATACCAATACATAAGAATTCGCGCGTTGAGCGAGAGGGAGCCATTCACCATGCCTTATAACATCCTGGTCCTGGGCGCGGCCTATGGATCGCTGCTGGCGTCGAAAATGCTGTTCGGCGGCCACAAGATCCATCACGTCTGCTTGCCGGCGGAAGCGGACCTGATCAATGCCGAGGGCTTCAAGGTGAAGCTGCCTGTGCGCGGCCGCGCTGAGCCCGTGCTGCTCGATTCGCAGAAGCTGCCTGGCAAGGTCACCGCCGGCGCCGCCGCTGGCGTCAATCCGAAAGACTATGATCTGGTCGCGCTCGCCATGCAGGAGCCGCAGTACCGCTCGCCCGGCGTGCGCGAATTGCTCGACGCGGTGGCGAAATCCAAGGTGCCGTGCATGTCGATCATGAACATGCCGCCCTTGCCTTACGTGAAGCGCATCCCCGGTCTCGATTACGAGGCACTCAAGCCGGCCTATACCGACCCGACGGTGTGGGACAGTTTCGATCCCGGCCTGCTGACCCTGTGCAGCCCGGACCCGCAGGCGATTCGCCCGCCAGACGGCAAGGCAAACGAACTGCTGGTCACGCTGCCGACCAACTTCAAGGTCGCCAAGTTCGACAACGATTCGTACACGCAAATTCTGCGCAATCTCGAAGCCGACATCGAAGCGGTCCGTTTTGACGTGCCGGAAGGCAAGATCGAACTGCCGGTGAAGCTGCGCGTCTATGATTCGCTGTTCGTGCCGCTGGCCAAGTGGTCGATGCTGCTCGCCGGCAACTACCGTTGCATCACCAAGGACGGCATGCGCACCGCGCAGGAAGCCGTGCACACCAACATCGAGGAATCGAAGTCGGTGTACAATTTCGTGTTCGATCTCTGCGTCAAGCTCGGCGCCAATCCGGCCGATCTGGTGCCGTTCGAGAAATACGCCGCCGCGGCGCAAAGCCTGTCGCGTCCGGCCTCGGCGGCGCG
>CAITJJ010000030.1 GCA_903892675.1 uncultured Hyphomicrobiales bacterium | reverse complement strand
CGGCCGGCCACGTCACCGAATTTGCGCTGCCGACGCCGAACGCCGGCCCGGACGGCATCATGCTCGGGCCCGACGGCAACGTCTGGTTCTCCGAGACCGAGGCGAGCCAGATCGGCCGCATCACGCCGGAAGGCCGCATCACCGAGTTCAAAGCCGGCATCTCGCCGGGCGCCAAGCCGCTGTCGATCGTGGTGCGCGACGGCGCGTTGTGGTTCAGCGAAGCCGCCGGCAACCGCGTCGCCCGCATCACGATGAACGGCGAGGTCACCGAGTTCGCCATTCCGGGCGCCGATCCGCAGCCGCGCGCCATGGTCACGCATCCCGACGGCAATATCTGGTTCGTCGAAACGGGATCAAACGCGCTCGGCCGCATCGACCGCGACAACAAATTCAGCGAATTCGTTTTCCCGACGCCGAATGCGTCGCTGCGCGGCGTTACCGTCGGGCCGGACAACAATCTCTGGTGCACCGAGAACTTCGCCAACAAGATCGGCCACATGAAGCCGGACGGCACCTTCATCGCCGAATACGACATTCCCTCGCCGGGCAGCGGCCCGCGCTGCATCGCCGCGATGTCGAGCGGACGGCTCTATTTCACGCAATTCGATACCGGTTCGATCGGCGAGATCATTCTCGGCTGATCGGCCCCTACACGACGACTAAAAAAGGAAACGCAGTGAAGGTCGAGAGAATTGATTACCAGGCCGGCAGCGTCGCCGCGAACGGCGCGCTGATTTATGACGACAAGGTTAGCGGCCGCCGGCCTTTATTGCTGGTGTCGCCGAACTGGCTCGGCATGAGCGAGCCCACCCTCGAGCGCGTCAAGACGATGGCCGGCAGCAAATACATTACGTTCGTCGCCGACATGTATGGCGCCGGCAAAGTCTCCAAAGGCCCGCCGGAAGCCGCCGAACTCGCCAATGGCTTGCGCGGCGACGCGCCGGAACGGCGCCGGCGCATCGCCGCCGCGCTCGACGCCTTGCGCCGGGAAAGCGACAAACGCGGCATCGGCGATCTCGGCAGACAAGCGGCCGCCGGTTTCTGTTTCGGCGGCGGCAATGTGCTCGAACTGGCGCGCAGCGGCGCCGATGTGAAGGCCGTTGTCTGCATGCATGGCGATCTTTTGACGTCGATGCCGGCCAAGGCCGGCGACATCAAGGCCGCGGTCTGCGTGATGCATGGCGCGGCCGATCCGGTGGTGCCGAAAAAGGACCGCGACGCATTCGAAGCGGAAATGGAAGGCGCCGGCGCCAAATGGCAGATGCAGGTGTTCGGTCACCTGCTGCATTCGTTCTGCGAGGAAGAATCCAACGTGCCGGGCATCGGCTGTTTCGATCCGGGCGCGGCGCGGCAATGCTACAACATGGTCGACGACTACGTGACCGCCGCGTTCGAGGGAAAGCTCTAAAGTTTAAAATCTGAAAATAAAGATTCAAAGGGAAGGAAACGTCATGCGGAAGATCGCCACGGCACTCACAGGCCTGCTGATGATAGGCGCGGCCAGTACGGCGCAGGCACAGACCTATCCGGACCGTCCGATCCGGCTGATCGTCTCGATTGCCGCCGGCAGCGTCACCGACGTCATCATGCGCAAGGCCGGCGCGGAACTGCAACAGTCTCTCGGTCAGCCGCTCGTCATCGAAAACCGCGGCGGCGCTGCCGGCATTCTCGGCGCGCAAACCTGCGCGCAGGCGACGCCGGACGGCTACACATTATGCGTCATCTATCACAGCACGATGTCCTACAACCCGCTGCTGTTCGACAAGCTGCCCTATGCGCCGGAAGACCTGATGCCGGTGACGCGGTTGTTCTTTTTGACCGAGGGCCTGTTCGTGTCGAGCGAGGTCGGCATCAATTCGGTCGCCGAACTGAAAGCCTATGCGCAGGCCAAGCCCGACGCTTTGAACTACGCCACTTTGGGCGACGGTTCGTTCCCCGACCTGTTCATGCGCTGGCTCAACAACCAGTGGGGCACCAAGATCGTCGGCGTGCCGTACAAAGGCGGCGGGCCGGCGGCGCAGGCTTTGGCTGGCAACCAGGTGCAGGTGACGCGCTTCGGCGTTGGCAACTTCATGGGCATGATCGACGCCGGCAAGGTGAAAGCGCTGGCGGTGTCGGCGGACAAGCGTTCGGCCTTGCTGCCGAATGTTCCGACCTTCAAGGAGGCCGGGCTTGGCGGCTATCCGGGACAGGGCTGGTGGGGCCTCGCCGCGCCGAAGGGTACGGCGGCGGCGATCGTCGACAAGGTCAATGCCGCCTTTGTCGCGGTGTTCAAGGACCCGGCGTTCAACGAATTCCTCGACAAGCAGTCGGTCGTTTCTGCGACGACGACGCCGGCCGGTTTCGCGGCATTCCTTCAGGAAGACCGCAAGGCCGCCGAGGTGCTGATCAAACTCGCCAACAGCAAGCGTGAAGAATACAAGCCGCAATAGCCGCCGGCGGGTTTGAGCACAGCCAGCCGAGGCAATTTCCGCGCTAGAGCCTTTCCGGCTTTGATTAAATCAAATCCGGGGCTCTAGTCTTTTAATTTGTCGCGTTTTCTTCACGCGAACCGGTGCCCACTTCGCTCGAAAACGCTCTAAAGCGGTGGGGAGCTGGCCTTAACCGGCCCGCCAGCCCTCGAAATTGCCACGGGCGAGTGCCATCTTGGGGGTGAAGGAATCAACCACAAGATGGCCGAACCCAAGCTTACCGAGCCTAAGCGTCACGTAACCGCGCCCGCCCCCGTTCCGGGAGGCATTGCCGCGCGCGCGATGGCGACCCGAAACCTGCCCTACCTTCATGACCTGAACCCGGAACAGCGCGAGGCGGTCGAGACGCTCGATGGCCCCGTCCTGGTGCTGGCCGGCGCCGGAACCGGAAAAACCCGGGTCCTGACCACCCGCATCGCCCATATCCTCAACCTCGGCCGCGCCCACCCGCGCGAGATCTTGTCCGTCACCTTCACCAACAAGGCGGCGCGCGAGATGAAGGAGCGGGTCGGCAAGATGGTCGGCCAGATCGTCGAGGGCATGCCCTGGCTCGGCACCTTCCATGCCATTGGCGTCAAGATCCTGCGCCGCCACGCCGAGATGGTCGGCCTGAAAAGCGATTTCACGATTCTGGGCGTTGACGACCAGATCCGCCTGATCAAGCAGCTGATCGAGGTCGAGAAACTGGACGAAAAGCGCTGGCCGGCGCGCGTCTTCGCCATGATCCTCGACGGCTGGAAAAACCGCGGCCTGACGCCCGACCAGGTGCCGGCCGGCGAGGCCGCCGCCTTCGCCAACGGGAAGGGCAAGAAGCTCTACGCCGCCTATCAGGAGCGGCTGAAGACGCTCAACGCCGCCGACTTCGGCGACCTGCTGCTGGAATGCATCCGCCTGTTCCGCGAACACCCGGACGTGCTGCGGCAATACCAGACGCGGTTCAAATACATTTTGGTCGACGAATATCAGGACACCAACGTGGCGCAGTATCTGTGGCTGCGGCTGCTGTCGCAGACTCCGAGCAAGGCCGTCATTCCGGGACGCGCTGAAAGCGCGGGCCCGGAATCCAGGGAGCAGAGCACGGAGCAAGTTGCTCTGGATTCCGGGCTCGCGGCTTCGCCGCGCCCCGGAATGACAGAGGGAGGTGCGGCGGCCCCCGGAATGACGGAGAAGAAAAACATCTGCTGCGTCGGCGACGACGACCAGTCGATCTATGGCTGGCGCGGGGCGGAGGTCGATAACATCCTGCGTTTCGATCATGATTTTCCAGGCGCGAAGGTCATTCGCCTTGAAAGAAATTATCGCAGCACCGGCCACATCCTCGCCGCCGCCTCGACGCTGATCGCGCACAACGAAGGCCGCCTCGGCAAGACGCTCCGCACCGAGGACGTCGACGGCGAGAAGGTGCAGGTCACCGGCGCCTGGGACTCGGAAGAAGAAGCGCGCGCGATCGGCGAAGAGATCGAGCAATTCCAGCGCGCCGCCCGCGATGAGGGGCAAGACCATCCGCTCGACGAGATCGCCATTCTGGTGCGCGCCTCGTTCCAGATGCGCGAATTCGAGGAACGCTTCATCCAGCTCGGCCTGTCCTATCGCGTCATCGGCGGGCCGCGCTTCTACGAGCGCGCCGAAATCCGCGACGCCCTCGCATACTTGCGCGTCATCGCGCAGCCGGCCGACGATCTGGCGTTCGAGCGCATCGTCAATGTGCCCAAGCGCGGCCTCGGCGACGCCACCGTGCAGATGCTGCACGATTATGCGCGCAAGCAGCGCGTGCCGCTGACCGAAGCCGCGCGCCTTCTTTCATCCACTGACGAGATGAAGCCGAAACCGCGCAGCGCGCTGCGCGACCTGATGGCAAATTTCGAGCGCTGGCGCAAACAGAAGGACACGCTGCCGCACAACGAGCTGGCCGAAATCGTGCTCGACGAGAGCGGCTATACCGAGATGTGGCAGAAGGACCGCTCGGCCGACGCCGCCGGCCGCCTGGAAAACCTGAAAGAGCTGGTGCGCTCGATGCAGGAATTCGAAAACCTCGCCGGCTTCCTCGAGCACATCTCATTGGTGATGGATGTCGATCGCGGCGAAGCCGAGCAGGCCGTCAACATCATGACGCTGCATTCCGCCAAAGGCCTGGAGTTCGACACCGTGTTCCTGCCCGGCTGGGAGGAAGGCCTGTTT
>CAITJJ010000029.1 GCA_903892675.1 uncultured Hyphomicrobiales bacterium | reverse complement strand
GTCCTGCGTGACGGCGCCAGATTCGATGTCGCCGTGCTCGACGTCCACCTGGGCGGCGCGACACGCACCAGCTTTTCCATCGCCGACGCGCTGACAGTGCAGAAAACGCCGTTCGTGTTTCTGACCGGCATGCGTCGCGAGGCGGCGATCGCCTCAAGCTATCCGCATGTGCCGGTGCTGGAGAAGCCGTATCAGCAGGCGCTGGTGCTGGAGGCGATCTGCGGCGTGCTCGCCGCCAAATAGGCGACCTTTTCGACGCTGGATTGCGGCGCCTGAAAAGCGCAAACGACCGCCGAATTAGCGCCAGAACCGCCCCGTTGACCGCCCCGCCTCTTTCATGTCACCTCCCGGCTCCTTAAAAAGAGCCGTAAATGACCGTCGATTCGAGCAAAACCGAGCGCTACGCCGCCCGCGCCGCCGAGACCCGCTGGCAGAAGCTGTGGGACGAGCAGGGCATTTACGCCACCAAAAACAACGATCCACGGCCGAAATACTACGTCCTCGAGATGTTCCCCTACCCGTCGGGGCGCATCCATATGGGACATGTGCGCAATTACACGATGGGCGACGTGGTGGCGCGCTTCAAACGGGCCATGGGCCACGCCGTGCTGCACCCGATGGGCTGGGACGCCTTCGGCATGCCGGCGGAGAACGCCGCCATCGACCGCAAGGTCCACCCCAAGGAATGGACCTACGCCAACATCGCGGCGATGAAGAAGCAGCTCAAGTCGATGGGCCTGTCGCTCGACTGGGCGCGCGAAGTCGCCACCTGCGATCCGAGCTATTACCGGCACCAGCAGAAAATGTTTCTCGACTTCCTGAAAGTCGGACTGGTCGAGCGCAAGCAGTCGAAGGTGAACTGGGACCCGGTCGACAACACCGTTCTCGCCAACGAACAAGTCATCGACGGGCGCGGCTGGCGAAGCGGCGCTCTGGTCGAACAGCGCGAACTGATCCAGTGGTTCTTCAAGATCAGCGACTATTCGGAAGAATTGCTCAAGGCGCTCGATACGCTCGACCGCTGGCCGGACAAGGTCCGGCTGATGCAGAAGAATTGGATCGGCAAGTCGGAAGGCCTGCTGGTGCGCTTCATGCTCGATGCTGCGACCGTTCCCTCCGGCGAGACTGAACTTGAGATTTTCACGACGCGGCCGGACACGTTGTTCGGCGCCAAATTCATGGCGCTGGCGCCGGATCATCCGCTGGCGCAAGCAGCCGCGGCGAAAAATCCGAAGCTCGCCGCCTTCATCGAAGAGTGCAAGCGCATCGGCACGTCGCAGGAAGCGATCGACACCGCCGAGAAGATGGGCTTCGACACCGGCATACGCGCTGTGCATCCGCTCGATTCCAGTTGGACCGTGCCGGTCTATGTCGCAAATTTCATTCTGATGGACTATGGCACCGGCGCAATTTTCGGCTGTCCGGCGCACGACCAGCGCGACCTCGCTTTCGTCAACGAATACGGTCTCGGCAACACGCCGGTGGTGTGCCCGCCTAATCAGGACCCGGCGACCTTTGTCATCACCAAGACGGCCTATGACGGCGACGGCAAGATGATCAATTCGCGCTTTCTCGACGGCATGACCATCATTGAGGCGAAGGAGGAAGTGGCCTCCCGCCTGGAGAAGACGACCGCCGGCAACCGTGCGGTGGCACAGCGCCAGATCAATTATCGCCTGCGCGACTGGGGCATTTCGCGCCAGCGCTATTGGGGCTGCCCGATCCCGATCATCCACTGCGCAAAGTGCGGCGTCGTGCCGGTGCCGGCGGGCGATTTGCCGGTGGTTCTGCCGGACGACATCAATTTCGACAAACCGGGCAATCCGCTCGATCGTCATCCGACCTGGAAGAACGTCAAGTGTCCGCAATGCGCCGGCGACGCGCGGCGCGAAACCGACACGATGGACACCTTCGTCGATTCGTCTTGGTACTTCGCGCGGTTCACCGATCCGTGGAACGAGACCTCGCCGACCTCGCCGAAGGCCGCCAACGAATGGTTGCCGGTCGATCAATATATCGGCGGCATCGAGCACGCGATTTTGCATCTTTTGTATTCGCGCTTCTTCACCCGCGCCATGCACAAGACCGGGCACCTCAATATCGACGAACCGTTCGCCGGCCTGTTCACGCAGGGCATGGTCGTGCACGAGACCTACAAGTCGAAGAGCGGCGACTGGGTCGAGCCGGCCAATGTCACCATGGAAGGCATGGGTGAATCGCGCCGCGCCAGGCTGACGGCAACCGGCGAAGCGCTCGAAATCGGCTCGATCGAGAAGATGTCGAAGTCGAAAAAGAACGTCGTCGACCCCGACGACATCATCGAAGCTTACGGCGCCGACACCGCGCGCTGGTTCATGCTCTCCGACTCGCCACCCGAGCGCGACGTGATCTGGACCGAGGAAGGCGTGCAGGGCGCCTGGCGTTTCGTGCAGCGGCTGTGGCGGCTCAACGGTGAAATCGCCCGCATCGCCGGACCGCAAAGCCGCCCAGCAACTTTTGGTCCGGAAGCGCAAAAAGTGCGCAAGGCCGCCCACCGTGCGCTCTCGAATGTCTCCGACGACATCGGCCGGCTGCGCTTCAACCGCTGCGTCGCCCACATTTACGAGTTCGCCAATGCGCTGTCGGACTCCATCGGCTCGGCCGAAACCGCGCCGTCGGCGGACTTCGCCTGGGCGCTGCGGGAGGCCGGCGACATTCTGGTCCGGCTGTTCCACCCGATGATGCCGCACCTGGCCGAGGAGTGCTGGGGGGCCTTGGGCCACAAAACCCTGGTCGCCACCGAGGCCTGGCCGCAAGTTGAAGCCGAGCTTTTGGTCGAAAACACCGTGACTTTGCCGGTTCAAATCAACGGCAAGAAGCGCGCCGATGTGACCGTCCCCCGGGATGCTGGAGAATCCGAGATAAAGGCTGCCGTTCTGGCCCTCGATGCGGTAATAAAGGCGCTGGACGGCAAAAGCCCGAAAAAGGTCATTGTCGTCCCGCAAAGGATCGTGAATGTCGTCGCCTAATGCCCCTCGTCTGTCGCGGCTACTTCTGGCGCTATCGCTCGCCGGACTGACGGCCGGCTGCTTTCAGCCTCTCTATGGCGACCGCTCGGTTGGCGTCGGCGGCAGTTCGCTCAGCGACAAGCTGAGCGCCGTCGAGGTGCCGCCGGTCAAGGCCGAGAACGGCACGCGGATTGCGCGCGTCGGCATCGAGATGCGCGACCAGTTGCTGTTCGATCTGACCGGGGGCGGCCCGGCATCGTCGTCGGCCTACCGGCTGGATATCCGTTTAACCTCCTCTCAGGTGCAGGTCATCGTCGATATCAATAGCGCCCGCCCCGAGATTCAGAATTACGGCATCAACGCGATCTATTCGCTGATCGACAACGCCACCGGCAAGCAGGTCATCAACGGCACGACTTTCTCGCGCGTGTCCTACAACATCCCCGGCCAACAACAGCGCTTCGCCGGCGACCGCGGCCTGATCGACGCCGAGAATCGCGCCGCCAAGGTAATAGCCGACAATATCCGCTCGCGGCTCGCGTCGTATTTCGCCGCCGGGGCGTAAGACTTCCTGCAGGCGGTTGAGAAGCGCCAATGACCGCCATCAAGGCTTCCGACGTCGACCGCTTCATCGCCAGGCCGGACCCGCGCCAGCCGATCGTGCTGGTCTATGGCCCGGACGCTGGTTTGGTGCGCGAGCGGGTCGATGCGCTGGTCAAGGCCTCGGTCGACGATCCCAACGATCCATTCGCCTTCGTCCGCATCGAGGGCGAAGACCTGGCTGGCAATCCATCGCGCCTGGTCGATGAGGCGCATACGGTGCCGTTGTTCGGCGGCCGCCGTGCCGTGCTGGTCAAGGCCGGCTCGCGCAATATCGCGGCGTCGGTCGAGCCGGTGCTGGCCGCGCCGTCGGATGAATGCCGCATCATCATCGAAGCTGGCGATCTGAAGAAGACATCGCCGCTGCGCGCTATGATCGAAAAGGCCAAGACCGCGGCGGCGCTGCCCTGCTACGTCGATAACGGCGCCGTGCTCGGCCAGTTGATCGACAGCGAAATGCGCGACGCGCAGCTGACCATCGCGCCGGACGCGCGCGCCAGTCTGGTGACGCTGCTCGGCGGCGATCGTCTCGCCTCGCGCAACGAAATCAGGAAGCTGGCGCTTTATGCGCGCGGCCAGGATCGGGTCGAACTCACAGACGTGATGGCGGTGGTCGCGGATGCCTCGGCGCTGGCGCTCGACGGCGTCGTCGACGCGGCCTTTTCCGGCAATACCCGCGACGTCGAAACCGAATTCAACAAGGCGCGCGCCGGCGGCTCATCGCCGGCGGCGATCATCTCGGCGGCGATCCGCCAGGTCGCGAACTTGCACAAGATGAAGCTCGCCATCGACGACGGCGATTCGATCGAGTTTGCGATGAAGCGCGGCGCGCCGCCGGTGCATTTCAGCCGCGAACGCAAGGTCGGCGATGCGCTTCGCGTCTGGTCGCCGGCGCGGCTGGTGCGCACGATGGAACAGCTCGCCGAAGCCTCGCTCGATGCCCGTCGCAACGCGAGCCTGGCCGAAGCGATCGCCCAGCGCACGCTGCTGTCGATCGCCGTCAATGCGCGGCGGCGGGAAGCTTAAACCTTACAGATTAAGCTGATAGCTGTGCGGCACCCAGCGATAGCCGGCCGCCGATTTGTCGATCCAGCCGATGGCGGGGAACGGCATGTGAAAGCTCGCCACAAAGATCCGATCCGTCGCCAGCAGATCGAGCATGCGCGCGCGGGTCGCGACCGCTCTGTCCTTGTCGTCGTCCATTTCAAAATGCCAGTCTGGGCGCTGCACCGCCATCACATAATGCGTGAACGTGTCGGCGGTCACCATCAGCCGCTTGCCGTCGCTCTCGATGTGAAATGCCAGCAGACCCGGCGCGTGGCCGAAGGCATCGACCGCAATCACGCCCGGCGCGACCGCGTCGCCCGGCTTGATGAAGGTTGAACGCTCGGCCAGCGGCTCGCAGATCTTGACGAAGAGTTCGCGGTTGAACTTGCGTGCCTCGCGCACGCCCTCGTTCTTTTTCCAGAAGTCATACTCGGCGGCGCCGAACACATAGCGCGCATTGGGATAGACCGGTTTGCCGCCGTCCACGAGCCCGCCGATATGATCGGGATGGCCGTGCGTCAGGACAACGACGTCGATGTCTTCCGGTTTGTGGCCGAGCAGCGCCATGCGTGACGCCAGATTGCCCATCGGCATGCGGGTCTTGAGCGGCTCATAGTCGCGCGGTAAAAATCCATTGCCGGTGTCGAACAGGATCAGCTCCTTGCCGGTATTGAGCAAGGTCGGAATATTCGGATGCTCGAGGCGGCTCGGGTCGATGTTATTGGCGCGGGCCAGAGCTTGCACCGCATCGGCCGAGGCGTTGGCGCCGTAGAGCGGCGACAGGCCTTCGCGGATGCCCTTGCTATCGAGAATAGTCGCGATCTCGAAGCCGCCGAGCTTGAAGCGAAAGACCGTCGGCTGCAGTTCGCCTTGCATCGAAACGGGCACGGGTAGCCTCCACGAATTGTTTCACGACGGCAGCTTTGTAGCGTCCGGCAGCGCTGCAATCCAGTCTGCTTTGCCGATCGTCGATTGCGCCGGCACGGCTCTGGCGCGCGGGCCCGGCACCGCCTAGTCTCGACCGCACGGTTGGGCATGAGGAGCGAGCGATGGCGAAAAAGACACGCAAAAAGGCAGTCAAGAAGGCGGCTAAAAAGTCCTCCAAAAGGAGCACTGCGAAGCGAACCAAAAAATCAAAGCCCGCGCGCAAATCCAAGTTGAAGACCAAGCCAAAGACCAAGGCCAAGCCAAGGGCCAGGCGCAAGGTCAAGGCGGCGTCACCGGGGATCGGCGAGCGGATTTCCGGCGCTTATCATACGGTTGTCGACACCGTAAAAGGCACCGGCACACTCCGCGACAAGCTCGAGCGGCCGGGTACGTCCGAATCCGAGTAACCGGCACGAGAGCGTTTTCGAGCGAAATGGATACCGGTTCGCGTCAAGAAAACACGTCAAAGCAAAGAGGAACACGGCCTGCGCCGGCGCGTTGTCGTTTCGGCTCGCGCCCGTCAATTCTTGCCCGTTAATTAAGGAACGTCCTTTGGTAAACATCATGAATGCATGGTTCGAGGCGGCGCGGTTCGTGGCGGACAGCCAAAGCGTAGTCGCGATGCGCCTGATGCGGATCGCCGAAGGCGGACCGCAGGCAGCCACCGAAGCGAGCCAGATGATTTCCGAAAAGGTCGCCGCTTTCACCGAGGCGCAGGGCGCCGTCTTCAGCGCATTGGCGACGGGAAGCTTCCATAATGCCGCGAGCAAGGCCTATGCGCCGTATAGGCGAGCGGTGCGCGCCAACCGGCGACGGCTAGTGGAGCGGATTTGAAGTTCGCTACCTGTTTGCCGCGAATATCTCATGCGAACGTCAAATCCAAAGCTCCACTAGCAACAATAACTTGCTAGTGGTGCTTTGATTCTAACATTCGCAAAAGTGGCTTCGCGGGCGGGATGCGAATGTTAGAATCGGACCACGAGGCGGCTGAACTTCGGGTTGGCGTCAGTTATGATTTGCGGCGGGCCTGGGCGATCGTCTCGGCCATGCGGCTTTGCACCTGCCGGTCAAAAAACGGATCGTCGAGATCGTGCGGGCGCCTGGCATCCGGATCGTGAATGACGACAGCATCGGCGGGCGGCTTTTCCGGAGACGTCCACAGCCGGCGCAGTAGTTGCGACATGCTCGGAACAGCTCTCGAAATTGCTCG
Source organism: uncultured Hyphomicrobiales bacterium (assembly GCA_903892675.1). Taxonomy (GTDB): domain Bacteria; phylum Pseudomonadota; class Alphaproteobacteria; order Rhizobiales; family Xanthobacteraceae; genus Pseudolabrys. Next base: position 15,044 of record CAITJJ010000029.1, on the reverse strand, counting down.
TGGCGCGGTTAGTTCCGCGGAAACGGGGCCAATTTGCGCCTGCTTCAAGGTGGCGGGCCGGGACATAAATCGCGCCCTTTCATGGTGGTGATACTTACCAACCGATGGCGGGGCCGAAAGTTCCGTTTGCCGGGCGGCCGGCTCAACGGCCGGGCGACGCCGCCGAGCCCGATTTGAAGCCGGTACCACCGCAGCGCTGGCATTTCATTTTCTTGTCGCCGACCTTCAGCAGGCCCTTGCCTTCGCAGTTCTTGCACTTCTGCTTCTTCTTGGGCGTGATCTGCATTGTTTTTGCGCTCCCGATTTTGCAAGGCCATGCCTACGCCGGGTGGCTGGGGAAAGCCATGCGGCGGGTCGTTTTACCTCTCCCGCGCGATCGGCGGATTTGTTATCGATTGAGTCGCCGCGAGCGCCGGCGGGGTCGAAAACAGCACGATGCTTCTGGTCAAAACCTATCTGGACAGGAGCCCGATCCACGGCCTGGGTGTCTTTGCCGGCGAGTTCATTGCCAAAGGCACCAAGATCTGGCGCTTCGTCGAGGGTTTCGATCGTTGCTATTCGCCGAAGCAATTCGCGCGTCTGCCGAAGCCTGCCCGCGATTACCTCAATGACTATGCGTATCGTGTCGACGGCGAAATCCTGTTCACTGTCGACAACGACCACTACATTAATCACTCGGAAAGCCCGAATACCTATTTGCGCGGCGGCTATACCATCGCCGCGCGGAATATTGCCAAGGGCACCGAGATCACCAACGACTACCGCGAGTTCGATCCCGGCCTGTGCGCGGCGTTCTTGGCGCCGCCGGCGGCGAAGCCGGCCAAAGGGCGCGGCAAATCCGAGAAAAAATAGCAGTCCGGCGCGTTGATCTAACGCAAGGCGGCCGCTCGCCGAGCATGCACGATTGCTGTGCATATTTCCTCGGATGGAGGGCGCCATGCCCAACCGCGACAGCACACAGACGCGTTACCCCGTACTCGATATGGTGCTCAATTCGATAGCCGATTGGGTGAACAATTATCGCTATACGGTCGGCTCCGGTGGCGGGCTGGGCCGTTGCGACCGCGACGAGGTGGCGCAGATCGCCAATGACATCGGCATATCGCCGGGTGAATTGCAGGAGTTGTCGAGCAAGGGGCCGGGCTCGGCCGATCTGGTGCAAAAGATGCTGCTGGCGCTGGGCGTCGATCCGAAAGCCTTGACCGACAAGGACCCGCTGGTGATGCGCGACCTGCAGCGTCTATGCACGACCTGCGGCGACAAGGGCCGTTGTTCGCACGAACTGGCCGACGGCACAGCGAAAGAGCATTTCCACGAATTCTGCCCGAACGCTTTCACGCTCGATTCTCTGTTTGCCGGCAGGGACAAGACCGCCGCGCATTGACGAAGGCCGCGTGTTGTAAATTAAGCTTTGTAGGGTGGACTAAGCAAACCTACAAAAGATCAATTCCGCTCGAGCTTGTGCAGCACCGCATCGAGCTGATCGAGATCCTTGTACTTGATGTGCAGCGTGCCGCTCTCGCCCTTGTGATCGACGCTGACCGTAAGACCAAGCGCATCGGACAGCCGCTTTTCCAGCGCGCGGGTATCGGCGTCCTTTGCCTTTGCGTCTCGCGCGCGATCCTTTTTCAGCTGCTTGTCGAAAGTCGAGTCGCCCGGCTTGGCGTTATCCTCGCGCACCCACTCCTCGAGCTGGCGCACGCTATAGCCCTCGTCGATCGCCATTTCGGCCAGGATCTGCGCGTTGATGTGGCCGATAAGAAGCCGCGCATGGCCGGCCGACAATTTGCCGTCGCGCACCAGTTTCTTGACCGGCTCGGGCAATTTGAGCAGCCGCACCAGATTGGCGACATAGGGCCGGCTCTTGCCGACGATCTGCGCCACCTGCTCCTGCGTGTGATTGCACTGCTCCATGAGCGCGACATAGCCGGCGGCTTCCTCGATCGGATTGAGATCGGCGCGCTGGACGTTTTCAATAATGGCGAATTCGAGCGACTGGATATCGGTCGCATCGACGATGGCGATCGGCACTTCGTGCAGACCGGCGCGCTGCGCCGCGCGCCAGCGCCGTTCACCGGCGATGATCTCGAAATTCTTTTCGTTGGCGAGCTGACGCACCACGATCGGCTGGATGATGCCACGCTCTTTGATCGATTCGGTCAGTTCTTCGAGTTCGGCTTCGGTGAAGCTGCGGCGTGGGTTGCGCGGATTGGCAACGAGGTTTTCAATCGGCGCTTTGCGTGGCTTGCGGGCGTTGTCGGTCGACGGCGATTCTTCGGCGACCTCTCCCATCAGTGAGGCCAGGCCGCGTCCCAATCGTGAATGATCCGCCATCGCCGCCGCTCCCGAAACTCGATTCACGCATAGCCTCTTAAAAATAGTGTCGTTGCGTTGCTCTGCCGTTATGCCCCGCGCAGGCGGGGCATCCAGCCTTTAACTTAATGCGCGAAGCGCTGGGTCCCCGCCGGAGCCTGTCATCGGACCGCGCTTTGCGCGGACCCGTTGGTGGGGACGACGGTGAATCACCCCGCCTTCAAATCGCGCTCGCGCTGAATGATCTCAGTGGCGAGCCGAAGATAGGCTTCGCTGCCGACGCATTTTAAATCGTAAACCAGCACCGGCTTGCCATATGACGGCGCTTCGGAAATGCGCACGTTGCGCGGGATCATTGTGTCGTAAACTTTCCGCCCCATGAACTGGCGAACGTCGGCGACGACCTGATTGGAAAGGTTGTTGCGCGAGTCATACATGGTCAGCACGATGCCGTGGATCGACAGAGTCGGATTGAGCGTTTTCTTCACTTCCTCGACGGTCTTGAGCAATTGCGACAAACCTTCGAGCGCGAAGAACTCGCATTGCAGCGGCACCAGAATCGAGTCGGCCGCGGCCATCGCGTTGACCGTGATCAGGTTGAGCGACGGCGGGCAATCGACCAGCACATACGTAAAGTGGAAGGCGGGCGTGCCCTTGTTGATGTCGCCGAGCGCGACGCGCAGCCGGAAGGCGCGATCCTTCTGCTGGCCGATTTCAAGCTCGAGGCCGGACAGATCCATGGTCGAGGGCGCGATGTGGAGCTGCGGCACGCCGGTCGGAATAACCGCGTCACGCATCGGCGCCTGGCCGGTCATCACATCATAGGTCGACGTCCGGCGCGCCTTGCGCTCGATGCCGAGGCCAGTCGACGCGTTGCCCTGCGGATCGAGGTCGACGATCAGGACGTGCTCGCCGATGGCGGCCAGCGCGGTGCCGAGATTGATCGCGGTGGTCGTCTTGCCGACGCCGCCCTTCTGGTTGGCAATGGCCAGGACGCGCGGGCGGCCGCCATCGGAAGAGAGCGCGGGTTTGCTGAAGGGGATGACTTGCGACTCGGCGTCAAATCCGGGGCCGCTCGGCGGGAGAGTGGGTGTGTCGTTCATTGGCCTAGTTTCCGTTTTTGCCGCTTACGATTTCGGTTCGAGTCCCCGAACGATGACGATGCAGCCGTCGGGGCTCGTTTTGCTTGCCACGGTCGTGGCGTCGATATTCCAATATTTAGCGGCTTCGGTCAATTCCGCCGCTACATCTAGTCCTTTCGGGAATAGGCCAATGGCCCCCCGCTCGATCAGAGCAAACGCCTGATCGCACAGGATTTTCAATGGGGCCAACGCCCGGGCGGAGACAACGTCCACACTGTTCACAGGGCTCAGGGTATATTTTTCGACACGGTCCATATGGACTTGCGCCGGCGCGCCGGTGACGCGGATGGCTTCGCGCAGGAAAGCGGCTTTTTTACCATTACTTTCAATAAGATGGACGATTGCGCCGGGCCTGTCCGCCAGTGCGCAGGCGATCGGGATGGCGGGAAATCCACCGCCCGAGCCGAAGTCAACCCAGACCCGTGCGTCTGGCGCCAGATCGAGCAGCTGAAGCGAATCGGCAATGTGACGTGTCCAAATCGTTGGGATAGTCGACGACGCGATCAGATTGGTTTTTTGCTGCCAAACCAGTAGCAGATCGACAAACAGATCAAGACGTCGCTGTGTTTCACGTGAAACAGGCGTGATCTTGAAAGCGCGCGCTTTATCGGCGGCAAGATCAAGCCCCTGGCCGGGGCTGCTCACGCGCTTTTCGCCGCGGGCCGTTTGCCGCGACCGCGCTTCACATAGGCCACCAGCAAGGTCAAAGCCGCTGGCGTGACACCGTTGATTTTGGCCGCGTGGCCAATCGTACGCGGCCGGCTGGCGACCAGTTTTTGCCTGGCCTCATTCGAGAGGCCTGGCAAAGTCGCGTAGTCGATATTTTCCGGCAGTACGAAGCTTTCATCCCGACGATAGGCGGCGATATCGGCGGCCTGGCGGGAGAGATAGACGTCGTATTTGGCGTCGGTCTCGAGCTGCTCAGCTATTTTCGTTGGAAGCACGCCGAGCTGCGGCCAGAACCTGGCCAGATCGGCAATGCCGATATGAGGATAAGACAGCAGTTCGAATGCGGACCGGCGCTGGCCATCCTTATTGAGCGCCAGACCGTGGACTCCGGCTTCCTTCGGGGACAGCGAGACCGAGTTCGCAAAGCTGCGGGCTTCCTTCAGGGCGATTGATTTTGTGCCGTAATGGGAAGCCCTTGTGCTGCCGACACAGCCAATGGCGATACCTTTTTCGGTAAGGCGCTGGTCAGCATTGTCGGCGCGCAAATGCAGACGATATTCGGCGCGCGAGGTGAACATCCGGTAGGGCTCGTTGACCCCCCGGGTCGTGAGGTCATCGACCATGACGCCGATATAGGATTCAGCGCGGTCGAACATGATCGGTGCACTGCCGGAGGCCAGCGCAGCGGCATTCAGCCCGGCCAGAAGTCCCTGCGCCGCAGCCTCTTCGTAGCCCGTCGTGCCGTTGATTTGACCGGCCAGGAACAGGCCTGGCAGACGCCTTGTCTGCAAGGTCGGATCGAGTTCGCGCGGATCGACGTAGTCATACTCGATGGCGTAGCCGGGGCGGACGAAACGCGCCTTTTCCAGGCCCGGAATCGTCGCCACGATTGCGTGCTGAACCTCTTCCGGCAGTGAGGTCGAGATACCGTTTGGATAAACGGTCGTATCGTCGAGGCCTTCCGGCTCCAGGAAGATCTGATGGCCGTCACGCTCGCCGAACTTGACGATCTTGTCCTCGATCGACGGGCAATAGCGCGGACCGGTCGAGGCGATCTGGCCTGAATACATCGGCGAGCGATGCACATTGGCGCGGATGATCTCATGCGTCGCCGAAACCGTGCGGGTAATGCCGCATTCGATCTGCGGCGTCGTGATCTTGTCGGTCAACATCGAGAATGGCTCGGGGACATCGTCGCCCGGCTGCATTTCAAGGCTCTTCCAGTCGATCGTGGTGCCGTCGAGCCGCGGCGGCGTGCCTGTCTTGAGGCGGCCGAGCGCAAAACCGTAGCGCTCAAGGGTGCCGGACAGGCCCATCGCCGGGGCTTCGCCGACGCGGCCAGCCGGAATCTGCGTCTCGCCGATATGGATAAGGCCGCGCAGGAAGGTGCCGGTAGTCAAAACCACCGCGGCACAGCTGATGTCGCGGCCATCAGCCAGTTTGAGGCCGCAGACGCGGCCATCGGCGATCAGGAGATCGTCGGCCTCGGCTTCGATCACAGTCAGGTTTGGCATCGCGCTGATTTCGGCCTGCATCGCCTGCGCATAGAGCTTGCGATCCGCCTGGGCGCGCGGGCCGCGCACGGCCGGACCCTTGCGGCGGTTAAGAACCCGGAATTGGATGCCGCCTTTATCGGCGACGCGGCCCATCAAGCCGTCGAGCGCGTCGATTTCGCGGACCAGGTGACCCTTGCCGAGCCCGCCAATGGCCGGATTGCAAGACATGGCGCCGATCGTCGCGAATTGATGGGTCACCAGCGCGGTCCGCGCGCCTATCCGCGCAGCCGCGGCCGCGGCCTCACAGCCGGCATGGCCGCCGCCGATAACGACAACGTCGAACTGGTTTGAATTTCTTGACATCGGAAGCCGCGTTGTAGCGAAGGATGGAGAAGCGGTCAAAAATTTCCCGGCGGCTTAAATGTTTCACGTGAAACAAGCCGGCCATTCGCATTCGAAACGCCTATTTTCCGATGCAGAAATCCCGAAAAATGACATCCAGCACGTCCTCAACATCAACGCGGCCGGTTAACCGGCCAAGCGCCTGGGCGGCGGACCTAAGCTCCTCAGCCAACAGGTCCTCGGCGCCATTCAAACTCTCCGCCCGCCGAAGCGCGGCCTGACAGGCCTCCAGCGCTTCGCGGTGCCGGGCCCGCGTCACTAGCGACTGCTCGCCGCCGGCTAGAAAGTCTTCGGCGTAATGGTGCAGTTGCGACAGCAACGCCTCGAAACCCGCGCCTGAACTGGACGAAACATTGAATAGGAGCCCGTTTCTACTGAGGACAGATTCATTATTATCAAGTAATGGATCGTTAAATACCTCATTTAACCTTTCTTTAACTCGGCTTGACGACACACCTGGCCCGAATGAACTGGCTATCTGTTCACTTCTACTAAGCTCTTGATCCAACAGGTCAATCTTGTTGCGCACAAGCCAGACCCGCGATGGACCTGGCGCCGGCGAATCACCACCCGCTTCCGCATCGACCGCCGCCTTCACCGCGCTGGCATCGACTACCCACAGCACCAGATCGGCCGCCGCCGCCCGCTCGCGCGCGCGCCGCACGCCTTCCAGCTCGACCGGGTCCTCCGTCTCGCGAATGCCGGCAGTATCGAGCAAGGTCACCGGAAGACCGCCGAGATCGAGATGCACCTCGATGATGTCGCGGGTCGTGCCGGCATAGGGCGAGACGATCGCCGCTTCGCGCTTTGCAATCCGGTTCAGCAACGTCGACTTGCCGGCGTTCGGCGGCCCGGCGATCGCCACCACCAACCCTTCGCGCAGCCGCTCGCCGCGCCGGCCATCGGCCAAGGCCGCGGCGATCTCGTCCTTCAACTCGCGCGCAATGGTCAGCGCATGCGAGACCAGGTCCTCCGGCACATCGGCCTCATCGGAAAAATCGATGCGCGCCTCGACCAGAGCCAGCGCTTGAACCAGCCGCTGCCGCCATGTCTCGGCGCGGTTGCCAAGCAGACCCTTCATTTGCCGGAAGGCCTGACGGCGCTGGCCTTCAGTCTCGGCGCCGACCAGATCGGCCAGGCCTTCTACCGCGGTGAGATCGAGCTTGCCGTTCTCGAAGCCGCGCCTTGTGAATTCGCCGGGCTCAGCCAGGCGCAGCCCATCGATCTGCGCCAGCGCGTCGAGAATGGCGGCGATCACCGCGCGGCCGCCATGCGCCTGCAATTCGGCGACGTCCTCGCCGGTCTCGCTCTGCGGACCGGGAAACCACAGCACCAGAGCCTCGTCGATGATTTCGCCCGAACGCGGATCGCGGATGCGGGCGAGCCCGGCCTTACGCGGCTCAGGGATTTTTACGCCGAGCGCGGTCAGTGCAGCAGCAGCGCGCGGACCGGAAATGCGGATGACCGCGATCGCCACCGGCGGCCGGCCGGAGGAGAGCGCGAAGATGGTGGGGAGGGTGTCCGACATTGCCGCCCAAGGAAGCGCCGCCGGCGCAGTGGGTCAAGAGCGAGGGCGCCAAGACCCGGTCGTCTCAGCGCAAACGGGAGCTCTGGCACCCTATTACTTCCGGTCAGCGCTGGATCACCCGCCTTTGCAGATGATGACCGCTGAGGGTTGGCGGCGGCGTATATAACGACGAAGCTGGGGCGGCGCACTTCACCCCGCCACCGCCACGCAATCCATCTCAATATCGAACGGTCCCGGCCACGAATGGATGAACATGAAAATGCGCGACGGCGCGTTGTTCGGGAAATACCGATCGTACGCCGCGTTAAAGGTAGCGAAGTGCGTCGGCCCCGGTACGCAATAGACATTGCATTTGATGACCTGCGCCAGTGACGAGCCGGCGGCTTCGAGACAATGCTTGAGCTGGCCCAGCACCAGTTCGCATTGTCGCTCGAAAGGAACCTGTTTGATCTCGCCTGTTTCGGGATCGAACGGCGGCAGTCCCGACAGATAGACAAAGCCGTTGGCGATGGTCACCGGATGGGCCACGCCGCCTTTTCGGTAGCGCTCCAGATAGGTCGAAATCGGCTCGACCCGCATGCGTTTGATCATGACCACTCCTTGTGCGTGAGGCACATCGTTAGCAGACGCCCCTTTCGGTACGCTTCGGCGCCGGCCGAACTGTCGCAACGCGGCAAGCCTCGCGGCGCGCGACTTTTCACTCGCGCCAGGCTGGAATAGCGCATTATCTTATCGGAACCGGGTGACGGCATTTTTGAACGACCGCGCCCCTATCAGGGAGGCCATCCATGAGCAGCATTTCAAGCTCGACACGCACATCGTTGCTGATCGCCGGCATTGCTCTTGCCGGCGTCACCTTGAGCGGTTCGGCACAGGCCGCCGACCCCTTTGGCACCTGGGTGCGGCCATCGACCGGCACGCAGGTGAACTTCTATGCCTGCGGCGCCAAGCTCTGCGCCAAGATCGCGTCGGTGAAGGATGAAGCCCGCAAGAAAGAAGTCGGCACCGTCATCATGAAGGGCGCCGACAAAACCGGCGACAACACCTGGAAGGGCGATCTACTCGATGTTGAATCCGGCAAGATTTACGCCGGAGTCGTCACCTTAGAAAGCGCCAGCGCGCTCAATCTGCAGGGCTGCGTCGCCATGGTGCTATGCCGCGGCGAAACCTGGACCAAGGTGAGGTAATAAATACTGTCGTTCCCGCGAAAGCGGGAACCCATATTCCGCAGCCTATCGATAGGACGCGGCGTATGGGTCCCGGCTCGCGCGCGCGATTGCGCGCTTGGCCGGGACGACAGCGAACAATTGGCGGCGCTAAGCGTTTCGTTAGCGATCCTTTCAAGATAGTCTCGCGTCATGTCCTCTTCCCCCAACACCGCCCACCGCAATCGCCTCGCCCAGGCGACGTCGCCCTATCTGTTGCAGCACCAGCATAATCCGGTCGACTGGTGGCAATGGGGACCCGAGGCGCTGGCCGAAGCCAAGCGCAGCAACCGGCCGATCATGCTGTCGATCGGCTATGCCGCCTGTCACTGGTGCCATGTGATGGCACACGAGTCGTTCGAGGACGAAGCGACGGCGCAGGTGATGAACGAGCTGTTCGTCAACATCAAAGTCGACCGCGAAGAACGGCCGGACATCGACCAGATATACATGAACGCGCTGCATCTCCTTGGCGAGCAGGGCGGCTGGCCTTTGACCATGTTTCTGACGCCGGCTGCCGAACCGGTGTGGGGTGGCACTTATTTTCCAAACGAAGCGAAATACGGCCGGCCAGCCTTTACCGATATTTTGCGCGAAGTGTCGCGCATGTTCCGCGACGAGCCGGCCAAGATCGAGCAGAACCGCGCGGCCTTGCTGGCGCGGCTGACCGACCGCGCGCGGCCGGAAGGCAAGGTCACGTTCGGGCTGAAAGAACTCGACGGCGCGGCCAAGCAACTGGGCAACGCTTTCGACACGGTGCATGGCGGCTTGCGCGGCGCGCCAAAGTTTCCGCAGCCTGCGATCCTCGAAATGTTGTGGCGGGCGGGGTTGCGCACCGGCGATGCGCGATTCTTCGAGACTGTCGAGCATACTCTGGAGCGAATGTCCGAAGGCGGCATCTACGATCATTTGGGCGGCGGCTTCTCGCGCTATTCGGTCGACGACAAATGGCTGGTGCCGCATTTCGAGAAGATGCTGTACGACAACGCGCAATTGCTCGAGCTGCTGGCGCTGGCCTATCAACGAAACAACAACCCGCTTTTCGCCACCCGCGCACGCGAAACGGTCGCCTGGCTCCAGCGCGAAATGACCACGCCGCAAGGCGCATTCTCCGCTTCGCTCGACGCCGACTCGGAAGGCGAAGAGGGCAAGTTCTATGTCTGGTCGAAAAACGAAATCATCGAGCTGATCGGCCCGGAAGCCGGCGGCTTTTTCATGCGCCACTACGATGTCAGCGACGAAGGCAATTTCGAAGGCCACAACATCCTCAACCGCTCGACCGCACCGCCGCGCAGCGACGCCGACGAAGCGCGGCTGAAGGCGCTGCGCGACATTCTGCTCGACGCGCGCGCCGCCCGCGTTCGGCCGGGCCTCGACGACAAGATACTGGCCGACTGGAACGGGCTGATGATCGCGGCGCTGGTCAATGCCGGGATCATTCTTGACGAGCCGTCTTGGCTGGCGATGGCCAGTCGCGCTTTCGATTTCATCGCCGGGTCAATGACCAAAGGAGATCGCCAAAATAATCGACTTGGTCATTCCTGGCGCGAAGGGCAGTTGCTGTTTCCCGGACTGGCGTCCGATTTCGCCGCGATGATCCGCGCCGCTTTGGCTCTGTTCGAGGCGACCGGCGAAATGCGCTTTCTCGATCAGGCGGTGAGGTGGCAGGGCGCATTCGACAAACATCATAGCGACCCGCAGACCGGCGGCTATTACTGGTCGGCCGATGACGCCGGCGATCTCATTCTGCGGCCGCACTCGGCCGCCGACGACGCCACACCCAATCCGAACGCGGTGGCGGCGCAGAACCTGGTGCGGCTCTCCGCGTTGACCGGCGACGATCAATGGCGAAGGCAGGCCGACCTGCTGCTCGAGGGAATCCTGGCGGTCGCCGCTCGCAACATGTTCGGCCATGTCGCGCTGCTGAACGCGCTCGATCTGCGCCTGCGCGCCGCCGAGATCGTCTGCACCGGAGAGGACGCCGAACGCTTCGCGCAAGCGGCGCTGAGGCTGCCCTTCGTCGGTCGCATTGTCTTGCGGGCTCGGAGCGCCGCCGAATTGCCGGCCACGCATCCGGCGCAGGCCAAGCTCGAAGCCGTCGCCGGCAGCGCCGCTTTTGTCTGCGCCGGCGAGCGCTGTTCGCTGCCGGTCATGGAGCCCCGGGAGATTGCGCTGGCGGTAGAGGCGATGCGGGTCTAGCTGGCCCGCTTCATCTCGCCATCCTTCGCCAGCCATTCGCTCCAAGGCGATGGCGCGATCAGGCCCTTGCTGATTTGCACCGGCCAGATTGCGTTCTGCGCGTCCATGCGGCCGATGACCGATGGCTTGTGCAGATGCTGGGTCTCCGCATCGAGCCGCACGTCGAAGCCCGACGGCGCGCGAATGCCGCGGCCGCCAAGCGCCCGCCGCACGGCTTGCGTTTCGGTGGTGCCCGCCGCCGCGACGCTTTGCGCCCAGAGATGAAAGCCGATCCAGCTTGCTTCCATCGGATCGTTGGTGATGGCCCGCGGATCGCCGGTGAAGGCGCGCCACTCGGCGATGAAAGCGCGGTTCTCCGGCGTGTCGATATTCTGCAGATAATTCCACGACACCATATGGCCGACCAGGTTGCGCTCGGCCAAGGCCGGCAACTCGGCTTCGCCAAGCGACAGGCTCATCACCGGCAGAATGTCGGCATCGAGGCCCTGGCGGGCGCGCTCGCGGAAGAAATGCACGTTCGAGTCGCCGCTGAGCGTTGCGATGATGGCGCCATCGCGGCCGGCGAATTTGCGGATGTGCTGAACCGTGTTGGCGAACGACATTTCGCCGAACGGCACATAAAGCTCGTCCACCGCATCGGCGCCGACGCCACGGCTGGCAAGATAGCTGCGAATGATGGCGTTGGTGATGCGTGGATAGACATAGTCGGTACCGAGCAGGAAGAAGCGCCGCCGGCCGAGCCCGATGAGATGATCGACCGCCGGCAGCGCCTGCTGCTGCGGTGTTGCGCCGGTATAGATCACATGCGGCGATTGCTCCTCGCCTTCGTACTGGCTCGGATAAAAAAGCAGGCCGTTATATTTCGCCAGCACCGGCAGCACCTGCTTGCGCGAAGCCGACGTCCAGCAGCCGAAAATCGCCGCGACCTTGTGATCGCGCAACAGCGCCTCGGCTTGTCCCGCATAGGCGCCAACATCGGAGCGCGGGTCCATGATGGCCGCCTCGACCGGCCGGCCCAGCAGGCCGCCGGCTTCGTTGAGCTTCTCGATCAGCATGACGAGGATCTGCTGCAACGGCCGCTCGCTGCCGGTGAGCGTACCGGAAAGCGAATGCAGAATACCGACCTTGATCGAGCCGTGATCGAGATCTGCGAAGTAGCGGCTGACTGACGAGGTCAGAGATTGCGCGCGCGCGATCAGGTCGTCGGCGGTTTCCAGCACCGCGTCTCCTGCCTGGGCGACATCGCTGACCACGGCGCGAATACCGGGCAGGGCTTCGCTCACGGTAACGGCCACCTTGTTGGCTTCGGTGCCGATGCGGTCGAGCTTGGCGATCTGCTGCTCCATCAGCTGCGTCACGTTTTCGTTGACGTGGCTCATCGCCGCGACGCTTTTGTCGACGGCGAGAATGGCTTCGGCGGCTTCCTTGACCGCATCCTGAATGCCGTGGACCTGCGCCGAGACTTCCTTGGTGGCGGCCTCGGTTCGCCTCGACAGTTCCTTCACTTCCGCCGCCACCACCGCGAAGCCCCGGCCGGATTCGCCGGCGCGCGCGGCCTCAATCGTGGCATTGAGCGCCAGCAGCGAGGTCTGACCGGCGATCGCCTGGATCATCTTGATCACGTGTTCGATACGGCTGGCCGCTTCACCGAGGATGCGCATGGTCTCGTCGGCGCGGGCGAGCTCGGTCACGGTGCGGCCGGTGGCGGCACGGGATTCGTCGACCTGACGGCCGGAATCGACAGCCAGGGCCTGCACGTCGCGCGCGGCGGCGGCGACATCGGCAACGTCCTCGGCGGCCTGCGCCGCCCGATCGGCCGACGTCATCACCTGTTGCGCCATCTGCCGATTGGTCTGCGCCAGTTCCGCGGCGGTGCCGCGAATGCGCTCGCCGGCATTGGTGAAAGCGTTGACGACATCATCGATGCCGCGCTGAAAATTGCCGGTGAAAAAGTGGCGCCCGGCATGATGCAGCCGGGCCTCGGTTTCGCGCCGGCTCCGATCGACCGCGAGCGTATCGGCCTCGATCAGCGCGGCGCGTATTTTCCCGGCGGTGGCGCTGAAGTTGCGGATCGCCCCGTCGCCAAGCAGCGCAGGCAGGCTGGTGTAGCGGTCACCGCCGGCGATCTTGCTGATTGAGGCGATGATGGAGGCCAGGCGGCCTTCAGCGAAACAGCCGACCGCCAGGGCGCCGAAGACGGCAACCGCCAGGGCCAGCGGCATCGACTTCCCGATTTCAAAGGCCGCGATAGCGACCGCGCTGACAAAGAAAACCGGCACCGCGATCCACAGCGCGGGTCGCGGGAATCGATGGCGGTTTGCGGCGCGCATTTCAGACTCGGTAAAGGAAAATACCTCCGGTCAAAGTCGCCCGATTTTGGTTTCCAATTCCTTTCGCAACTGCGAAAACACCGCATGAAATAAGGGCAAACGCGCACAAACTTTGTGCGCTCGTGATCGGCGCTATTTTTTCGCGCCGTGGCTCCGACCTTTGATCCTGATCCAGTCCATTGCCGCAACCTCATCCTTGATCCAGCGCCGGAATCCTTCCGCCGCGCGGCTCGGCCGCCGGCCCTTCGGCCACACCAGATGAAACGCGCGTCCGGACCGGAACGGGACCTTCACGGGAATGATCAAACGCCCCGTGCGCAAATCGTCATAGGCCATGAGATCGTGCGCGAGCAGGACGCCAGCGCCTTCGCCGGCGGCATCGAGTGCGTGATCGGCGCTGTTGAAGTGAAGCCCGCGCCGCAGATCGACGCCGCTCACGCCGGCCGCCTCGAACCATTCTTTCCAATTCGGTACACCGAGGCGCGGATGAATCGACTCGTCGTGTATCAGAGGCAGCCGCGCCAGATCTCCGGCATTTTTCACCGCGCCGTGCTTTTTCAGTAGCCGCGGATGACAAACGGCGATGAGGGAAATATCGGCAAGCTTCTCGATCTCAAGCAAGGGATCCGGTGGCGGTTCCTGGCTCATGTGGCGCACGGCGATGTCGACGCCGTCGGTTTCGAAATTGGCATTGGTGAACGACGAGGAAATTCGCACATCGACATCGGCAAAGTCGTTGCCGAAACGGTAGAGCCGTGGAGCCAGCCATTTCGACGTCAGGCCGGGTGACGTGCTCACCACCAGTATGTTCGACGAATGCACGGCGTCGAGGCTGGCGACCGCGTCGCGGATATGTCCGAAGCCGGTCTGCAGACCGGGATAAAGCTGGCGGCCGGCGGCGGTAAGCGCGATCGCCCGCACTTTCCGCTCGAACAGTTTGACGCCGAGCAGTTCCTCGAGCCCGCGAATCTGATGGCTGAGCGCTCCCGGCGTGACGTGCAGCTCCTCGGCAGCCCTGGTCAGGCTGAGATGACGCGCGGCCGCCTCGAAGGCACGCAGGGCGGACAGCGGGGGAACGGTGGTATGCATGAGATTTACTCAACTATCGGCTGAGACCTTATCCTTTGTCAACGGCCTATAACGCGCCGATTGTCCCTGTAATAGCTGAGTCCTGCTCAACAGCAGGGGTCGCCAACAAGGAGAACTGCCATGTCCCATGTTGCCCGTCAGTCGGATTTTCACGGCGCAGCCGTCCATTCGCCCGCCGCACAGCCGCACAGGAGCGTCTTCCGCTGGCTCTATGACGCCGTGATGCTGTCGCGGCATCGGCAGACGGAGCGCGATATCGCCCGCGTCGTGAGCTGGCGCGACGGCGGCTTCAACGACCGCTTCGAGCAGGAAATCGCCGAGCGATTCTATTCCGATGGCTGGAACGCGCCGCGCAACAGGTAGACACCCGGCACACAAAAAAATCGCCCGCATGAAGCGGGCGATTCTTGTTTGCGTCAGGGCCGCGCGCTGACGGCGCTTTAAGTATTCATCGACTCAAAGAACTCGGCGTTGCTCTTGGTGTTGCGCAGCTTGTCGAGCAGGAAGTCGATGGCGTCCATCGTTCCCATCGGATTGAGGATGCGGCGAAGCACGTACATTTTCTTAAGCACGGCCGGTTCGGTGAGCAGCTCTTCCTTGCGGGTGCCGGAGCGGGTGATGTCCATGGCCGGGAAGGTGCGCTTGTCCGCCACCTTGCGGTCGAGGATCAG
>CAITJJ010000028.1 GCA_903892675.1 uncultured Hyphomicrobiales bacterium | reverse complement strand
TGACTGGAGCGGGCGAAGGGATTCGAACCCTCGACCCCGACCTTGGCAAGGTCGTGCTCTACCCCTGAGCTACACCCGCATCCTAGTCAGTTCATGACCGATAGACACGTTATCGGCCGCCAAGGGGGCCCGTATGCCAAATGCCGGTCTGCTTTGCAACAGCGCAGAATCTCGGATTATTAATGCCGAGGAACCACATGACCACGACTCCCGACCAGCTTTTCGCCTATTTGGATGGTTTGGGCATCGCCCACCCCACCATTAGCCATCCGCCACTGTTTACCGTGGAGCAAAGCCAGACCCTGCGTGGCCAGATTCCTGGTGGCCACACCAAGAATCTGTTTCTGCGCGACAAGAAACAGGCGGTTTTTCTGGTTGTCGCCGAGGAAGACGCCGAAATAGACCTGAAAGGCCTGCACCGTTTGCTGGGTGCCAGCGGCCGCTTTTCCTTCGGCTCGCCCGACCTTTTGCGAGAACTCCTCGGCGTCACCCCGGGCTCGGTCACCGCCTTCGGCGCCATAAACGACAATGAAGGACGGGTCACCGTGGTGCTGGACGCCGCCCTGATGGAACACGCTGTCATCAACGCCCATCCGCTGATCAACACGATGACCACCTCGCTCACGCGCGACGACCTGGTGAAATTCCTCGAATCGACCGGACATCCGCCACGGATCGAAAAGGTCTCCGGTCTACTGCCGGAAGCCGTTTGAAACGATTGCATTCACGGGCTGGATGACCATTTAATCCGGCAAGGAACTCTCAGAGGCTACAAAGATGTTGGGACTAGGCGGGGATGCGGCGGTCGACAGCGCGGTCAAGGACGCGACCACACAGTCGTTCATGAAGGACGTTATTGAAGCGTCCAAGACCCAGCCGGTGCTGGTGGATTTCTGGGCGCCGTGGTGCGGCCCGTGCAAGCAGTTGACCCCGATCCTTGAGAAGGTCGTCAAAGCCGCCAAGGGCAAGGTCAAGCTGGTCAAGATGGACATCGACAAGCACCCGGAGATTCCCGGGCAAATGGGCATCCAGTCGATCCCCGCCGTGATCGCATTTTCCAACGGCCAGCCGGTCGACGGATTCATGGGAGCCTTGCCGGAATCGCAGGTCGTCGCGTTTCTCGAGAGGCTGACCAAAGGCAAGATCGGCGACGAAGGCGCCGATCAACTGAAGGCCGCCGAGGACGCACTCGCCGCGGGCCAAGCCGCCGAGGCCGCCGATATTTACGCGCAGATTTTGGAGCAGGACTCCGGCAACATCCCCGCGCTCGCAGGTCTCGCGCGCTGCTACATCGCCACCGGCAATCTCGACCAGGCGTCAAAGACGCTGGCGATGATACCGGAAACAAAACAGAACGACTCCGCGGTCGCCGCCGCGCGCGCCGCGCTGGAGATCGCCGAGCAGGCCAAGTCGCTTGGGCCCATCGACGAGTTGCAGAGACAAGTCGCCGCCAATCCGCTCGACCATCAGGCGCGCTTCGATCTCGCCGCGGCGCTCAACGTCAAGGGCGACCGCGTCGCCGCTGCGGATCATCTGCTCGCCATCGTCAAACGCGACCGCAAATGGAACGAGGACGGTGCGCGCAAGCAACTGGTGACGTTTTTTGAAGCCTGGGGACCGGCCGACCCGGCGACCTTGGACGGCCGCAAGAAACTATCGTCGATTTTGTTTTCGTAGACCGTTCTCCGCTCGTCCCCGCGTGAGGTTCAAACAATGCCGATGAACGCGGAATATCGCGGACCGATCGACCTGCCGGCGACCATTCCGGTGTTCCCGCTGCCGGGCGCGCTATTGTTGCCGCGCGGACAAATGCCGCTCAACATTTTCGAGCCGCGATATCTGGCGATGATCGACGACGCCATGCGCAATGGCCACAGACTAGTCGGCATGATCCAGCCTGAGGGCGTCCATGAAGTGCCGCGTGGCAAGCCGGCGCTGTACAAGATTGGCTGCGTCGGCCGCATCACCCAGCTCGCCGAAAGCGGCGACGGCCGTTACATCATCGAGCTTACCGGCGTCGCGCGTTTCCGCGTCGAGGAGGAATTGAAAGTCAACACCGACTATCGCCAATGCAAGGTTACTTACGCGCCGTTCGCCGACGACTTCACACCGCGCAAGGGCGAGGAAGACGTTGACCGCGACGGCCTGTTGCGCGCGCTCACCGACTTCATGAACGCCAACGACATGAAGGCCGATTGGGACGACATCGAGCAGGCGCCAACCGAGGCTTTGGTCAACGGACTGTCGATGATGTCGCCCTATGGCCCGCCGGAAAAGCAGGCGCTGTTGGAAGCCCCCGACCTGAAGACCCGTGCCGATCTGCTCGTGGCCATCACCGAAATTGAACTCGCCAAGAAAAACATCGAGGGCGAGCCGCAGTTGCAGTAGCGCGCTTTTGCGGAGGCGCAGTTTTGGGCTATACCGGGCCCACATCCGCTGGAGCCTCCAATGCCCACCGATATCACCACCTCCCCCGACCGCGCCGCCGACAGCGTCGATCCGAAACTGCTGGAAATCCTGGTCTGCCCGCTGACCAAGACCGCGCTGGAATACGACCCGGCAAAGCAGGAACTGATCTCCCGCAAGGCCAAGCTTGCCTATCCGATCCGCGACGGCATTCCGATCATGCTGCCGGAAGAAGCGCGCCGGCTAGACTAACCAGTTCTCGCATAGTCAATCGAATAATTTGGGAAGGAACGACCGATGATCAAAATCTGGGGCCGCAACACATCCTCCAACGTGCAGAAGGCGATGTGGGCGGTTGGCGAACTTGGCCTGGAACATAGCCGCATCGATGTCGGCGGCGCATTTGGCAAGACCAAGGAACCCGCCTATCTCGCCATGAACCCGAATTCGCTGGTGCCTACATTGGAGGAGGAAAACGGCTTCATCCTGTGGGAATCCAATTCGATCATCCGCTATCTCGCCGGCAAGCATGACAAAGCCGGCGTGCTGGAGCCGAAGGATGCGCACCAGCGCGGCCTCGCCAGCCAGTGGATGGACTGGCAACTCTCGGTCGTCGGCCCTGCCATTCTCGGCGCGTTCTGGGGTTTGATCCGAACGCCGGAAGACAAGCGCGACCACGCCGCGATCAAGACGTCGCAGGAGAAAACCAGCGACTGCATGGTCATCCTCGACAAGCAGCTCGGCAAAACCGAATACGTCAGCGGCTCAACATTTTCATACGGCGACATTCCGGTCGGCGTGATGTGCTACCGCTACGTTCAGCTGGTGTCGAACCGTCCGGCGACGCCGAACCTCGATCGCTGGTACGCCGCCATCTCCAAGCGCAAGGCGTTCCACGATCACGTCGGCAGCATTCCGCTGAGCTGATTTTTCTGATCCTCCCCTGAAAGGGGAGGGATCAAGATTAAACTCCCTCGCCGCGCATCAGCTTCGGCACGTCGCCGGTAAAGCCTGCGGCTTCGCGGATGAAGACTTTCTTCAGCGCCGGAATGCGTTCGACAACGCCAAGGCCGACGTCGCGCGCCAGCCGCAACACGTCCGAATGATTGGAAAACAATTTGTTCAAGCCGTCGGTGGCGACACCCATGGTCATGGTGTCGAAACGCCGCCAGCGCTGATAGCGCTCCAGCACATCCGTCGCGCCGATATCCAGACCGAGTCGCGCCGCATCGGCGATCGCTTCGGCCAGGGCGGCGACATCGCGCAGGCCCATATTGAGGCCCTGTCCGGCAATCGGATGGATAACATGCGCGGCGTCGCCGACCAGCGCCAGCCGCTCGGCAATGAAGTCGCGCGCGGTGAACAGGCCAAGCGGAAACGCCTTGCGCGGACCGGCAACTTTGAGATCGCCGAGATGCAGGCCGAACCGCTTTTCGAGTTCAGTATGGAATTCCTCGTCCGGCAACGCGATCATCCGCTCGGCGTCGCGATTGCTTTCGGTCCACACGATCGAGACGCGATTTCCGGTCAGCGGCAGAATCGCAAACGGTCCGGCGGGCAGGAAATGCTCCTCAGCGCGGCCATTATGTTCGCGTTCATGCGCGACGGTCGTGACGATGGCCGACTGATCGTAATTCCAGCCATGCGTGACGATGCCAGCCTGTTCGCGGACTTTCGAACGCGCGCCGTCGGCGCCGACCAGCAAGCGTGCCTGGAGCGTCTCGCCATTGGCGCAGGTCACAACGATCGAATGTGGCGCGGCTTCGAAGCTGTCGACCGCGGTCGCCCGCAGGTCGATGCCGAGTTCTTGCGCCTTCGCCACCAGTGCATCAATCAGGTGCCGGTTTTCGATCATGTGTGCGAACGGCTCACCCGCTTCGACCTCACCGCCAAATGTCAGGAAAGTCGGCCGCACCGCGTCGTCGAGCTTTGAGTCGGTCACGACCATGTCGAGGATCGGCTGCGCGCCGGGCGCCACCGTCTCCCAGACGCCGATCGCCTCAAACAGCCGCCGTGCCGCCGCCGCGATCGCCGTGGCGCGCGGATCCTTCGAGGGCACTTGCGCCAGCGCCGGATCGGCGACCACCACCGTGAAACTTTCGCCCAACGCCTGGCGCAGCGCAATCGCCAGCGCCAGACCGGCAAAGCCGGCGCCGCCAATCACGACGTCGGCACGTTGCGACGAGACAGCCTTTTTCATTGCGGTTCCTTGTAAATCCCGAGCCACCATAGCAGGTTGGGGGACCGATTTGACCACGCTCGGATGTCGCTCATGCCCACCGCCGTCGATGATCTGCTGGCCATCCTTGACCTTGAAGAACTCGACCTCAATCTGTTCCGAGGCCGCTCGCCGCAGAACGGCTGGCAGCGCGTCTACGGCGGACAGGTGATCGGCCAGGCTTTGGTAGCGGCGGTTCGGACGGTCGAACCGGACCGGCTGGCGCATTCGATGCACGCTTATTTCCTGCTGCCGGGCGATCCCAAGGTACCGATCATCTACGACGTCGATCGCATGCGCGATGGCAAGAGTTTTACCACCCGCCGTGTCACCGCCCGCCAGCACGGCCATCCGATCTTTTCCATGCTCGTCTCTTTCCACACGCATGAAGAAGGTCTGACACACCAAGCGCAGATGCCGGACGTGCCGCCGCCTGAACAGTTGCCAACCGAGAAAGAAGTTCGCGCGAAATACCTGCCATTATTGCCTGAAGCGGTACGTCGGTATTACGAGCGCGAGCGCCCGATCGAAATGCGTCCGGTCGAGTTCGACCGCTACACGGGCAAGAAATATCCCGACGGCCGTTTTCACGTCTGGATCAAGATCAACGGCCGGCTACCCGACGAGCTGTCGCTGCACCAGTGCGCGCTGGCCTATGCCTCAGACATGACCTTGCTCGACGCCTCGCTCACGCCGCATGGCCGCACCTTGTTCGAGAAGGAATTCATGGCGGCGAGCCTCGACCACGCCCTTTGGTTGCATCGGCCATTCCGGGCCGACGAGTGGCTGCTTTACGCGCAGGACACGCCCAGCCTGCAGGGCTCGCGCGGCTTCGCCCGCGGCCTGATTTTCACCCGCGACGGCACCCTGGTCGCCTCGGTGGCGCAGGAAGGCCTGGTCCGGCTGCGGCGCGGCGAACCCGGCAAATAGGTCAATAGACCTGTCCTGGAATGCCCACGCAGCGGGCCGTTGCTTGTGGGCGCGGCAAAAAAGCCGCTTAAACTTTATGCCATCTGCCGCTAGTTTGTTCGTATGCTCTCGCCGGGCCTATTCGGCGGGGATTTCCATTCATTTCCGTCACCGAAACTCCGGAAAGAACGCCATGAAGCTGGTCATCGCCGTCATCAAGCCTTTCAAGCTCGACGAGGTGCGCGACGCACTCACCCGCATCGGTGTCCACGGCATGACCGTGAGCGAGGTCAAGGGCTACGGGCGGCAGAAGGGGCATATGGAGATTTATCGCGGCGCCGAATACGCCGTGAACTTCCTGCCCAAAGTGCGCATCGAATTGGGCGTCGCTTCCGAACAGGTCGACCAGGTGATGGACGTGCTCGCCGCCGCCGCCCGCACTGGACAAATCGGCGACGGCAAGATCTTCGTCACGCCGATTGAGCAGGCGGTGCGAATTCGCACCGGTGAGACCGACGTCGACGCGCTCTAGCTCATCGTCAAAAACAAGATCAATGAATTCCGGGGGGAATGATATGAGACTGGCGCCCTTTAGCCTTGCGCACTCGCGTCTTGCCGCGCGCCTTGCCGCGCTGCCGGCGACGGTGACGTTATTGTCGATGACATCGACGGCTTTCGCGCAGACCGCCGCGCCCGCCAGCACGATCGACAAGGCCGACACGGCCTGGATGATCGCCGCCACCGGCCTGGTGCTGATGATGACCATCCCTGGCCTCGCATTGTTTTACGCCGGCATGGTGCGCAAGAAGAACGTGCTCGCCACCATGGCGCAGTCGATGGCCGCGACATTCCTTGTTTCGATATTGTGGGCGGTCGCCGGCTACAGCCTCGCCTTCACCGGCGACGGCGCCTATTTCGGCACGCTGGAGCGCCTCTTTCTGAACGGCATTACGCTTGAATCGGTGTCGCCTTTGGCGAAGAACCTCCCGGAAAGCCTGTTCATGCTGTACCAGATGACCTTCGCGGTCATCACCGTGGCGCTGGTCGCCGGCTCGGTCGCCGACCGCCTGCGCTTCTCGGCCTTTCTCTGGTTCAGCGTTTTCTGGCTGTTTCTCGTCTATGTGCCGATCGCGCATTGGGTCTGGGGCGGCGGCTTCCTCGGCGCCTACGGCGTCGTCGATTTTGCCGGCGGCCTGGTCGTGCATCTCAATGCCGGCGTCGCCGGTCTGGTCGCAGCCATTGTCGTCGGCAAACGCCGCGGCTACGGCAGCGAGAATTTGTCGCCGCACGATCTGTCTTTGGCGGTCATCGGCACCGGCCTGTTGTGGGTTGGCTGGATGGGCTTCAACGGCGGCTCGGCGCTCGGCGCCAATTCGCGCGCGGTGATGGCGATTGTATCCACGCACCTCGCGGCCAGCGCCGGCGCTTTCACCTGGATGGCTTTGGAGTGGTGGACGCGCGGCAAGCCGTCGGTGCTCGGCATCATCTCCGGCGCCGTTGCCGGCCTCGGCACCATCACGCCGGCGTCGGGCTTCGTCATGCCGATGCACGGCGTGCTGATCGGCGTCGTCGCCGGCGGCGTCTGCTTCTGGGCCTGCACCTGGCTCAAGCACAAATTGCGCTACGACGATTCGCTAGACGTCTTCGGCGTGCACGGCATCGGCGGCCTGATCGGCACAATCGCCGTCGGAGTGTTCGCGGTAGGCAGCCTGTCGGCGAGCGCGGAAATGCCCGGCGGCGTATCGGGGCTGCTTGAGGGCAATCCGCAGCAACTGCTGGCCCAGTTGTACGGCATCGGCGTCACGCTGCTGTGGTCCGGTGGCATGACCTTCGTCATCCTCAAGGTGGTCGGCATGATGGTGCCGCTGCGCGTACGCCACGAGGACGAGATCATGGGTCTCGATGTCAGCCAGCACGGTGAAGCGCTGCAATAGAGCGTTTCCAGGCGAAGTGGGAACCGGTTCGCCGTCCGGAAACGCGAAAATCAAAAAACGAGCGCGGCAAAAAAGTCGATCCGGCCGGGCGCGAGCCGCCAGGCCGGAACGGGTCTGGCGACGCGAATATGACCGCCAAATTAGCTGACTATTTTTTGTGCAGCGCGTTTTGATGCTGGCGTCAGATTAGGCGGGACCACCGGGCGGTATTTCCGCCGGGCCCCGGCCTTTCAACTTTAGTCCATCGAATCAGCAGGATAGCGCCTTGGCCGGCATCTGGCACGGCGTTTGATTCTATATCCACGGTCATGCCTGCGAAGCGTGCTTCGAGGGCCCGGCTCAGTGACACCGCCCGCACTGCGTAAAGTTAAAACGGGCTCAAGCGGGGATCGAAATCCATGAAAATCGT
>CAITJJ010000027.1 GCA_903892675.1 uncultured Hyphomicrobiales bacterium | reverse complement strand
TTGCGGCCGCGCGATCACCGCGCGCGCGATCGCGGCGCGCTGCTTCTCGCCGCCCGACAGTACCGGCGGCAAGGCCCACATCCGCTCGCCGAGATCGACCCAGCGCAGCAACTCGATCACCTCATCGCGATAGCTGTCCTCGTGCCGGCCCATCACACGCAACGGCAATGCGACGTTCTCGTAGGTCGTCATGTGGTCGAGCAAGCGGAAATCCTGGAACACGATGCCGATGCGCCGGCGCAAGGTCGCCACCGCGTCCTTGGATAATGTCGCGACGTCGTGGCCGAATTGCGTGATCAGCCCGCGCGTCGGCTTGAGCGACAGAAACAACAGCCGCAGCAGCGAGGTCTTGCCGGCGCCGGACGGACCGGTGAGAAACTGGAAGGAATGCGGCTCGATACGGAATGTAAGGTCGCGCAGCACCTCCGGGCCGAGACCATAACGAAGACCTACGTTTTCGAATCGGACCACGCCCGTCTCCGACCAATTGTCTTCCTGACCCCGAGATTATCCCCGACGCCGCCCGCGCTCAGCCCCAGACCGCCCGTTTCCCGCCGGAAACTGCCGGGAAACAGCCGGAGCCCCAAGTTTGCGCCTGAGATTCCCGGTTTTACAGGAATATCACGCCACCGCCATCGGCATAGGGCCGGGAACAGAGCCTTCCCAGGCCATGGTTCAAGTCTATTGGCCACGCCGGGCCATGGTTTCCAGTCCATTAACGCTCGGCTGGTAGGTTCGGGGCCACTAGAAGTCCGGGTTGCCCATAGATACCCATGCTGATTGTCTGCCCCAACTGCGCGACGTCCTACATGATTGACCCGACCTCGGTCGGGCCGACCGGGCGTGCCGTGCGTTGTGCGCGCTGCAAAACGACCTGGTTTGCCGGCGTCGCCAAGCCCGCCTCCGGCGTCACTGCCTTTGTCGATGGCGTCATCGCCGAAGCCGAGGCCGAATCGGGCGAGCCCTATAGCGAACAATCGCCGCCGCGGCAGGACACCAACCCGCCGCCGGCCATGAATGCTCCGGCCGACAACGACCCTCCGGCCGAGCCGCCGGCCGACGAGTTCCCGCCGGCTTACGGTTCGGAGACCGCGCCGGCACCGTTCGACGATGCGCCGCATAACAGCGATCTCGCACCCCGCCCGGACACCGCCCAGGAAGACTTCGACGGTCAAAACAACCAGGACGGCCGCCAGGATGGTGGTCACGATAGTGGTTATGGCCTCGCCGTCACCGACGGTCCATCGCTGGTGCCGCCGATCGACCTCGATGCGCACGGCGAATCCTTGCGCGGCGACGGCGTCTACACCGAGTCGCTGCGGACCGGCGTTTTGCGCACCGAGATCGACCCCGAGGAAGCCGACAGCTATATCGCCCGCCGCGAACGCCTGAAGGTGCGCCGCCAGCAATCCAAGCGCATGTCGCGCTGGACCGCTGTGATCCTCGTGCTGTTTGCCTTCAACGTCGCGCTGGTCGGCGCGCGCAGCGAAATTGTGCGCTATCTGCCGCAGACCGCCTCGCTGTTCGCGGCGATCGGCCTGCCGGTCAATCTGCGCAATCTGAAATTCGACAAGGTCAAGATCTCCAAGGAAGCGCAGGACGGCGTCAACATCCTGATCATCGAAGGCGTGATCGTCAGCACCGCCAACAAGCCGACCGAAGTGCCGCGGCTGCGCTTTGCCGCGCGCAACGCCACCGGCCAGGACGTCTATACATGGACCGCGCTGCCACGCCGCAGCATCCTCGGCCCCGGCGAGCGCCTTGAATTCCAGAGCCGGCTCGCCGCGCCGCCGGCCGACGCCACCGACGTGATGGTGCGCTTCTTCACCGCGCAGGACGCCGCAAGCGGCGCGAAGTAAGCGGACGGCGCGCAGACGTGATTCATCGCCCGTATTTTTTGTGAGGCGCCGGGCACGCCCCTATTCCAAATCGCATTCCCATCTTCGCCCCCGACTTCTCGATTGCGCATATCGGGTAAACCCGACATGCGCCACGAGGGCGCGCGGAACGCGGGGGCCACAACAGCCCCGCAGCCCTGCGTAAGTTGCTAGTTAAGTACGCAGGTTAGTCACCACGGAGTTGCCGGTTTCCCGGCGTCCCGCGCGCGATGTTTATAGGTTTGCTCCGCAAAGCCCCCGGTGGACTTACCTTTCAGGCAACCCTTCTTTTTATCGAATAGGCCGCCTATCCACCGCTCGTGGGTCCAGGACAATCCGATTTGAAACCTCGACCGGTTATCGGACAGCCATCGACGGGATCCAGTGACGCACGGATTGAGTGCGCCGGGACGGAGCGGCTTGGACCGCTGGTGAAGTCGTTGCGCCGCATCTCCGACGCCTCCACCAGCCACCGCTCCCCGCCCCAGCATCTGACGACGCTGATCAAACGCCCCTCGTAGATGGGACGGGATGACGTGTATATAGTCCTAGGGA
>CAITJJ010000026.1 GCA_903892675.1 uncultured Hyphomicrobiales bacterium | reverse complement strand
ATGATGTTTCATGCCGGTTAAAGCTGCGAACCGATCGCGGCCGCGGCGCTATGGAACTTTTTCAACAAATTGAATACATGTTCGGTCTCAGGCGCGACGCAATGTCGCGCCTGATTGAAACGACCTGAGACTGGATCAAGAGCCGTCATGCCCCCGCGCAACATCCTTCACGTCCTGCGCTCTCCGGTCGGCGGCCTGTTCCGTCATGTCGCCGATCTGGTCCGCGGCCAGATCGCGCGCGGCCACCGCGTCGGCATTGTCGCCGACAGCCTCACCGGCGACCGCGTTACGCAGGCGATGCTCGACGACCTCGCGCCCCAGCTTGCGCTCGGCCTGTCGCGCATCCCGATCGAACGCTCGTTCCGGCCGCGCGACCTCGCCGGTTTCTGGCACGTCAGCCAGCGCGTGCGCGCGACGCAGGCTGATGTCGTGCACGGCCACGGCGCCAAAGGCGGCGCCTTCGCGCGCCTCGCATTCGCCGGCAAACCGGCGGTGCGCGCCTACACGCCGCATGGTGGCAGCCTGCTGCTCGATCACACCACGCTCTCCGGCAAGGCCTATCTCGCGCTTGAGCGCATCCTGATGACGCGCGGCGATCTGTTCTTGTTTGAAAGCGCGTTCAGCGCCGCCGTCTTCAACGCCAAGATCGGCAGGCCCGCGGGCCTGACGCGCGTCGTCCATAACGGCGTCAGCGCCGCCGAATTCGAACCGGTCGCGCTGGCGAGCGATGCCACCGATCTGGTGTTTCTTGGTGAACTGCGCGCGGTCAAGGGCATCGATGTCCTGATCGACGCCATTGCGCTGCTGCACAGCAATGGCGCGCCGCCGGTCACCGCGACCCTCGTCGGCGGCGGCCCGTCCGAGGCCGAGTTGCGGGCGCAGGTCGAGAGCCTTGGCCTGACCTCCGCCATTCGCTTCATGTCGCCGATGCGGGCGCGCGCCGCCATGGCGCTTGGCCGCGTCATGGTCATTCCGTCGCGCGCCGAATCGCTGCCCTACGTGGTGCTGGAGACCGCCGCCGCCGGCAAGCCGCTGATCACCACCAATGTCGGCGGCATTCCGGAAATCTACGGCGCGCTGTCGCCGGCGTTGATCCCGCCCGGCGACGCGGCGCAGCTGGCCAAGGCCATTGCCGCCGCCATGTGCGAACCGGCGGCGATCAACGACACGGCGCGGCGGCTGCGCACGCAGGTCGCCACCTCGTTCTCGGTCGAAACCATGGTCGACGGCGTCCTCGCCGGCTATGAGCAGGCGCTGGCGCGGTTGGCGGCGCCGCGCGCTGGAATCGTGGCGCGGGCCTGAACGTTCTCGCCGCGAATCGTTCCGTCCCGTGGAACTGCGGCGATAGCTGGGCGTTATCGCCGTAATTCCGGCCTTAATCCTTCGCAAATCGGGCGGCTTTGGCCCGCATGTATCGCGGCTTGCGAAGAGTGATTCGCCTTCATTTTTATTTTTGTCCGCCAGCGCGCCGTGTGCGCCGGGCGCGCGCCCGAAGGATGTGAAAGACATGCGGCAGCTTTTTCTGCCCGCCTGCGTATTCCTTTTGACCTGGTCGGGCGCGACCCAGCCGGATGCGCGGTTGTCGCTCGACTCCTTCACCGGCAAGAATGGCAGCCTCTCCGCCAGCGCCGCGCGTCCCCATACGCGCGACGATGAGCCGGGCGTCACTGTCAAGATTCCGCGCCAGTATGATATCGCCGTTCAGCGAGACGACGCATCGGCTGACGCGACGTTCGCCGCCTTGGACCTCGCGGTTGAATTTCCGGT
>CAITJJ010000025.1 GCA_903892675.1 uncultured Hyphomicrobiales bacterium | reverse complement strand
GCGCTCGCTGCCGGGACCGGTGGCGGTGAGGATGACGTCCTCGCCGGAATGCACGCTGGCATTCATCATCGCCGGCAGGTTGCCGAAGCGCAGCATGGCGCCGGGCACATCCTTGTATTGCTCGTTGGCGACATAGGTGCCTTTATCCTTGCCTTCGACCGCCGGCAGGTTCGGATTGTCGAGCTTGGGGCGGAAGGTTTCGTAATAATCCGGCGCCGCCGCCGAGAAGATGGCGATGCGGCGGCTGACGTCGACGCGGTTCGGATAGCCGTCGGCATCGGGCGCCGGGTAGTTCGGGAAGCCGGCCTTATCGTAAGTGCCGACGCGCTCACGCATCGGCACATTGGGCGTCGTCTTCATGTCGTCATTGATGGTGCCGATTAGGCTATTCGGGTGGTTGTGATCGGACACGACCAGAATGAGCGTGTCGTCGCCGCGCGCTTTCGCCCATTCCTTGGTCTGGCGCACAGCATTGTCGAGCATAATGGTGTCATAGACGGCGCGGTCGAAGTCGAGCGCGTGCGCGTATTTGTCGATCAGGCCGGATTCGACCATCAGGAAAAAGCCGTTCGGATTTTTCGACAGCAGGTTCAGCGATGTTTTGACCTGGTCGGTCAGGTCCGGCTGGTCGGGGAATTTCTTGACGGTGCCGCCCTTGAGGAATTTTCGGTCTAGCACGCCATCCATGTTGCCGAGCGCGAACAGGCCGAGCAGTTTGCCGGTCGCGGCATCGCTGCCGGCGGCGTTGAGTTCGGTGGCAGTTGAAACATAGCGATAGCCGGCGTCCTTGAACTTGCCGAGGTAGTCGGTCTCGTCCTTGCGCTTCGAGCCTTCGGCCTTGCCGGGCAGGAAATTGGCCAGCCCGCCGCCCATCAGCACGTCCGGCTTGATGTCGAAATACTGCTCGACGATCTGGTCGTAGCTGGCGCGCCGCCGGGTATGCGTCGCCATCGCGGCCGGCGTTGCGTCTTCGGTCTCGGTATTGGTGACGATGCCAAGCGCCATATTGTGGCGCTTGACCAGTTCGCCGATGGTCTCGACCTTCGGATCGTCGAACGGGTTGGCGGTGCGGTCGGCATAGACGCCCATGGCGTTGACGGCGCTCTTGTGACCGGTGGCAAAGGCGCTCGCCGCATTGGCCGAGTCGGTGACGATCGAGTCGGTGCCGGCGGTGGCGACCAGCGCCATATTCGGCATGTCGTCGATGGCGAGCTTGCCGAGGCTCTTGCCCTCCGCGATGCCCTTGGACAGCAGACGGGCGGCGATGCGGTGCGCCGGCGACAGGCCGTCGCCGATGAACAGGATGACGTTTCTGGCCTTGCGCGGGCCGGTTGAATAGACGTTCCAGGTAACCGCAGCGGCGCCCGCCTGCACCTTATAAGTGCCGGGCTTGAGCGTGACGTCGCGCAGGATCAAAGCCGACTGGTCCTTGCCGTCCTCGCGTTCGACGAATTGCGCGGCCTTCCCGAGAACCTTGGCATAGGGTTCGCCATTGATGGTGACAGGCGTGGCGTCCGGCTTTTGCAGGCCGGGAAATTCGACTTTAAAATCGAAGCGCGAGGCGGCCAGAATGTCGGCGCGGTCGATGGGAAAAATCGTTTGCGCGCTGGCGGGCGACAGCGTCAGGACTGCGGCAAGGGGCAAGGTGGCCAAAGTGGCGATGGCGCGCATGACAGGCTCCTCTTAAATATGCGAGAGGCGGAGGTTAGGCGGGAATTGTGACAATGGGTTAGCGGCCTGTGGGCATTGACGGACAAGAGGCTAAGACGATGCGCTATCAGCTTTATTACTGGCCTGGCATTCAAGGCCGCGGCGAATTCGTGCGGCTGGCGCTGGAAGAGGCCGGCGCTAACTATGACGATGTCGCGCGCGGCAAAAGCGGCATCGAAAAGATGATGGCGATGATGAAAGGGGCGGGCGAGAAGCGACCGCCCTTCGCGCCGCCGTTTCTGAAATCCGGCAGGCTTGTCATCGCCCAGGTGGCGAACATTCTTTTCCATCTCGGGCCGCGTATTGGCCTGGCGCCGAAAGACGAGGGTCAGAGGGCGTGGCTCAATGCGCTGCAACTGACAGTGACCGACTTCATCAAGGAAGTGCACGACACGCATCACCCGGTCGCGACGGGGCTCTATTATGAAGATCAGAAGCCGGAAGCCTTGCGCTATGCGAGCGGCTTTCTCGATGAGCGCGCGCCTAAATATTTCGGCTATTTCGAACGCGTGATCGACAAAAGCGGCGGGCCATACTTGCTGGGCCGCAAGATCAGCTACGTCGACCTGTCGCTGTTCCAACTGGTCGAAGGCATGCGCTACGCCTTTCCGAAGGCGATGAAACGCATTGAGCGTAAAATTCCCAAGGTCGTCGCGGTGCGCAACCGCGTTGCCGATCGGCCGGCGATCCAGGCCTATCTCGCGTCCGAGCGCCGGATTGCTTTCAACGAGAACGGCATCTTCAGGCGCTATCCGGAGTTGGATAAATAATCAGCCGTGCGCCGGCAATGGCTTGCCGCCGGCGATGACGGGCTTGGCCGATATCAATGTGAAGGCGATGACGCAGGGAACGCTGCCGCTATTGACCCAGTCATGGATGGTGCCACGTTGCACCAGCACGTCGCCGGCCTTCAGGTGCACGGTGCCAATGTCGAGCACCATGTCGATTTCGCCGGACATCACCACCGCGTAGTCGATGGAATCGGTGCGGTGATTGCGCGGCGCGACGCCTGGCGAAAACGAGACGATGCGGAACACGCTGCCGTTGTCGATGGTCGTGCCGATCTTCCTGCCCGACGGATCTTCATCGCCGTCATTGTTGACCGGAAAACCCTCGCTCGACCAGATGACGCTGAACTCGGCGCCGGCGCGGTGCGAGAAGGTGTTGGTGACCTGCTCGTCGATCAGCACCTTGGCGCGGCCCTGGTCGTCGTGACCGGTGACGACGCGGCGGATGTTGATGGCCATGATACTTGTCTCCCGTTTTTTCTTATGCGGTTTTCGGCTTCTTGCCGCTCTCGCGCCATAGCAGCATCAGGCCCGAGGCGACGACGATGCCCGAGCCCGCGAGCAGGGTCAGCGTCGGCACGTCACCCCAGAAGATGTAGCCAAGCGCGATCGCCCAGACCAGCGAGAAATAATAGAACGGCCCGACCGCCGAG
This sequence comes from uncultured Hyphomicrobiales bacterium, assembly GCA_903892675.1. Classification (GTDB taxonomy): domain Bacteria; phylum Pseudomonadota; class Alphaproteobacteria; order Rhizobiales; family Xanthobacteraceae; genus Pseudolabrys. Next base: position 1,876 of record CAITJJ010000025.1, on the reverse strand, counting down.
GGCGGCGCCATCGACAGTGCGCGCGTCCACCAATACTGGCCGAAGCCATTGAAGACGCCGATGACGATCATGGCGATCGTGTCGGTGGCGTTCGGCAGGGTGAAGCCGAAGAACGGCGTGGCGAGAGCGAAGAACAATGTCATGAAGCCCATCTGGTCGATGGACAGAGTCTCCGCCGATTCGGTATTCGACATGCCACGCACCGCCGCGGTGACGCTGCCGTACAGCACCGCGTTGGCGACGGCGAACAGCGCGCCGATGGTGAAGCTGTCGGCGCCGGGCGAGACCACCAGCAGCACGCCGCAGAAGCCGACGACCAGCGCCAGGCCGCGCGCCAGACCGATGCTTTCGCGCAACCAGAACGCCGCGAACAACGTGGCGAACAAGGGTGCCGAAAAGTTGATCGCCATGGCGCCGGCGATTGGCATCAGGCTGAGCGCGATGAGGATGCAAGCCTGCGCCACGGTCTGGGTGATGCTACGGCCGAAATGCTGACCGATGTGTTTCGTGCGGAAGACAGTCACGCCGATGCGCGGCATGATCAAGAGCGCGCAGACGATCAGCGATACGGCCGAGCGGAACAGCAGCACCTCGGCGAAGGAATAAGTATCGACCTGCCATTTCGACAAAGCGGTCGAACCGGCGAACATCACCGTCGCGCCCAGCATGAACATGATGCCGCGCGGCACCATGTCGGAGCGCGAGCGGGGCGCCGGAGGGGCGGGGCTGTCTGATGTCACCGGCGATAGATCTCTCTGGCGAGCAAGGGCCGCCTGCCTAACACAAGACAGCTGCCGCTTGCACGGGCAATTGCGAATAGCGGCCGTGCTTCAGCGGGCCGCTTTCGCACTGCGTTTAGAGGGCTTTTTGGCAGCCTTCTTGACCAGGTTTTTCGCAGCCTTTTTCGCCATGTCGGCACAGGGCGGGCACAGGCAGCCGGCGGCGCCGAAATACAGTTCCATATGCTCCTCGCCATAGTCGAGGGTGATCTCGCAGCCTTCGGCGATCGGCTTGATGGCGCGATACATCAGCCGGCCATGGTTGGATTCGGCCTCGGCATTGGGATCGCAGGAATGGTTGACGTATCGCGCCAGATTGAGCCGGCTCGCACCGTCGATGGTCCAGCGACTGTCGATCTCGAACAGATACTTGTTGGCGCGGCGGCGGTCGATTTCCTGCGCCAGGCGCGTCGGAATGCGCTTGCCGATATATTCGATGATCAATTTGCGCTCGGGGATGTCCTGCGCCGCGAACAGGCCGAGCCCGGTCTGCGCGCGGCCGACGCGATAAAGGAGCGATTTGGCCTTCGCGGCCTTCTTGCCGGAAGCGACGGCCATGCCGGTCAGCTCTTGCCGCCGCGCTTCTTGGCGGTCTTTCTGGCGGTCTTTTTCGTTTTGCCTTTCGACGAGGCCTTGGCCAGCCGCGCCTTCTTGCGCGCGCGCTTCTCGCGCAGTTCGGCGGCGTGCTTCTTGCGCCGCTTGCGGCAGCGCGAGCACAGGCAATTGGAGAGGCCGATGACGTTCTTGAGATAGTCGCGGCCGTAATCGTAGGTCAGCTCTTCTTCCGGCTTGATGTTGCGCAAGGTGCGGATGAACACGCGCCGGTCGCGGATGAAGGTGTCGCAATTTGGATTGCAGGAATGGTTGAAATAGCGGGCGATGTTGCCGTGCCGGGCGCCATCGATGGTGATCTTGCTGTTGACCTCGTAGAGGTAGCGATTGCCGCTCTTTTCCGCCTTGAGCGCGGCATCGATGCCAAGCCGGCGGCCCGTATATTCGGCGATGCGCGACTTCTTCTTGATCGGCTTTGTGGCGAACAGCCCTAAGCCCGTGAGCGAGCGGCCGAGGCGGTATGGTCTTCGGGACATCGTGCGCTT
>CAITJJ010000024.1 GCA_903892675.1 uncultured Hyphomicrobiales bacterium | reverse complement strand
GGCCGCGGAGCGAGGCGAAGGCCCCCGCCGGCGCCAGACGGCCGGGGTCACGGTAAGCCGAGACGGCCGGGCGGGACTCGCTGCGGGCGGCCTCGCGGGCATCGCGCGCCGCCGGGTCGAGGCCCGCCTCCAGTCTGCCGATCAAATCTTTGAGATTGTCGACCTGGCGGGCCAGTTCGCCCGCGCGCGAGCGCTCAGCGGCCAAAGCCTGCTCGCGCTCGGTCTGCTGTTTCTGGCGCTGCTCGATCAGGGCGGCCATGCGGCTGCGCTCGCCATCGAGCGTGGCGATTTCGTTTTTCAAACGGCTGCGCTCAGCGTCGATGCTTTTGCGGACATTGAGCAGGTTGGTCAGGTCGCCGGCCAGCGCGTCGACCTTGCCGCGCATCTCCGGCAGCACGGCGCCCAGCACCATCGCCGTGCGCACCGCCTGCAAGGCGTCTTCCGGGCTGGCGATCAGCGCCGGCGGCGGCCGGTGACCGATGCGCTGCAATGCCGCCAGTACCTCGGCGATGACCGCGCGGCGGCCCTCGAGCGAGGCGCGAATGCCGCGTTCGCTGTCGTCGAGCGGCTTGAGACGGACCTGCGTTGCCTCGATCGCGGCTTCGGTCGCGCGCAGCCGGCCGGCGGTGTCGATCAGGTCCTGCGCCAGCTTGCGGCGGTCGGCGCCGATCTGTTCGATCTCACGCTTCAGGGCCGTTTCCGCCTCGATCGACTTGCGTTGCTTGTCGCGCGCCGCCTCGAGTTCCTGGTCGTGAACTTTAAGGCCGTCGAGCGCCTGCGATTTGTCGGTGGCCAGCGGCTCGCTGCGCGACGCCGGGCTCTGGCCGAAAGCGGCGGCGGCGAATAACAGCGGCAGGGATAGGCCGAACACCGCCGCGAACGCGGTACGATTCGTGAGGCTGCTGGGCTGGCAAATCATCGCCGTCACGTTACGCCTGCGGGATGGGGCGGCAAGTTCATTGTGCGTCAATTTATGCAGGTGGATTGAGACCAAGTTAGGACGACCGCGGGGGCGGGGTGCTCACCGTACGCCTATGCCCGGTGATACGGGTGCCCGGTCAGGATCGTGGTGGCCCGATAGATCTGTTCGAGCAGCATGACCCGCACCAGCTGGTGCGGCCAGGTGGCCGCGCCGAATGACAGGCGCAACGTCGCCTTGTCGCGCAAGGACGGCGCGAAGCCGTCGGCGCCGCCGATGATGAAGACCACGGCGGGCACGTCATTGGCGCGCCAGGCCGACAATTGCGCCGCGAGCTGGTCGCTGTCGCGGTTCTCGCCCTTGACGTCGAGCAGCACGACGACGGCGCTGGGCGGGATGATCGTCATCAGCGCGATCGATTCCTCGATCATGCGTTTGGCCGCGTCGTCGGCGCGGCTTTCGCGGATCTCGATGACTTCGACGGCTTTCAGGCCGAGCGCACGGCCGGTTTGCGTCGTGCGCTTAGCGTAACGTTCGGCCAGTTCGGTTTCGGGGCCGGATTTTAGTTTGCCGACGGCAGCGATGATGATGCGCATGGATTGCCCCGCGCTTCGAGTTTACCTCACGCGCTCCACATCTTCTCGATATTGTAGAACGTGCGCACCTCGGGCCGGAACAGGTGGACGATGACGCTGCCCGCGTCGATCAGCACCCAGTCGCCCTGACGCAGGCCCTCGACGCCGATGCCGGTGATGCCGTGGCCTTTCAGGTCCTTGACCACGCGGTCGGCGATCGCGCCGAGATGCACATTGGAACGGCCGGTGGCGACCACCATGGTCTCGCCGATCGAGGATTTGTCCGACAGGTCGATGACCACAGGCTCCTCGGCCTTCATCTCGTTCATGCTGGCGAGGATATAGCCGAGCACCTTGTTGTCGCGGATCTGTTCGGCGGCGGTCTTCGGCTTTGGCGCCGGCTTCGGCGCGAGCGGCTTTTTCGCTGCTTTATTCTTGGAAAAACTTTTCGCCGAGCCTTTGGAGGAACTCTTGGAAGAATTCTTCAGCGCATTCTTTGGAGAATTTTTCGAGGAATTCTTGGCCGCGCCTTTCGCTGAACCCTTAAACGGGCTTTTGCCTTTCGCAGCGCCCGGCTTCTTGCCGGCAGAAGTCTTGCCGGAAGCAGCAGGTCGCTTGGCGGTGCGTGTCGATTTTGCCAGGGGGTAGGTGTCCTTTCAGTCCGCGACGATCAGGTGACCGTCATTCGGCGCGTGTTGTCCGCACCATAATCATATTGCCCGTCAATCGCCAGCTTTCGCCGTCGTGGAGGTGTCGGGGTGCTTGCGCATTGCGCGCAGCGCCGTCGACGACAGGCCGGATTTGAGCCCGTGCAGGAAAGCCCAGGCCGGCGCGCGGCGTCCCGGCAGCGAGGCGGCGGCGTTCTCAGGGATGCGGAAGCGCGCCAAAGCCTGCCCGGCGGTCGAGGCCGAGGCGTAAAGACTTGGACCGGGGCGATCGACCACCACCATCGGGACGAGCTCGGCAATGCCACGCCATTTCTGCCAGCGATGGAAGTGGCGCAGATTGTCGGCGCCCATGATCCAGACGAACTGCACGCGCGGGCAGCGCTTGATCAGCCACGAAATCGTGTCGAAGGAATAGCGCGTGTTGATGACGGCCTCGAGGCCGGTGACGTCAATGCGCGGGAGATGCGTCAGCGCGCGCGCAGCGGCGAGACGTTCGGCAAGCGGCGCCAGCCCGCTGGTGTTCTTCAGCGGATTGCCGGGCGTCACCAGCCACCAGACGCGATCGAGCTTGAGCCGCTTCATGGCGAGCAGCGTCGCGTCGAGATGCGCCTGATGCGGCGGATCGAAGGTGCCGCCGAACAGGCCGATGCGCATGCCGGGGGCGTGCGGCGGGATG
>CAITJJ010000023.1 GCA_903892675.1 uncultured Hyphomicrobiales bacterium | reverse complement strand
CGACTTCGGTGATTTCCTCCGGGAACTTGTGCAGGCGCTCGCCCGGGCCGTTGTCGCCGATCAGATAATAATCGCACAGCCAGTTCAGGTAACCGGCATGGATATAGGTCGGATGAACGACGATGTTCATGTCCTTTTCGATGGTCATCGGCTCGTCGTTGCGCACCAGCGGCCGCTCGACCAGATCGTAGCCCTGGCCGTGGCAATAAAGCCGCGATTCCATCGGCCGGCCGTTCTTGCGCATGAAGGCGTTGAAGCCGTCCCACACCGCTTTGCTCGGCGTGCCTGGCTTCAGGAGATCGAGCGTCACCTGGCGCGACTCGATGCAGAAGGCGAGTTCGTCCTTCATGGCCTGCGGCACCTTGGCGCCGACGACACATGAACGACCCAGTTCGGTGTACATGCCGCCCGGTCCGTTATCCTCGACGAGCAGCACGAACTGGTCGCCCTTCTGGATCGTGCGGTTCTGCATATGGCGGTTGCCGAAGCGGCTCGGCTGGCCGAGCGGCATCGACGCGCAGAGATAGATGCCGTTCTCGCTGCCGTGGCACTGGCTATAGGCCTGCGCCACCGCGGCGACCTCGGTGTCGCGCATGCCGGGCTTGATCGCGGCGAAGGCGGCGCGCATTGCGCCATCCTGCATCGTCGCGGCGCGCTGGATCAGCGCCTTTTCTTCCGGACTCTTGAACACCTTGATGCGGTCGACCATCTCGGTGGCGTCGACGTGGCGCGCCTTGGAGAACTTGCGCCGCACTGAGGCCGAGAGCGCATAGGACATCTGGTAATCGCCGACAAAACCGATTGTTGCCTCGGCGAAGGGCTCGAGACCCTTGCAGGCAAGCTCGGGATCGTAAGTCGCGGTGTAATGCGCCGAGGCGTAGCTCGGCGTGGTCAGCACCTGCTTGACGCCGCGCCAGATGCCGTCCGCGGCCGAGGGCGTCTCATTGCCTCCGAACGGCCCCTGACAGACCACGGTCATTTCGTCGTCGCGCGGGAACACCACGGTGTTCGGATAGCCGTTGGTCGCCGGGATGTCGGTGAACCAGCGGACGTAACCGCCCATGTGGTCGTTGTTGTTCTGCATCAGCAGAACGTCGATCTTCTCGCGCGCCATGGCTTCGCGCACGAGCTTCCAGCGGCGCTCCAACTCGGCGGTGGAGATCGGCGTGTTCAAACGTTCGGAAAATGCCATGGCCTAATTTCCCCAGGAGGCAGGTTTGCGCACGATATTTGTCATCTTTTTGAAATCGCCGGAAAGGTAGCATTCCATGTTTCCGGCAATGGTCGGCATGGCGCGGTCTTCGTAGCCTTCGGAATAGCCGCCCATATGCGGGAAGATCGTCAGGTTTTTCGTCTTCCACAGCGGGCTGTTCGGCGGCAGCGGTTCTTGCGAGAACACGTCGAGCGCCGCGCCGGATATGCGGCCGCTCTCCAAGGCCTCGACCAGGGCCTTCTCGTCGACCACGCCGCCGCGCGCGACATTCACCAGATAAGCCGAGGGCTTCATCGCCGCGAACACCTTCTCGCCGATCACATTACGAGTCTCCGGCGTCAGCGGCGCCAGCGCCACCAGAAAGTCGAGTTCCGGCGCGGTCTTGACCAGTTCGGCACGCGCCACCATGCGGTCAAAGCCGGGCGCCGGGCGCGGCGTGCCAGAGAAACCAACGGTCTTCATGCCGAAGGCTTTGCAAATCGGCGCCAGATATTCGGCGATCAAACCGACGCCGTAGATGCCGACGGTCTTGTTGTCGAGCAGTTCCGACGGCCAGCGCTCCCAAGCGTTGCGCGTCTGCGCCAAAGCGCTTTGCGGCAGGCTGCGCGCCAGCGACAGCATGTAGGCGATAGCCGCTTCCGATACAGGCGCGCCATGAATGCCGCGGACATTGGTGACGACGACGTCGCTACCGAGCGAGGGCAGGTCGACGATGTTGTCGACGCCGGTGCCGAGCGCCTGTATCCATTTCAGCTTTGGCGCGTCGCGCACGACATGATCCGCCATCGGCGGCGAGAAGCACAGCAGCACATCGGTGTCGGCGATATAGGGTCCGACATCGTTGTGGTGGCCGACCACATTGATGGTCAACTGTGGAAAGCGCTCCAGCAGCATGGCCCTGTAACGGCCCTTCATCGCTTCGTGGACTTCGGCGAGGATCAGAATGTTTGTCATGCGGCGCTTCTATAGCGCGCTGTGCCAACAGGTACCAATAGGTTAAAGCCTTCGCCATCAAATAGGTGACCCACATCGCGGGTTTGCGCTAACATGGCGTCGGCGGGTGGCCCGCGGGGCTAAATGACTTATAGTATCCAAAAGAGGATCACGAAAATGCCGATCGATCTTGCTCAGGTGGACTGGCTTTATGTGTTGGTGCTGGCGGTTCTGGCTTTCATCGCCAGCGGCATCGGCAATCTGGTGTCTTTCGCCAGCCGCGGCTCGGCCGCGGTCGTGTCGGCGATCCTGTTCGCCGCTTTGTTCGTGGCCTTCACTTATTACCCGCACCACCTGCCATTGCCGACCCGGCTGGCCGGGCCGGCGGCGCCGGCCGCGACACCCGCGCCGGTTGCCCCGGCGACGCCGGATGCCCCGGCCCGGCCGCGCAATCCGGTGCGCGACATCACGCCGCCGCAACAATAGGCGCCATAGGCATATGTCCGCCGGCCGCTGGCCTTTTCTTGACCTTTCGCAGATGCGAAAGGTCATGTAGAAATATCGGACCCGGGGAATTTGGTAGGATTTACATGAAGAAGGTCTATCCCGACGCCGCCAAGGCGCTCGCTGGCGTCCTCAAGGACGGAATGTTGATCGCGTGCGGCGGTTTCGGCCTGTGCGGCATCCCTGAGGTGCTGATCATGGCGATCCGTGACTCGGGCGTTAAAAACCTCACGGTCGCGTCGAACAATGCCGGTGTCGATGGCGCGGGCTTGGGCCTGCTGCTGGAGACGCGGCAGATCAAGAAAATGATCGCTTCCTACGTCGGCGAGAACAAATTGTTTGCCCAGCAATATCTGGCCGGCGAGCTGGAAATCGAATTCAACCCGCAAGGGACGCTGGCCGAGCGGCTGCGCGCGGGCGGCGCCGGCATTCCGGCCTTCTTCACCCGCACCGGCGCCGGCACCGATATCGCCAAGGGCAAGGAAGAGCGCGAATTCGACGGCGACAAATACATCATGGAGCGCGGTATCGTCGCCGATCTCGCCATTGTCCATGCCTGGATGGGCGACCATGAAGGCAATCTGGTCTATCGCAAGACCGCGCGGAATTTCAATCCGATGATGGCGACCTGCGGCAAGATCACCGTCGCCGAGGTCGAACATCTGGTGCGGCCGGGCGAGATCAATCCCGATCACATCATTACGCCGGGCGTGTTCGTGCAGCGGTTGATCCACGTTCCCAACGCCACCAAACACATCGAGCAACGCACGGTGCGCAAGCGCGTTCCCGCCGCCGCCACCGGTGAGGAGGTCTGATCATGCCCTGGACCCGCGATCAAATGGCCGAACGCGCCGCCAAGGAGCTGCGCGACGGATTCTACGTCAATCTCGGCATCGGCATTCCGACTTTAGTGTCGAACTACATTCCCGACGGCATGTCGGTCCAATTGCAGAGCGAGAACGGCATGCTCGGCTTCGGTCCATTCCCTTACGAGGGCGACGAGGACCCGGATCTGATCAATGCCGGCAAGCAGACCGTCACTGAAATTCCGACCACCAGCTTTTTCTCCTCGGCCGATTCATTTGCGATGATCCGCGGCGGCCACATCGACATCGCGCTTCTTGGCGCGATGCAGGTGGCGGAGAACGGCGATCTCGCCAACTGGATGATCCCGGGCAAGATGGTCAAGGGCATGGGCGGCGCCATGGACCTGGTCGCCGGCGTCAAGAAGGTGGTGGTGATCATGGAGCACACCGCCAAGGCCAAGGACGGCTCGATCGACCGCAAGCTTCTGCACAAGTGCACGCTGCCGCTGACCGGCGCCGGCGTCGTCGATATGGTGATCACCGATCTCGGCGTCTTCACCGTCGACCGCAAGGGCTCGGGCATGACTTTGATCGAGCTTGCGCCCGACGTCTCGCTCGACGAGATTACGCAGAAGACCGAGGCCAAGTTCAAGGTCGATGCGAAGCTGAAGCATTAGGCGTGGTTGATCCGCCGGCCCGCCGGGCCTGGCGGCGAATGTGCCATGAGGGGGCAAACATGGGTCGATCGAGTTTGTTATTGGCGGTAGCAGCACTTGCCATCGCTTCCACCGCCGCCGAAGCCCGCGATGGCTGCGGACGCGGTCTCTATTTCGACGGTTATCGGTGTGTGCGGGAGCATTACGCGCCGCCGCCAGACCGTTACTACGGTCCGCCGCCGGGGGCCTATTACGGCCCGCCGCGCAATGAAGGTCCGGTTGTGCAGTTCGATTTCGGCGGCGGTGGTGGCGGTGGCGGTCAGCGCTATGCGGCGCCGATCCGCGGTCGCGACGGTAGGCCGGCCTGTGCGCAGCGCGGTTACACGATCCAGGACGGGCTGTGCAAGCCGTATACCGGGCGCTGATATAGCCGGTCCGTCGATCAGACCCTGATCAGCCGCTTGCCGAGGTTCTCGCCGCGATACAATTCCGCGATCGCGCCGGGGGCATGCTCGATGCCATCGAGAATATCCTCGCGGTAACGCAGTTTGCCGTCGCGCACCCATGACGCCAGCCTGCCGACTGCTTCCTCGTAACGATGCGCATAATCGAACACCAGAAAGCCGCTCATGCGCGCGCGCTTGACCAGCATGTGCCGCTCGACGCGCGGGCCTTGCGGCGGCGGATCCCATGACGCCACCGACGCCGTGCCGCAAATGACGATGCGGGCGCCGACGGCGAGCTGCGCCAGCACGGCGTCGCTGATCGAACCGGCGGTATTGTCGAAATAGACATCGATGCCGCGCGGGCAGGCGGCCTTCAGCGCCGCGGCGACATCGCCGGCCTTGTAGTCGATGGCTTCGTCGTAACCGAACTCGTCGCGGCACATTTTCACTTTGGTGGCGCCGCCGGTAATGCCAACGGTGCGGCAGCCCATGAGCTTGGCGATCTGCCCGACCGCCGAGCCGACCGAGCCGGCGGCGGTCGAGACGACAACAGTGTCGCCGGGACGCGGCAGGCCGAGCTCCAACAAAGCAAAATAAGCGGTGACGCCGTTCAGCCCCAGAACGCCGAGCGACAGCGACAGAGGCAAGTCACTCTCCATCACCTTGCGGGTGACATTCGAGCCGTCCGACACCGCGTAGTGTTGCCAGCCCAGCATGCCCATGACGCGGTCGCCTTCGGCGTAGCCGGAATGACGCGAGGCGATGACCGTGCCGGCCGAGAACGAGCGCATGGTCTCGCCGATGCCAACCGGCGTCGCGTAATTGGCGACGGCCGAGACCCAGCCGCGCATCGCCGGTTCAACTGAGAGAAATTCGTTGCGCACCAGGAACTGGCGGTCGCTCAAGTCCGGCAGCGGCGTCTCGACAATATCGAAGTGCTCCGCCTGCGGAATTCCGCTCGGCCGCGACTTTAGAATGACCCGGCGGTTGACCGGCATGAAAGCGCTCCCCGCGTTAGAGGCCTTCGACGCTCACCAGCCGCGCCGACGAGCAGGCGTCGCGAATGTGCTTGAGGCCTTGGTAGGTCGGGCCGTTGTAGAATGTCTCCCACGCCGCGACATTGGGGAATTCAAGCAGCACGATGCGGCGCGGCGTCCAGTCGCCTTCGTAGACCTTATGCGCGCCGCCGCGCGCCAGATATTTGCAGCCCACCGCTTTCAGCGCCGGCTTCACGCCGTTCATGAATTCCTGATACTTCGCCGGATCGCGAATATCGACATCGAATATCACATAGGCGCTCATCGTGTTTCCCTTGCCTTCGCCAGCTCCGACTTTTCCCTCGGAACATAATCGCCGCCGCCGAGCGCGCCGACCAGCTTGCCGTCGCGCACGACGAATTTGCCGCGCACCATTGTTGAGACCGGCCAGCCGGTCACCGCGATGCCTTCGTAAGGCGTGTAGTCGGTGCCGCCATGCATCAACGATTGCGAGATCGTCTCTTTGCGCTTCGGGTCCCACAGCGCGATGTCCGCGTCGCTCCCCACCGCGATCGTGCCCTTCTTCGGATACAGCCCGTAGGTCTTGGCGTGATTGGTCGATGTCAGCGCGACGAATTCGTTCAAAGTCAGCCGGCCTTTGCCGACGCCTTCGGAAAAAAGAATCGGTAATCGCGTCTCGACGCCCGGAATGCCGTTCGGCACCCAGCGGAAACTGGTCTTTCCCTTGGGCGCAAGTTTTCCCTGCGGGTCGTCGTAACGGAACGGGCAGTGGTCTGAGGAGAACAGCGAGAAGATGCCCTGCTGCAAACCTTCCCAGCACGCCCTCTGGCTTTCCTTGTCGCGCGGCGGCGGCGAGCAGACATATTTCGCGCCCTCCATGTTGAGGCCGTCCATGTCGCTCTCGGTCAGCATCAGATATTGCGGGCAGGTCTCGCCGTAGATTTTCAAGCCCCGTGACCGCGCCCGCGCGATTTCGTCCATCGCCTCGCGGTTCGACACATGCACGATCATGATCGGCACGTCGATCAACTCGGCGAGTGAAATGGCGCGATGCGTCGCCTCGCGCTCGACGGCGATTGGCCGCGACGTGCCGTGATATTTCGTCTCCGTCTTTCCGGCCTGCTCAAGCCGGTCAGTGAGAAAGCGGATGGCGTCGTAGTTTTCGGCGTGCACCATCACCATGGCGCCGGTCTCGCGCGCCACGCTCATGACTTTCAGCATTTCCATGTCGGAGAGGGCGAGGCCCTCATAGGTCATGAACACCTTGAACGAGGTGTAGCCGTCATGGACGAGGGCGGGGAGCTCCTGGCCGAGCACGGCGTCGCTGGCGTCGGCAATGATGAGATGAAACGACACATCGATGTAGCACTGGCCGTCGGCCTTCTTGTGATAGTCCTTCACCACTTCGCGTAAGGACTCGCCCTTCTGCTGCATGGCGAAAGGCAGCACCATGGTGTTGCCGCCGAAGGCGGCCGAACGTGTGGCGGAAGCAAAATCGTCGGCCATGACGATGCCGGGGCCGGACGGCTGGGCGATATGCACATGGCTGTCGATGCCGCCGGGCAGCACCAGAAGGCCGGTCGCGTCGACGATCTCGGTGGCGGCACCGAGGTCCGCGCCAAGATTCGCACCAAGCGCGGTGATCTTGCCGCCTTTGATGCCGATATCGCAGGAGAAGGTATCGGATGCGGTCGCCACCGTGCCACCGCGGATAATGGTATCGAAAATCATGCAATCTCCCGTTCCTGCGCCAGTATTTCAGACTTTTGCCGCGGGTGCGATATGGTCTGCTGCATCGCAGCCGAGCGCCGATACCGGGGACAGGTCATGGACGAAACCGAAAGCTTGCGCGCCCGCGTCGAGGCTCTGGAAATAGCCCGCGCCCATCAGGAGCGAGTCGCCGAGGATCTCAGCGAGGCGCTGGCCGCGCAGTGGAAGCAGATCGAGGCGCTCAACCGGCAGGTGGCGCGGCTGGCCGATCAGGTGCAGGAGGCGCAAAGCCAGGCCGGGGGCGGCGAGGTGCCCGACCCGCCGCCGCCGCACTACTAGAAGCGCGGTGCCGCGCCCGTTTCGCGCAAGGCTGGTTCGCAGCGAAAGCAGCGCCCGCCCCATTTTCATTTCCCGCCAGAGACGCTAGAGCAAAACAAACAAGGGGGAACGCCTATGCTGTCCGAAGCCGATCGCAAGAAATGCGCCGATATTCTGGAAAATGCCCAGAAGGAGCATAAGCAGGCCACGCCGTTCTCGCAGACCTTCCCGGCGATCACGATCGAGGACTCCTATGCGATCTCGGCCGAGGTCGCGCGCCGCAAGATCGCCGCCGGCGCCAAGCTGATCGGTCACAAGGTCGGCCTGACCTCGAAGGCGATGCAGCGCTCCTCGATGATCGACGAGCCGGACTACGGCTACATCCTCGACGACCAGATGATCGGCGACGGCGCCAAGGTGTTGCACGCCAATTTCTGCAAGCCGCGGGTCGAGGTCGAGCTGGCCTTCGTCATGGGCAAAAGGCTTGAAGGGCCGGGCGTCGGCCTCGCCGACGTACTGCGCGCCACCGAGTATGTCATCCCGGCGATCGAGATCGTCGATGCGCGGCTGGCCGACCCGCGCAAGATCGTCGACACCGTTGCCGACAACGGCGCCGCCGCCGGTATCGCGCTCGGCGGCCGTCCGGTCGGTCCGATGGATGTCGACCTGCGCTGGGTCGGCGGCATCATGTACAAGAATTCGGAAATCGAGGAGACCGGGCTTGCCGCCGGCGTGCTCGGCCATCCGGCGCTTGGCGTCGCCTGGCTCGCCAACAAGATCGGCCCGCTCGGCCATGCGCTCGAGCCCGGTCATATCGTGCTGGCCGGCTCGTTCACCCGCGTCGTGTTCGCGCAAAAGGGCGATACCGTCCACGCCGATTACGGCCCGCTTGGTGGCATCGCCATCCAGTTCATCTAGCGCCGATCGAAAAAAAACGAAGGGAAGAAGCAATGCCGGAATTCAGGCGCAACGCGTTCAAGGCTGCCATCAAGGCCAGGAAACTGCAGATCGGTTTTTGGCAGTCGCTATGCAGCAATATCGGCGCCGAGATCTGCTCCGATTCCGGCTTCGACTGGCTGCTGCTCGACACCGAGCATTCGCCAAATGAAATTCCCGACCTCCTGTCGCAGTTGCAGGCGATGGAGCTTGGCACCGCGACCGCCATCGTCCGTCCGGCCTGGAACGATGCCGTCATCATCAAGCGCTGCCTCGACATCGGCGCGCAGACTTTGCTCGTCCCCTATGTGCAGAATGCCGAGGAGGCGAAAGCCGCCGTCGCCGCGACGCGCTATCCGCCGCACGGCATTCGCGGCGTTTCGGTCGCCGCGCGCGCTAGCCGCTACGGCCGCGTCGCCGGTTATCTGACCAAGGCCAACGATGAAATCTGCGTGCTGGTGCAGGTCGAGACCGGCCAAGCGCTGGCGCAGATCGAAGCCATCGCCAAGGTTGACGGCGTCGATGGCGTGTTCATCGGCCCGTCCGATCTGGCCGCCTCGCTCGGCCATGTCGGCAATCCACAGCACGCCGACGTTCAGGCGGCGATGAAGAACGCGGTCGAACGGCTCAGCGCGATCGGGGTGCCGGCCGGTATCCTCACCGGCAACGAGGAAGAAGCCCGCCGCTATATCGATTGGGGCTATTTGTTCGTCGCGGTTGGCTCCGATGTCGGCCTGCTGGCCAAAGGTGCCGATACGCTGGCCAAGAAGTTCAAATCGGCCTGAGCGATCCGACATTTTTGCTGCAAATTTTGTCAGCCGGCCCCGCGTGCCTGAAGTCTAAGCAGGCGGGGCAAGCTTTCAGGTATTTGCAATTCCCAATCTATATGAAATAACAGCCCCTTAGACGCTCTTGCCAGCATGCGAAAACTGCGGGATATCGAGCGCCGAGGGGAACGCCGCGTAATGAGTGCCGATATCATCCTCGAAACCGAGGGACTGACCAAAGAATTCGCCGGATTTGCCGCTGTCGGTGGGGTCGATCTGCGCGTCGCGCGCGGCAGCATCCACGCCCTCATCGGGCCGAATGGCGCGGGCAAGACCACCTGCTTCAATCTGCTGACCAAGTTCCTGAGCCCGACGCGCGGCCGCATCGTCTTCAAGGGCCAGGACATTACGGCGATGGCGCCGGCCGACGTCGCCCGGCTCGGCCTGGTGCGCTCGTTCCAGATTTCCGCCGTCTTCCCGCACATGACCGTTCTTGAAAACGTCCGCATCGCCTTGCAGCGGCTGCGCGGTAATTCGATGGACTTCTGGCGCTCGCGCAGCGTTCTCGATCAATACAATGACAAAGCGATGGAACTGATCGCCGATGTCGGTCTGTCCGATTTTTCCAACTGGACCGCGGTCGAATTGCCGTACGGCCGCAAGCGCGCGCTGGAAATCGCCACCACTTTGGCGCTCGACCCGGAAATGCTGCTGCTCGACGAACCGACCGCCGGCATGGGGCATGAGGACATCGCGCGCATCGCGCAACTGATCAAGCGCGTCGCGGCCAACCGTACCGTATTGATGGTCGAGCATAATCTCTCGGTCGTCGCCGATCTCTCGGACACGATCACCGTGTTGACGCGCGGCCGCGTGCTTGCCGAGGGCGATTACGCCACCGTGTCGAATAATCCGGACGTGCGCGAAGCCTATATGGGTGTTGGACATGCTTGACGTCACCGCCCCGCTGCTCGCGGTCAAGGAATTGCAGGCTTGGTACGGCGAGTCGCACATTCTGCACGGCGTGAATTTCGACGTGCGCGAAGGCGAGGTGGTCACGCTGCTCGGCCGCAACGGCGCCGGCAAGACCACGACGATGAAATCGATCATGGGCATTGTCGGCCAGCGCACCGGTTCGGTGCGCTTCGAGGGCAACGAACTGATCGGCAAGCAGTCGAACCAGATTGCCCGCGCCGGTATCGCGCTGTGCCCGGAAGAGCGCGGCATTTTCGCCAGCCTCAGCGTCGAGGAAAACCTGCTGCTGCCGCCGGTCATCCGGCCGGGCGGGCTGTCGCTCGACAAGATTTTCGAGCTGTTTCCCAATTTGCAGGAGCGGCTCGGCTCCAGCCAGGGCACCAAATTGTCCGGCGGCGAACAGCAGATGCTGGCGATCGGCCGCATCCTGCGTACCGGCGCGCGGCTGTTGCTGCTCGACGAGCCGACCGAAGGTCTTGCGCCTGTCATCATCCAGCAGATCGGCAAGACTATAAGGTCGCTGAAGAGTCAGGGCTTCACGATTCTGCTGGTCGAACAGAACTTCCGTTTCGCCTCGACCGTGGCGGACCGGTATTACGTGATGGAGCACGGCCGTATCATCGACCAGTTCTCGAACTCGGAACTGGACGCGAATGTGGAAAAGCTGCACGAGTATCTCGGTGTCTAGGTTTAACGCTTCACAACAAACCGGAGGAATACATCCATGAAAAAGACTTTAGGTCTGGCGGCACTGACCGCCATGCTGCTCAGCGGCGCGGCGAACGCGCAGCAGGTTACCGTCAAGATCGGCGTGCTCAGCGACATGTCGAGCCTCTATGCCGACATCGGCGGCCCGGGCTCGGTGGCCGCTGCCAAGCTCGCCGTCGCCGAATTCACCAAGGACAATCCGAACGTCAAGGTCGAGTTGATCTCCGGCGATCACCAGAACAAGCCGGACGTCGGCTCGAACATTGCCAACCAGTGGCTCGACGTCGACAAGGTCGACGTGATCGTCGACGTGCCGAACTCGGGCGTCGCGCTCGCGGTCAGCCAGATTGCCGCCACCAAGAACAAGGTGTTCGTCGTTTCGGGCGCCGCTTCTTCCGACCTCACCGGTTCGAAGTGCAATGCCAACACCGTGCACTGGACCTACGACACCTGGATGCTGTCGAACGGCACCGCCAAGGCGATGGTCAAGACCGGCGGCGATAGCTGGTTCTTCCTCACCGCCGACTACGCTTTCGGCCACGCGCTCGAGCGCGATGCCGGTGCGGTCGTCGAAAAGAACGGCGGCAAGGTGCTCGGCAAGGTCCGTGTGCCGCTCAACACCAACGACTTCTCGTCGTTCCTGCTGCAGGCGCAGACCTCGAAGGCCAAGGTCATTGGCCTGGCCAATGCCGGCGGCGACACCATCAACTCGATCAAGCAGTCGGCCGAATTCGGTATCGTCAAGGGCGGCCAGAAGCTGGCCGGTCTGCTGGTGTTCGCGTCGGACGTCAACGCGCTCGGCCTGCCGACCGCGCAAGGTCTGTCGCTGACCGAGACCTGGTACTGGGATCAGAACGATGCCAACCGCGCCTGGTCCAAGCGCTGGCAGACCGAGCGTAACGCCGCCGGCAAGTTCCCGACCATGATCCACGCCGGCGTCTACTCGGGCGTGCTGCACTATCTCAAGTCGGTCGCGGCGCTCAAGAGCGGCGCCGACGGCAAGGCGGTGGTCGAGCAGATGAAGAAGACCCCGACCGATGACGTCCTTTTCGGCAAGGGCGAAATCCGCGTCGACGGCCGCAAGATTCACCCGGCCTATCTGTTTGAAGTGAAGAAGCCGGAAGAGTCGAAGTATCCGGGCGACTTCTACACTCTGAAGGCGACGATCCCGGCCAACGAGGCGTTCCGTCCGCTGGCGGAAGGTCAGTGTCCGCTGGTCAAGGGCTAGACTTATTTTCTTCACCTCCCCCTTGTGGGGAGGTCGCGAGCGATAAGCGAGCGGGTGGGGTCTTTCTTAGAGAGACCCCACCCCGACCGCCTGACGGCGGTTCGACCCTCCCCACAAGGGGGAGGGAAAAGTAAGCAAGAGATGCAACCTTATGTTTGAAATTTTCGGCATCCCATCCGGCGCGTTGTTCGGCCAGCTTCTGATCGGGCTGATCAACGGCTCGTTCTACGCGCTGCTCAGTCTGGGGCTCGCCGTGATTTTCGGCATGCTCAACATCATCAATTTCAGCCACGGCGCGCAGTACATGATGGGCGCTTTCGCCGCCTATTTGATGCTGAAGTATTCGGGGCTCGGCTACTGGCCGGCGCTGATCGTCGCGCCGCTGGTCGTCGGCCTGACCGGCGTACTGGTCGAACGGCTGTTCCTGCAATGGCTGTACAAGCTCGACCACCTCTACGGCCTGCTGCTGACCTTCGGCCTGGCGCTGATCATCGAAGGCGTCGCGCGCAACCAGCTCGGCTCGGCCGGGCTGCCTTACGTTGTGCCGGACGCGCTGCGCGGCGGGCAGAACCTCGGCTTCATGTTCCTGCCGAATTACCGCGCCTGGGTGATCGTCGCCTCGCTCGCGGTCTGCATCTCGACCTGGTTCGTCATCGAACGCACGCGGCTTGGCGCATACTTGCGCGCCGCCACCGAGAACCCGACTTTGGTGCGCGCTTTCGGCATCAACGTGCCGGTGATGATCACGCTGACCTACGGCTTCGGCGTCGCGCTCGCCGCTTTCGCCGGCGTGATGGCGGCTCCTATTTATAACGTCTCGCCGCAGATGGGCTCGGAACTGATCATCGTCGTCTTCGCCGTGGTGGTGATCGGCGGCATGGGGTCAATTCTCGGCGCCATCGTTACCGGCTTCGGCCTCGGTATCATCGAGGGTCTGACCAAGGTATTTTTCCCCGAAGCCTCCGCTACTGTCATTTTCGTTATTATGGCCATTGTCCTGCTGGTGCGTCCGGCCGGCCTGTTCGGCCGGAGGGCCTGATGGAACGCGCCGCACCCTTGACTCGGACCGCCACCGGCAAACCGTCCTTCCTGCGCGCCAATGCCGAAGCCATCGCCTTTGTCGTCATGGCCGCCGGTCTGATCGTCGCGCCTTTCTTCACCTATCCGCTGTTTCTGATGCAGGCGATGTGCTTTGCGCTGTTTGCCTGCGCCTTCAATCTGCTGATCGGTTATGTCGGCCTGCTGTCGTTCGGCCATGCGCTGTATTTCGGCTGGGCGAGCTATCTCGCGGCGCATTCCGCCAAGGTCTGGGGCCTGACGCCGGAACTCGCCATCCTCACCGGCACGGCGACCGCCGCCATTCTCGGCCTCGTCGCCGGTTCGCTCGCCATCCGCCGTCAGGGCATTTACTTCGCCATGATTACCCTGGCGTTGGCGCAGATGATGTTCTTCTTCGCGCTGCAAATGAAATTCACCGGCGGCGAAGACGGCATCCAGGCAGTGCCGCGCGGTTATTTGTTCGGGCTGATCGATCTCAAGAACGAAGCGGCGATGTATATCGTCGTGCTGGTCATCTTCCTCGGCGGTTTCCTGCTGATCCACCGCATCATCCATTCGCCGTTCGGCGAGGTGCTCAAGGCCATCCGCGAGAACGAGCCGCGCGCGATTTCGCTCGGCTACAAGACCGACCGCTACAAGCTGATTGCCTTCGTGCTGTCGGCGACCATCGCCGGCTGCGCCGGCGCCACCAAGGCGATCGTGCTGCAACTGGCCTCGCTCACCGACGTCAACTGGCCTATGTCGGGCGAGGTCGTGCTGATGACGCTCGTTGGCGGTCTCGGCACCATTTTCGGGCCGGTGGTCGGCTCGTTCGTCATCCTTCTGATGCAGTACAAGCTGTCGATCGTCGGCGAGTGGGTGCTGGTGATCCAGGGCATCATCTTCGTCACCTGCGTGCTGCTGTTCCGCCGCGGTATCGTCGGCGAGATAGCCGCCCGGTTTAAGGGCTGAGGGCCTCCCTGACCGGCCGGGCTTTTGCGCTAGATCAAGGCGAAGCGGGGGGTGTCCGCGCAACTTGGTTACGGGAGTAACCAAGGAGGCGGAACATGTCGGCCCAAGCAGAGCCGTTGCACGATATCGCGCATCTCGGAAACGTGGAGTTATTCACGCCGAAGCCCGAGAAGAGCCTGTGGTATTTCCGCGACCTTCTCGGCATGGAGCCGGTGCACACCGCCGGCCAGTCGGTCTATCTGCGCGGCTATGGCGACTACGCCACGTCCACGCTCAAGCTCACCGAAGCGGCGCAAGCCGGCCCCGGCTGCATCTCGTGGCGCACGACGAGCCCGCAGGCGCTGGAGCGCCGCGCCAAGGCGATCGAAGAGGCGGGCTTAGGGATTGGCTGGAGCAACGGCGATTACGGCCGCGGCCGCTCATATCGTTTCCACGATCCCGATGGCCATACGATGGAAATCTATTACGAGGAACAGAAATTCGTTCCGACGCCGGAATTGAAATCGACGTTGAAAAACCTGCCGCAGAAATTTACCGGACGCGGCGCCGGCGTACGCCGCATCGATCATCTGGCGCTGCTGGCCAAGGACGTGCAGGCCAACCGCAAATTCGCGCAAGACCTGCTCGGCTTCCAGTTGCGCGAGCAGGTGCGCTTCGACAACGGCAAGACCGAGATCGGCTCCTGGATGAGCCCGACCGCGATCCATCATCAGTTGGCCTATGTCGTCGACGTGAAGGCCGCGCATGGCCGCCTGCATCACTTCTCGATGTGGGTCGACAACCGCGACGACGTGATGCGCGCCGCCGATATCCTCAGCGAAAACGGCATTTTCATCGAAGCCGGTCCTTCCAAGCACAACAATTCGCAAGGATTTTACCTCTACAGCTATGAGCCGGGCGGCAACCGCGTCGAGATTTACTCGTCGAGCTTCCTCGTCGTTGCGCCGGACTGGGAGCCGGTCACCTGGAACGAGGAAGAACGCGGCACCGGCACCTATTGGGGTGCGACCTTGCCCGACAGCTTCATCGAATACGCCACGCCCAATGTCGCGGGCGAGGTCACCAAGGCTCCCGAGATACTCAAGGAAGCCATCGCGTCACTGTCGTGAGACAGGGGTCGTTTTAATCCCATCGTTTTAGGAGCTACGCCATGTCCCTGCCGCCCCGGATCGACGCCAAGATCGTGCGCGAAAGCATCGGTCCCTATGCCGATCCGAAAGTCCCGCTCGCCGAGCGCAACGCCATCTACAGCGAATTGCTGGGCTTCGTGCCGCCGCGCATCGAGGCGCGCATGGCGGTCACCGGCGCGCTCGATCCGGTGCTGCTCGATTTGCAGGAGAAGATGCGCGAGCACGCGATGTATCCCAAGTGCTTCGATACCAAGACCGCGCAGCTGATGCTGTTCGGCATGCTGTTGATGGACATGAGCGACGCCGCGCAGTTGCACGCGATCGCCGCCCGCCGCGCCGGCGCCAACTGGGAGGAGATGCAGGCGGTGATCAGCCTGTGCTTCCTGTTCCGCGGCTTGCCGGCGGCCAACCGCGGTGCGGAAATACTCGGTCATCTCGCCAAGAAGGAGGCAGACGCCAAGGCGACGGCGGCTTGATTGCAGCGGCCGGGCGCCACCACCGGCCGTCAGTGGTGTAGCTAGACTCTTTGAATCGCTGGCGAATCAGCTTAGACACACAGTGTTATCCACAGCTGACCGTTGTCGTCATTGTACGATTGTTCGTCGTTGCCGTTCACGCAACGATCAGGGGGTAGACGATTCGGCGCTCGCCACCGGGCTACCCTATGCAGGCTCTGCCAAGCAGACCACGCCTCGATCAGATCGCGCAGAAATGGCATGATCTCGCCCAGCGCCGGCTTGACTATTACACCGATCTTTATCGCAGCGGCCGCTGGCAACTTTATTACACGCAGGACCGGTTCGCCATTCGCATGCTCGACGTCATCAGCGCCGCCAAGCAATGGCGCGAACTGGCCGGCGCGGCGCCGCTGGAGCAAGCAGAGCAGCCTGGCCAGTTGGAAGTGACGGGCCAGCCGGAACAGGTGAGCCAGTTGGAACAGCTGAATCTGTTGGAAGAGGCGGCGCCATTGGAAGAAGCAGCCCGGTTGGAAGAGGCGGCTCGCATGCAAGAAGCGGCCCGCACGGAAGAAGCGGCCCGGATGGACGAGGCGGGCCAGCCGGAGCCGCCAGATCCGCAGGGCGACAAATTGCGCACCGCCGCATGATGCTGATCCGGTCCTTAATTGTAGCGGCCTTCGTGTCGGCTGTGGCGGCGCCCGCCATCGCCGCCGGCGACCTCAAAAAGGGCGAGGCGCTGCTGACGCGCGACTGTTCGCGCTGCCATGCCGTTGGCGCGACCGGCAATAGCCCACGCGCCGATGCGCCCGCCTTCCGCACTTTGGCCACCCGCTATCCCATCGAGTCGCTGGAAGAGGCGCTCGGCGAGGGCATCATGTCCGGCCACCCCGATATGCCGGAATTCAAGTATGAAGCCGACGACGTCGGTGCCATCATCGATTATCTGAAGTCGATCCAGCCGCGCTAGGCAAGTCTGCTGGCACGGTCCCCCGCCAAAGAGTACCCCCTCATGAGCAGCGCCATTTTTTCGCCGATCAATCTGGCAGGTCTTGAGCTTGCCAACCGTCTCGTCGTGTCGCCGATGTGCCAGTATTCCGGCGACGACGGCTGCGCCAATGACTGGCACCTGATGCATCTCGGCATGCTGGCCAATTCCGGCGCCGCGCTGGTGGTCGTCGAGGCTACCCATGTCGAACGTTCGGGGCGCATCACCCATGGCTGTCTCGGGCTTTATTCCGACGACAACGAGGCCGCGTTGGCGCGCGTCGTCAACAGCGCCCGGCGCGCCGGCACCGCCAAATTCGGCATCCAGATCGCCCATTCCGGCCGCAAAGGCTCGGCGCAGAAGCCATGGGAAGGACCGATCGCGCTTAAAAGCGGGCAGGACCCGTGGGAAACCATCGCAGCGTCGCCGTTGCCCTGGGGCGAGGGCTGGCACACGCCGCGCGAAGCGACCGAGGCCGACCTTGCCCGCGTGCGCGACGCTTTCGTTTCCGCCACGCAGCGCGCGCTGCGCATCGGCTTTGACGAAATCGAACTGCACATGGCGCACGGCTATCTGCTGCACGGCTTCATGTCGCCGATCTCGAACAAGCGCACCGACCAATATGGCGGCTCGTTCGAGAACCGGCTGCGCTTTCCGTTGTCGGTCGCCAAGGCCGTGCGCGCCATCGTGCCGAAAGGCGTGCCGTTAGGCGCCCGCATCACCGGCTCCGACTGGCGCGACGGCGGACTGACGCCGGATGACGCGATCAGAATTGCGAAGGCGTTGAAGGCCGAGGGCATCGACTTTCTCTGCGTCTCGTCCGGTGGCGTGCTGGGCGAAATCCGCAATCCAACCGAAGCGGGCTACAACGTGGCGTTCGCCGCGCGCGTGAAAAAGGAAGTGGGCATCCTCACCCGCGCCGTCGGCGCCATCATCGATCCGGCGCATGCGGAAAAAGTCGTCGCCTCAGGCGACGCCGATATGGTCGCGGCGGCGCGCATCTTCCTCGACGATCCGCATTGGGGCTGGCACGCCGCCAAGGCGCTCGGCGCCGATGTGCCGCGCCCGGTGCAATATGCCCGCGCCGGGCCGGCTTTGTGGGCGCCGGCGAAGGCAAAGGCCTGAGAACGCGGCCACGGTTCAGCGCCGCGGTCCTGATCCTGTGCGGCCTCTTGTTGATCCGCGCGCGGTAGTCATCGCGCGCGCGTCGCGGAGCGATAGGCGCGGGCGAGCTTTGCCGGATCGGCGCCGAAGAAATAACGCAGCCGCAGCGACCACATCAAAAGAACGGTGCGCCAGACGCCGTTCGAGCGCCAGCGGCGGGCGGACGTGGTGACGCGCGCGCGCAAACACAGCGGGCGGCCGATGCGCTTGAGCCGCGCCGACAAAGCGATGTCTTCCATCAGCGCGATCGGCGGAAAGCCGCCCGCCCGCTCGAACGCGGCGCGCGTGACGAACATTGCCTGATCGCCGGTGCAGATACCGGTGAGCCGCGAGCGCCAGTTCATGGCGAAGGCAACGAGACGCATGGCGCCGCCGTTGTCGAACCGCACATCGAAGCGGCCCCAGGCGCGGCCGGACCGGGCAAGACCGTCCGCAATCAGCCGGTCGGCGTCGTCGGGCAGCAAGGTGTCGGCATGCAGGAACAGCAACACGTCGCCGCGCGCTTCGGCGGCGCCTTCATTCATCTGCAGGCTGCGCCCGCGCGGCGCGACGATGACGCGGTCGGCGCGGCCGCGCGCCAGATCGGCCGTGCCGTCGAAGCTCTCGCCATCGGCGACGACAATCTCGACGCCGCGCAGGCGATAGACCTGCAATGCATTCAGCGTCGCCTCGACCGTGGCGGCCTCGTTCAGCGCCGGCATGATGATCGACAGCATCATCGTTGCGCGCGGCGTCGCGTGGCTCACTCCGCCGCCTCTTTCAACGCGCCGCCGCAGCTTGAGCCTTGCCCGGCGGTGCAGCCATAGCAGTGCCCGGAGACGCGGATCGGATTGCCGTCGAGGTCCTCGTTCATCAGGTCGGCGAGATGCACGCGCTTGTTGGCGCCGTAGGGCATCGGCAGATCGAGCATCTGGTTGAAGTCGCAGTCGAACACATAACCCATGTAATCGACCGAGATCAGGCTGTGGCACATGACGCCGTCGAGATTGGCGTCGAGATGCGCGTCCTGCAACAGATTCAGGTAACCGTCGAACTCGCCTTTGGTGACGAGCGTCGAGCCGAAGCGCTGGATCGGCATGTTGGCGAGCACGAACAGTTTGTTGAAGGCGATGCCGAAGTCAGCACCGAGGATGCGCTTGTAGTCGGCCTCAAGCCCGGCCTGTCCCGGCGGCAGCGACGGTCCGAGCGGATTGTAAACGAGGTTCAGCGTCAGCGCGGGATCGCGGCCATAGCCGAGGGCATTGAGCGCCTTGAGACCGCGGATCGAGGCGTCGAACACGCCCTTGCCGCGCTGCGCCTCGACATTCTTGAGCGAATAGCACGGCAGCGAGGCGACCACCTCGACGCCATTCGCCGCCAGAAACGCCGCTAGGTCTTCCTGTCCCGGCTGCTCCAGGATCGTCAGGTTGCAGCGGTCCATCACCGTAACGCCCAAAGCGCGTGCGCCGGTGACTAAACGGCGAAAATTGGCGTTGAGTTCCGGCGCGCCGCCGGTGATGTCGAGCGTCTTGATGCCGCGCCGTTTGATGAAATCCAGAGCCAGTTCGGCGATGCCGGCGGCCATCTCTTCGGTGCGCGTCGGCCCGGCATTCACATGGCAGTGGAAGCAGGTCTGATTGCAGCGATAGCCGACATTGATTTGCAAGGTGTCGAGCGCGCCGCGCCGCAGCGCCGGGAACGGGATCTTGTCGAGCAGAGGCAAAGTGTCGCGCATGGTCGTTCTCGCATTACGACGCGAACTTGCCACGCGCCGCGTGCGGCGTCACCCCTAGCGGGCGAGCGCGGGCTCGACCGGCATCGGCACGCCGATGCGGCCGAAGCCCGGCAGCTTGATGGCCGGATGGCGCAAATCGAGCCCGGCGACCAGGCCGAGCAGGCCGACCTCGATACCCTCGACCCAGCCGATCTTCACGTCGGCCAGCCCGTAAAGGTTTATTTCCACACCGGTGCCGCTATCGGTCCGGCCCGCGTAGAAGCGGTCGCGGAAGTCGCGGCCGACCGCGTTCGGCGGCAGCGTCGCGCCAAGCTCGGGCACCGCGCGCAACACGGCGGCGGTGAACGAATTGCTGTTCGGCCCCGGCCAGATTCGGTAGTCGCCGGAATTGGCATAAGCGTAGTCGCGCACCGCGGCCTCGACCTTGGGGATCATCGTCTCGGCCGCCTCGCCGGACACGTCGGCGATTGCCACCGGCATGTTGCCGTACCAGCGGCCGTCCGCCGGCCAGCCATTGGCGCGTACCGGCGAGCCCCAGCCGACGACGTCGTAGCGCGTCCACGTTGCCGCATTGGCGCGCTTGAACACCACCCAACTGTGCACCGAGAAGATGCCCTTCCAGGCGCCGGTGGTGCCGGAATAGATCACCAGCCGCGCCGGCGCGTGGTCCTTGGCGGCGGGCAGCGTGCGCGTCGACGACCAATCGGCGTCGCGCCACGAGCGCGCGTCGCTGCCCATCCAATAGAGCGCGGCGCGGGCCAGAAGGGGGGCAAGAAACAGCGTGAAGATGATCAGCATGAAGGTGCGGCGTCGGGTGCGGGGGAAGGGCATGGACGTCAAACCTAGGCACGGTTCGGGGCGTAAACGTGGCGGCAACATTACGCTTTGGTTAGGGCGCTCAACTTACCTTGTTGCCACTCAGCTTGAGCAGCGGAAATTTGTCCGCGCCGCTAACCGCCAGATCGCCGCTCATCGCCTTGTGCCATGCGACGCCAACAATGGCGCCGCGTGTCGCGCCCTGGATCGAATTGCCGGTGATCGCCGCGCGGCCGGCGCCTTTGACCACCGAGACGACGATGCCATAGGGCGAATGGCGGATCGTGTTGCCGCTGGCCGTGACGTTGCGCAAATATGGCCCGAAGCCGAGCCGTAAGCCCGCATAGGCGCAGTTCTCGATGGTGTTGCCGGACGCGATCGTGTCGGCTTCGACACTGATGCCGAAGCCGTTGCCGGAACCGTCGGTCAAAGTCGACTTCACGCGCTGGCCGATGTTGCGGACAATGTTGCCGGTGACCCGCCCGCCATGGCCGCCGACGTCGAAATTGGTCACCGCGATGCCGTTGGCCGCGTCGTCGATCACATTGTCGATGAAGCTCGCGTTCTCATACTCGAACTCGGCATACATCGCGGTCTCGCCGAAGCCTTCGCAACGATTGCCAATGACCTGGAAGTTCGACGCCGCATTGCCGCGCACGGCGGAAAAGGCGGCGCGCTGGATCGTGTTGCCGCGCACGGTAACGCCGGCCGCGCGGAATACATTGATGCCGTTGCCGTTCTGACCCGAGCCGCCGGCGCGCGCCTGCGTGTCCTCGATCGTGTTGCCTTCGATTATGCTGCCGTCGCTGCGTTTGACGCTCTGCCAGACGCGGATGCCGCCATTGCCGGATATCGCAATCGTGTTGCCGCGCAAAACGAGGCCGATATTGTCGACGCAATAGAGTGCGTTGTCGGCGGAGCCGGTAATGCTGTTGCCGCTGATCGTCCCGCTCGAATGGAACAGGCCGATGGCGTTGCCGTTGGAATTGCTGATCGCGCAGTCGCTGATCCGCAGGTTGCGCGCGCCGGTGATATTGATGAGTCCGCCGTCGCGGCCGAGCGGTGTACTGCCGCCGTCGAGCGTCAGTCCGCTGAGCGCAACGCCATCGGCGTCCCGCGCCGAAAACAGCGACGGCCCGCGCACCAGCGCGATGCGCGCGCCCCGCGCGCCGACGATTTGCGAACCGGCGCGCAAAGTCAGCGGCCCGCTGCGATAGGTGCCGGTCGAAAGCCACAAAGGCTGCTGCGCCTGCGCGGCGCGGTCGATGGCGCGCTGCAATTGCTGCGTCTGGTCGCCGGGCGCATGTGCGCGCACGCCGAACTGCGCGGCATCCAGCCCCTGCGGCTTTTCCGTCTGCGCGCGCGAAGGCGTCGCGGCGAGAGCCAGCGATCCGATGAGGAGGTGACGGCGGTTCAGTGGCATAGCAGCATTCTCGGCGATGAGAGACGAGGTCCGGTCAGCGGCGGACCTATCACTTTTCCATCGCCGCTGCCATCGCCAGGACTATGCGGGTTCCGGCGCGGCGCAGTCTGTTGGCTGTGAATCCCCGGTGGCCGCGCCGGTGCGGCGCAACGTCGCGCGGCACCAGCGGCACATGCACGAAGGCGGCAAGTCGTGGCCCACCGGCCTCGCTCGCCTTCCAGCACAGGTAGTTGCACAGATAGCGGCCGGCGTCGCGCGACAGCCGCACCGCCAGGCCCGCAGTTCGGGCGGCCGCCAGAAGTCGCCGCTGCGGCGCCGGCATGGTGCGGGCGGAAAGGCCGCCTTCGGCGATGACGTTCCGGCGCAGTATTTGCCCTGACGCATCCGGCAGCAAGGTCAGCGCATTCCGCGCCCGCGTTTCGATGCGGATGTAGCTGGTGGCCGCCGCCAACCCGAACATCAACAGCGCGTCGGGCTTATGTTGCGCGAGCAAGGCCGGCAGGTCGCGATCGACCGCGGCATAGCTGGTCTCGAAGATGTGGCTGACAATTTTCACATTCGCGAGGGCCGGCCGCTTCAGCTGCGCCAGTTCCTCGACCAGCCGGATCGTTGGATTGTACGGCGCGCCGGGAAACGGCCCGAAGCCGGTTATGAGGAGGGTGGGCATGCGGCAAACTAGTAAAAAATTGCTGATGGCATCGCGGTTCGGTCTGGGATGCTAAAGCCCCACATAAATATTTGCATCGTGACCAGAAACTTCTCTCTCGGATCTTTCAGTGCGGCATCTAGGTCATTAATAATGACCCAATGCGGCCAATCCCGGTGAGGCGTTGTGGCGAAGTCGATCTTGCCTTTTATAGATTGTCTCAATTGTTTGCTATCGACCGCATACCGCTCGCACAATATTAGATTCTTGGTCCAATTCATAATTTTAGGAGATTTGAAGTCGGTAACGCCCAAATCGTGAGCGAAGGTATTTCTGATATCCTTTATCGTGGTTAGTTCTTTATGGGCGAGAACGCCGATAAGGCCAATCAAGAGAGCCAGATTTATTTTTGTGCCGAACGCCCCAAATGGTCCGCTCTGGCTAAACATTCTATCTGTAAGTTTTTTGTTTCGATGCAAGTGCACGATTATAGCATCAGTCAAAGCCGTCTCGATTAATGATCCTCCGACGATGGCAACTGCTCGATCAGACCCGTCGCTCAGTTCGCTCATCGCAGACATGATGTGCTCCACCGGAATTGTTCCGCGAGTTACAAATGCCATGCTTCTAGCCATCAGTTACTCCTCAGGTCGTTGATCGCTGCCGTGTAAAACGCTGTGGGCCTTGAAGAGACTATGCTTAGTGCTCTTTACTGATCGTCATCATGGATTGCAGGGAGAAGCCCGGCAATAACAGAGGCACCCGACGTGACTAAAGTGACGGTACAGTTCCTATGCGGCGTCCGCCTTACAAGCGTAGGCCTTACCGCGTGTCTCTGATCTGCGCCTTGTCGATCATCAGATTGGCGACGATGTTGCGCAGCCGGTGATTTTCCTTGCGCAGCGTTCTGGCTTCGTGGGAGCCGCTGCCGCGGGCAAGGGCGCTGATGGTCGCGGCAATCGCGACGAGCAGCAAGACGATATTCAGCAATCCAGTCTGGCTTACGAAATCGAACACGCGACATCTCCGTCTCGGCTAAAGCCGACGGGGGCACACACGTCCTTTTGGAGGGATGGAACAGCGAGGTTCTGTCGCGGCTGACGGAACTTCTACCGCGCTTTTGGTTACCGCCGGCATAAGGAAGATAGTTAACGAATTACCCTCCTGGGTGGGAACCGCCTACACCCCGAGCAGCGCCGCGATCTCCTCCACCGCGAGCGTTGGCGCCAGTTTGCCGGCGGCGACCTGCGCCTCCGCCTGCTTCACTTTGGCGCGCACCGTCGGATCGCCGCGCAGTCGCGCGGTGAGGCGTTCTTCCAGCAGGGTCCACATCCATTTCACCTGCTGGGCGCGGCGGCGCTCGGTGAGCTCGCCGGTCGCGGTCATCTTGTCTTTATGATCGAGCACCTGCGCCCACAGGCCATCGATGCCGTCGCCGGTCAGCGCCGAGAAGGTCGCCACCGGCGGCGACCAGGTCAAAGTGCGGGGCGCGAGGATGTGCAGCGCCGACTTGAAGTCGGCGGCGGCGATATTGGCGCGGGCGATGTTGTCGCCGTCGGCCTTGTTGACGGCGATCATGTCGGCGAGTTCGACGATGCCTTTCTTGATGCCCTGCAATTCGTCGCCGGAGCCGGCGACCATGAGCACCAGAAAGAAATCAGTCATGTCGGCGACCGCGGTTTCCGATTGCCCGACGCCGACGGTCTCGATGATGACGACGTCGTAGCCGGCCGCCTCGCACAACAGCATGGTCTCGCGCGTTTTGGCGGCGACGCCGCCGAGCGTGCCGGACGAAGGAGAGGGGCGGATGAAGGCATTGGGATCGACGGCGAGCCGTGCCATGCGCGTCTTGTCGCCGAGGATCGAGCCGCCGGTGCGCGACGACGACGGATCGACCGCCAGTACCGCGACCTTGCGGCCCTGCGCGGTGAGCGCCGAGCCGAGCGCATCGATGGTGGTGGATTTGCCGGCTCCGGGAGCGCCGGTGATGCCGAGGCGCACCGCCTTGCCGGTGAAGGGCAGCAATTCCTGCACCAGCAAATGCGCGGTCTGGCGGTGGTCGGCCCGCGTGCTCTCGATCAAGGTGATGGCGCGGGCGAGCGTGGCGCGATCGCCGGCGCGGATGCCGGAGGCGAGTTTGGCGGGTGTGTCGCTTTTCATCGGCAAAGCGCGGACGGCGAAATCACTCCGCCGCCTGCTGATCGTGGCCGAGGCGATGGTGCAGCGTCTTGAGCAGGTTTTCTGCGGCTTCCGCGATCACCGTGCCGGGTGGGAAGATCGCCTCGCAGCCGGCCTTGGTCAGCGCTTCGTAATCCTGCGGCGGCACGACGCCGCCGACCACGATCATGATGTCGTCGCGGCCTTGCGCGGCCAGCTGCTTCTTCAATTCGGGCACGAGCGTGAGATGCGCGGCGGCCAGAGACGAGACGCCGAGAATATGCACGTCATTCTCGACCGCCTGGCGCGCGGCTTCCTCAGGCGTTGCAAACAGCGGCCCGATATCGACGTCGAAACCGAGATCGGCGAAGGCCGAAGCGATCACTTTCTGGCCGCGGTCGTGCCCGTCCTGGCCGATCTTGGCGACCAAGAGACGCGGGCGGCGGCCTTCGGCGGCCTCGAATTTTTCCACCGCGACACGCACCCGTTCGACAGCTTTGTTCACGCCGACCTCCCGCTTGTAGACGCCGGTAATCGATTTGATCGAGGCGACGTGGCGGCCATAGACCTTTTCCAGCGCCATCGAAATTTCGCCGACGGTCGCCTTGGTGCGGGCGGCGTCGACCGCGAGTTCGAGCAGATTGCCGTTGCCGCTGGCTGCGCGGGTCAAGGCGTCGAGTGCTTCCTGCAAGGCGACCGGATCGCGCTCGGCGCGCAGGCGCTTCAATTTGTCGAGCTGCATCTGGCGAACAGCGGTGTTGTCGATCTTCAAGACGTCGATCGGGTCTTCTTCGGTCGGCGGATACTTGTTGACGCCGATCACCGATTGCACGCCAGCGTCGATGCGCGCCTGCGTCTTGGCGGAAGCTTCCTCGATGCGCAGTTTCGGAATGCCGGCCTCGATGGCTTTGGCCATGCCGCCGAGCGCCTCGACTTCCTCGATATGCGCCCATGCTTTCGCCGCGAGATCGTAGGTCAGCTTCTCGACGTAATAGGAACCACCCCACGGATCGACAATGCGGGTGGCGTTCGCCTCCTGTTGCAAAACAATTTGAGTATTGCGGGCGACGCGGGCGGAAAAATCGGTCGGCAGCGCCAAGGCCTCGTCGAGCGCATTGGTGTGCAGCGACTGCGTCTGGCCCTGGGTGGCAGCCATCGCTTCTATCATGGTGCGCGAGACGTTGTTGAACACGTCTTGGGCTGCCAGCGACCAGCCCGAGGTCTGGCAATGCGTGCGCAGCGATAGCGAGCGCGCGTCGGCCGGATTGAATGGCTTGATCAGTTTCGCCCAGATCATGCGCGCGGCGCGCATCTTGGCGATTTCCATGAAGTAGTTCATGCCGATCGCCCAGAAGAACGACAGCCGCGGGGCAAACGCGTCGATGCCGAGGCCCGCCGCCACGCCGGCGCGCACGTACTCGACGCCGTCGGCGAGCGTGTAGCCGAGCTCCAGGTCTG
>CAITJJ010000022.1 GCA_903892675.1 uncultured Hyphomicrobiales bacterium | reverse complement strand
TTCACCGGCGACTTCGGACGGCCCCAGATGTTCTGGCCCATCCGGCGGTCGAGTTTGTACTTGGATTCCATACGCTTGGTCATCGCGTCCTCGTTTTGTGCATCGATTTTGTGAGGAACCGCGCCCTCCTCTGTTCCGGGGGTGACCCCGGAACCGACAGGTGAGCCCTTAAAGCGTAAGGGCCTCCCACGGGTGCGAAACGCCTGAACGGGTTCGAAATGCCCCGTCAGGTGGCCGGGTTTTAGGGGGCAATGCCGCCAGTGTCAAACTGGCATAGCGGAGGTATTAGAATACAAATCGGCGCTGTTTTGCCGGTTTTTTTGCCGGTTTTGAGCTTGCCGAACGGCCATTTTTGCCCCATCTACCGATTTGTCAGGCCGGGCCCCTCTGACAGCCATGTGGCTGTGATGTCGGATTGACCTCATAAGAGGGGCTCTGTGCCGCCATGATGCAATACCTTTCCCTATCGCCCGAAGCGCTCGCCGCCTTTGCCCAGGTCATCATGATCGACCTGGTGCTGGCTGGCGACAATGCCGTGGTCATCGGTCTGGCCGCCGCCGGATTGCCGCGCGAGCAGCGCGCCAAGGCGGTGCTGGCCGGTGTGCTCGCCGCCACCGCGCTGCGTATTGCCTTCGCCAGCGTCGCCATCGAGCTTCTCGAAATCGTCGGTCTGCTGCTGGCCGGCGGCATCCTGTTGCTGTGGGTGAGCTGGAAGATGTGGCGCGAACTGCGCAGCGGCGTGCACAAGCAAGGCCACGCCGAGGCCAACGATAACGCCCCGCGCAAGACCTTCGCGCAGGCCGCCTGGCAGATCGTGATGGCGGATATTTCGATGTCGCTCGACAACGTGCTGGCCGTGGCCGGCGCCGCGCGCGATCATCCGGTCGCGCTTTATTTCGGGCTCGGCCTGTCGATCGTGCTGATGGGCGTGGCGGCGAATTACATCGCCGGGCTTTTGAACAAGCATCGCTGGATCGCCTATGTCGGTCTGGCGATCATCCTCTATGTCGCTGGCGACATGATTTGGCGCGGCTTCGTCGAAGTGAAGGCGGTCGCCGGCTAGAAACCGTACTGCGCCAACGCTCCGGCCAATGCCGGAGCCGGCGCGCGGCCCGAGGTGAAGAAAATGCGCGGCCGCTCGCCAACAGGTCCGGGCGGCCGCTCGCGCATCAACTCGGCGACGCGCCGCGCAATTGCCGGCGCCGGGTCGAGCCAGTCGACCGGCCAGGCGGCGAGAGCGCGGAAACGTTCAATCAACAACGGATAATGCGTGCAGGCGAGCACGATGGTGTCGGTGTAATGTTCGGGCGGGCCCTCGCCAAAGCACGGCGCAATTTCCGATTTGATATCGGCATCGGGTGCCGGCGTGCCGGCAAGTTCCAATTCGGCATAGCCGGCAAGTTTAGGCGAGCCGACCAGGACGACATTGCAGTCGCCGGCGAATTCGCGGATCAGCGCGCGGGTATACTCGCGGCTGACGGTCGATTGCGTGCCGAGCACGGCGATGCGTTTCGACTTCGACTGCGCGCAGGCCGGCTTTATCGCCGGCACGGTGCCGACGAAGGGCACCGGGTAAGCGGCGCGCAATTGCGCCAGCGCCAAAGTCGAGGCGGTGTTGCAGGCGATGACGACGAGGTCGGGCTTGTGCAAGGCAATCGCCTTGCCGACCACGTCGACAATGCGCGCGATCAGCGCCGCTTCCGGCTGGTTGCCATAGGGAAAACCGGCATCGTCGGCGACATAGATGTAACGCGCATCGGGCCGGGCGCGCACGATTTCCCGGAAGACGGTGAGGCCGCCGACGCCGGAATCGAAAATCAGAACGGTCGCCGGACGGGACTCGGTCATAGGCGCGCCAGCAACTGGCCGAGCAGCAGCAGGCCCTGCGGCCAGTTTTGCAGCTTCGAGGCCGAGTTGATGTGGCCCTGTTCGCCGACATTGCAGAAGTCCGCGCGCCAGCCTTGCGCGAACCGCTCGGCACGGGCGACGCTGACATAGGGGTCGTTGTGGCTCGCCACGACAAGCGACGGTACCGGAAAGCGCGCCAGCGGCATCGGCTCGAAACCGTACAGATTCTCGGGCAGATGTGTCCTGTCTTCGACATCGGAGGGCGCGACGAGGAACGCGCCGGCGACCCGGCCGGGTTTGTTGCGTGTCGCCCAATGCGCGGCCAGTGAGCAGGAGAGGCTGTGACAAATGAGAACGGCGGGACGCGTGCCGCCGTCGATCGCCGCGTCTAGCCGCGCCAGCCAGTCGGACATCACCGGCGCGTCCCAGTCGTCCTGCAAGACGCGCGTGGCGTTGCGAAAGGCGAGACACCAGTAGGACTGCCAGTGATCGACGCCGGAATTGCCGAGGCCGGGCAGCACCAGGAAGTCATAATCGTTGGTGGCGTCGCGCATGCTTTAAGAGTTTCCGAAGACTCTCTTGAAGATCGTATCGACCTGCTTGAAGTGATGGTCGAGGTCGAAATTCTCTTCCAATTCCTTGTCGCTGAGCGCCTTTTTCACGTCCGGGTCGGCCTTGAGCAGGCCGAGGAAATCGTTGCTCTCGCCGCCCCAGACCTTCATCGCATTGCGTTGCACCAGCCGATACGCGTCCTCGCGGGCGACGCCGGCCTTGGTCAGCGCGATCAAAATGCGCTGCGAGTGGATTAAGCCGCCGAGCCTGTCGATATTTTTCTGCATGGTGGTGGGATAGACCAGTAGTTTGTCCATCAGCCCGGTAAGGCGCGCCAGCGCGAAGTCGAGCGTCACGGTGGCGTCGGGGCCGATCATGCGCTCGACCGACGAATGCGAAATATCGCGCTCGTGCCAGAGCGCGACGTTTTCCATCGCTGGCAGCGCGTAGCTGCGCACCATGCGGGCCAGCCCGGTGATGTTTTCCGACAGCACCGGATTGCGCTTGTGCGGCATCGCCGACGAGCCCTTTTGACCGGCCGAGAAGAACTCTTCCGCTTCCAGCACTTCGGTGCGCTGTAGATGGCGGATCTCGATGGCGAGGCGCTCGATCGACGAGGCGACGACGCCCAAAGTCGCAAAATACATCGCGTGGCGGTCGCGCGGGATGACCTGCGTCGAGATCGGCTCAACGCGCAGGCCCATCGCCTTGGCAACATGCGCTTCGACGCGCGGATCGACCTGCGCGAAGGTGCCGACTGCGCCGGAGATGGCGCAGGTGGCGATCTCGGCGCGCGCGGCGACCAGGCGCTCACGGCCGCGGGCGAATTCGGCGTAGGCCTGAGCGAGCTTGAGGCCGAAGGTGGTCGGCTCGGCATGGATGCCGTGCGAGCGGCCGACGGTCGGCGTGAGCTTGTGTTCGAGCGCGCGGCGCTTGAGCGCGGCCAGCAGCGTGTCGAGATCGGCGATCAGGATATCGGCGGCGCGCACCAGCTGCACATTGAAGCAGGTGTCGAGCA
>CAITJJ010000021.1 GCA_903892675.1 uncultured Hyphomicrobiales bacterium | reverse complement strand
GGAAAAGACGGCAAACGAGGTCGTGCCGGAGCCGAGATCGATACAGGCCGCGCCCAGATCGGCTTCATCGTCGGCCAAACAGGCTAAACCTGCGACATAAGGCGAGGCGACCATGGCCTCGACTTCAAGATGGCTGCGTTCGACGGTCAGCATCAGGTTCCGCACCGTCGGCACGTCGGCGGTGACCATGTGCATGTCGACGCCAAAACGGTGACCGACCATGCCGCGCGGCTCGCGGATGCCGGAAGCGGCGTCGAGCGAATAGCCGATCGGCAGCGAATGCAGCACGGCGCGGCCGTCGCGCACGGAATGGCGGGAGGCGGCGGCGAGAACGCGGGCAATGTCGCCGTCGGCGACGGCGCCGCCGTTCAGTTCGATATCGGCGATGAAGCGCTCGCTGTCGAGGCGGCCGCCGGACAGCGACACCACGGCGGATTCAAGCTGCACACCGGCCATGCTCTCGGCGGTATCGATGGCGTGACGGACCACCTCCTCCGCCTCAACCAGATCGACCACCGAACCGGCCTTCATGCCGCTGGCCGCTGTATGGGCAAAACCCATGATGCGCACGCCATGGCTGCGGCGGCGCAGCACATCCTGCGGCGCCTGCGGCTCGAGCCGCGCGATCATGCAGACGACCTTGCTGGTGCCGATATCGAGCGCGGCGACGACAGCGGCGCGGCGCGGCGACACCGGCTTCATCTTGGGGGTCAGGCCGAAGCGCAGCACGCTCATGCGTCGCCGCCTTTCTTCTTCGGCGTTTTGGCGGCAGCCCGGAGCGCGTCCTCGCGCGCAGCATAAGCCGCGTCCGACTGGCGGACGCTGACGCGGTCGGCCAGCCGCAGATCGACGACGACGATGTCGCGCGACAGAAGCTTCTTGTCGCGGTCGAGTTTGGCCAAGGTCCGCAGCGCCCGCTCCGGCTCGTTCTCCGGCAGCAGCACGTCGACGCCGTTCTGCAAATGCAGGTTCCAGCGTCGCTCGGCGACCAGTACCGCGGCATCGACCTGCCGCGCGATCAGCGGATAGCGGGACAGCAGCGCCAGGAAATCGGCCGACTGCCGTTCGGCGCCGCGGCCGACCACTTGCGGAAGCTCGGCGAAACGGTCGGCGATTGTCTGCGCGAGAACGGTGCCGTCGGCGGCGATCAGAGCGACGCGCGCGTCCTTTTGCCAGAGCGCGAAGGCCTTGCGCTCCGTGATCTCGATGCGCAGCCGGCCGGGATAAAGCTTGAGCACGGTGGCGTCGGCGATCCACGGATTGGTCAGAAGCCGCGCGCGGGTCTGCGCGGCGTCGAGAAACAGCAGCGAGGTGTGTTCGGTGATGCCGGCGGTTTTGAGAATGTCGTCGCGGCCCAATTCCTGCTCGCCGGTGAGCGCCACCTCGGCAATGCCGAAACCGGCGGCGTTGGCGGCGTCATCGCACAAGTTCTGCAGGTTGGCGGCAATGTCGGGGCCGTGGCCGCCTTTGACGACGCCGTAGCAGACGCTTGAGAGCAGCAGCAGCGCCACCGAGGACGAGCCAAGGCCGCGCGGAATTTCGAGTTCGATCAGCGCTGAAAACCAGCGGCGCACGTTGCGCGTCCAGCCGTAATGGGCGAGCCGATGCGGGCGCACTCCGGCCGATGCGGGCCGGACCGACTGACCTGACGATTGAGCGAGGTATCCGCGGCGATCCATCGCAACCGGTTCTTCAAACGTTGGCCCAGAATGGGCAGCAAGCTCTGGCACGGGCACGGTGACGCCCGGGACCATGGTGAATAGGACCGTCGGACAGACAAGGTCGTCCAAAAGCCGGCGACGAAATCGTAAGCACCGGCGCGCACGGTTTCCTAACGCGATGCGCCCCAAACGCCGCCAGCGCCTAGTCTTCGGGCTATTTGGTAAACGATTGGTAAAGTTTTATGGATTGGGCTGATAGTTCGGTAACTTAAGGGGGATGTGGCCAGGAGGGCACGGTTCCCGGGTGGCCCCGTTTCGTTCACACCATCCGGTAAACGCACAGAGCTTTAAGCCGCGGACGCCTTCAGCCTCGGTATCTTTCTGATTTCATCGCCAAGCTCCCGTTCGGCGTGCCAGGTGTCATAGGCACCCTGCATGCGCACCCAGACGGCGGCGCCATCGCCGAACAGCTTGCCGAGGCGGACGCCGACGCCGGCAGATACCGGTTTGCGCTCATTGACGATGTCGTAAAGGTGTTGACGGGAAATGCCGAGCAGCGCGGCAATCTCGGCTTTGCTCTTGCCGGTCGCCGGGATGACCTCGCGCAACAGTTCGCCGGGATGCGCGGGGCAACGGTTCGGGTCGCGCTTGGCTACAATGTCAGTCACGGTGTCCTCGCTCCTCAATGGTATTGCTCAAAATCGACCCGGAAAGCGTCTCCGGAATCGAATTCAAAAGTAACGCACCACGGCCCGTTGACATGAACCGTATAGCGGATCGGGGTGAAGCCCTTGAGGGCGTGAAAATCAAACCCCGGAAGGTTCATTTGCTCCGGCGCGCTCACGACGTTCAGCCGATCGAGGCGGACTAAGATGCGCTTATGCAGTTTGGCGTCGATCCTGGCGCTGCGGCCTTTCGACCACAGATCGGCCAGCGCTTTGCTGCGGAACGTCACGATCACAGCGCACTGTAAGCTTTTAGCTTACATCTGTCAACGGATAGCTTACAGCAGGAATTACCTTCCCAGCGAGGCGTCCTCGATCATCCAGGCGGCGAGCTGTTCGAAGGTCATGCCGCCATGCGCGGCGAGTTCGGGCACCAGCGAAGTCGCGGTCATGCCGGGCTGGGTGTTGACCTCGAGACAGGCGAGCCCCTCAATGCCGGACTTGCTGTCGTCGTAACGGAAATCGGCGCGGGTGACGCCGCGGCAGCCGAGCGCATTGTGCGCCTTCACCGCCAGAGTCTGGCAGGCGCCGTAAACCTCGGCCGGGACCGGCGCCGGCAGTATGTGCGTCGAGCCGCCGGGCGCGTATTTGGCTTCGTAGTCGTAGAACTGTGTGTGCGCGACGATCTCGATCACGCCGGTGGCTTTGCCGGCGATCACCGCGCAGGTCAGTTCCTTGCCGGGAATGAACGGCTCGACCAGAACCTGCTCGCCGTATTTCCAGTCGGGCCGCGACAATTCCTGCGGCGGATGCGCGTGATCCTCGCGGACGATGAAGACGCCGACGCTGGAGCCTTCCGACAAAGGCTTGATGACATAAGGCGGCGGCAACAGATGCGCCTTCGCGACGTCGAGGCGGTTCGCCACCATGCCGCCCGGCACCGGCACGCCGGCGGCCTTCAGCACGGTCTTGGCGATATCCTTCTGCATCGCCACGGCGGACGCCATGACGCCGGAATGGCTGTAAGGAATGCCGATGACTTCTAGGAGTCCCTGAAGGGCGCCGTCCTCGCCGGGCGGGCCATGCAGCACATTGAGTACGACGTCCGGCTTGAGATCGGACAAAACGCGGGCAATGTCGCGGGTAACGTCGACGCGCGTGACGCGGTAGCCAGCCCGTTCGGCAGCGTCGGCGCAGGCCTTGCCGGAGTTCAGCGAGACTTCGCGCTCGGCCGACCAGCCACCCATCAGAACCGCGACGTGTTTCATGGGCGCACCTTATCACTTCCGTTATCGAGGTCCGGCAATTTAATCCCGTCGTAAAGCCAGGACAGGCAGGCCAGCACGTCGGCTTCGCTGCGCTCGGAGAAGGCCTGGAGCCAGACATCGCGGTCGATGCCTTCGGCGTGATAGCCTTCCCACAACCTGCGGCCTTCCAGCACGACGCGGCCGGTGCGCACCACGCGCGCCTGCTCGTAGCGTTTGAACGCCGCGGCGAAATCGCCCTTGGCGAGGTCGACCATTGTCGCGAGCGTGACACCGTCCTCGATCGCCATACATGCTCCCTGAGCAAATGTCTGCAATGCCGGATGCGCGGCATCGCCCAGCATGGTGACACGGCCATGGCTCCAGTGCCGCACCGGATCGCGGTCGGCGATCATCCAGCGGCGCTTCAGGTCCATTTTCTCGAGAAGCGACTTCATCACCGGATGCGCGGTGGCATAAGTGCGTTCGACTTCCGCCGCGTTGAAAGCGCTGTCGCCTTTGTCGCCATGCGTATCGGTGCGGAATACCGCGACGATGTTGAACAATGTGTTGTCGCGCAGCGGATAATGCACCATGTGGAAGCCGGGGCCGACCCAGAGCGCCGAGACGTCGCGCTGCACGCCATGCGGCACCTCGCCGATCGGCACGATGGTGCGATGCGCGACATAGCCAATCGGCTTCGGCTCGCCGTCATTGGCGATGCGGGCGCGCACCAGCGAGCGCAGACCGTCGGCGCCAATCAAGGCGACGCCGGAAATCGCACGGCCGTCCTCGGTGGTCAAAGTGACGCCGTCGTCGCGTTGCGTGTAGTCGACGACCGAGGTCGACGGCTCCAGCGTGATCGTGCCGGTGGCGCGGCAGGCGTCGAGCAGAATTTTGTGCAGGTCGACGCGATGGATGACGACATAAGGCGCGCCGAAGCGGGCGCGCAATTGCGGCTCGTTGGGAATGTGCGTGACTTCGGCGCCGGTGAGCGCGTCGAACATCACGCAGGCGCGCGGCAGAATGGACTGCGCCAGTAGCGCCTCGACCAGCCCGAGCCGCTTGAACATCGGAAACACGTTGGGGCCGAGCTGAATGCCGTAGCCGATGGCGCCTAACTCCGGTGTCGCCTCCAGCACGCGCACCCGCCGGCCCTGCCGGCCGAGCGCCAGAGCCGCGGTCAATCCGCCAAGACCGCCGCCGACGATCAGGATGGCGCCAGAGTCAGACATTGGCGATTCCAATCCGCTTGATTTCCCATTCCAGTTCGATGCCGGCATGCGCCTTGACCCGTTCGCGGATCGCTTCGCCGAGCGCCTCGATATCGGCGGCGCTGGCATTGCCGGTATTGATCAGGAAGTTGCAATGCATTTCCGACACCTGCGCGTCGCCGACCTTGTAGCCGCGCAAACCCGCCGCGTCGATCAGCTTCCAGGCGCTGTGGCCGGGCGGATTCTTGAAGGTCGAACCGCCGGTCTTCTCGCGGATCGGCTGCGCGGTCTCGCGATGGGTTTGCACCTCGGCCATGCGGGCGCGGATCGTCTCGACGTCGGTGAGCTTGCCGCGATACAGTGCCGAGGTGAAGACGATCGACGGATCGGCGCCGCTTTTGCGATAGGCGAATTTCATCCCCGCATTATCAAGCGTGACAATATCGCCGGCGCGCGTGACGCCGGTCGCCGATACGAGAAAGTCCTTTGTCTCGCCGCTATTGGCGCCGGCATTCATGCGCAGCGCGCCGCCGATGGTGCCGGGAATGCCAAAATAGAATTCCAGCCCGCCAATGCCGGCCGCCGCCGCCGCTTCGGCGACGCGCTTGTCGAGCGCGGCTGTGCCGGCGCGCACGGTGTCGCCGTCGCAGGCAATATCGTTGAAGCCGCGGCCAAGCCGGATGACGACGCCTGCAACGCCGCCGTCGCGCACGATCAAATTGGAGCCGACGCCGATCACGGTGAGCGGAATGCCGGCGGGCAGATGACGCAGGAAATAAGCCAGATCGCTTTCGTCTTCCGGCGCGAAATAAACCTGCGCCGGACCGCCGACGCGAAACCAGGTGAACGGTCCGAGCGGCTGGTTCGCCGTCAAGCGCCCGCGCAACTCCGGCATGGCGGATTTAAGATCGGGGACGATGTCAGGGAAAGTCGACATTATTTTCCGTCGAGCGCCTTCAATTCGCCCGGCAGGGCATAGGCCCATTGCGTGATGTTGCCGGCCCCTAACAGCACGACATAGTCGCCGGGCTTCGCCAATCCCTTGACGAGGCCGGCGAGTTTCTCGGGACCTTCGAGCGCCATCACCTGACGATGACCGCGCGCGCGCATCGCCTGAACCAGATGATCACGGTCGGCGCCGTCGATCGGCGCCTCGCCGGCGGTATAGACATTGGCGACGATCACCGCGTCGGCGTCGTTGAAGCAGGTCGAGAACGCCTCGAACAACGACTTCAATCGCGTATAACGATGCGGCTGCACTACCGCGATGACCTGTCCCTTGGTCGATTCGCGCGCGGCCTTGAGCACCGCGGCGATCTCGACCGGATGATGGCCATAGTCGTCGATGATGGTGGCGCCGTTCCATTCGCCGACCTTGGTGAAGCGGCGCTTGACGCCGCCGAATTTGCCGAGCGCCGCGCGGATCTTGTCGTCCGGAATGCCGAGCGTATGCGCCACCGCGATCGCCGAGGTGGCATTGAGCGCGTTATGACGGCCGGGCATCGGCAAACTGAGATCGCGGATGGCGTGGATCTCCTTGCCGGCGCTGTCGCGGAACAGTACGGCGAAGCGCTGCGTGCCGTCGTCGTTTTTCAGATCGACCAGCCGCACATCGGCCTGCGGATTCTCGCCATAGGTCATGATGCGGCGGTC
The DNA here is from genome assembly GCA_903892675.1 of uncultured Hyphomicrobiales bacterium. Classification (GTDB taxonomy): domain Bacteria; phylum Pseudomonadota; class Alphaproteobacteria; order Rhizobiales; family Xanthobacteraceae; genus Pseudolabrys. The sequence continues at coordinate 7,061 of CAITJJ010000021.1, read as the reverse complement.
GGCGATGCGGCCGACCAGGCGCTGCACGATCGGATGATCGGTGCACATCACCGCGAAGCCATAGAACGGCACGTTCTCGACGAAATGAATGAAGGCTTCCTGCACGGCGGCGAAGGTCTTGAAGTGATCTAGATGCTCGGCATCGACATTGGTGACGATGGCGACGTCGGCCGGCAGCTTCAAGAATGTTCCGTCGGATTCATCCGCCTCCACCACCATCCAGTCGCCGGCCCCCAGCCGCGCATTGGTGCCATAGGCATTGATGATGCCGCCGTTGATCACGGTCGGATCGAAGCCGCCGGAATCGAGCAGGGTCGCGACCATCGAGGTCGTCGTGGTCTTGCCGTGCGTGCCGGCAATGGCAACGCAGGATTTCAGCCGCATCAGCTCGGCCAGCATTTCGGCGCGCCGCACCACCGGCAGGCGCTTGGCGCGCGCGGCGATCAGTTCCGGATTGTCCGGCTTGATCGCGGACGACACCACAACCACGTCGGCGCCGTCGACATTCTCGGCCTTGTGGCCGACGGTGACCTTGATGCCGAGATCGCGCAGGCGCTTGACGTTGCCGCTGTCGGCGACGTCGGAACCGGTGACCGTGTAGCCGAGATTCCCGAGCACCTCGGCGATGCCGCTCATGCCAATGCCGCCAATGCCGACGAAATGGACCGGGCCGATGTCGCGTGGCAGTTTCATGGTGCTGACGTCCTTCAGACTCGATGGGCGTCACTTGGATGGCAAAGCCAATCGGGCGTGACAAGCCCGGCCCAGGCAGATGGCTAATTCCCTGCCCGCCTCATGACAAGCCAATTCGGACGATAAAACCTATTCGCCGCCGTTGCCACGGAATTTGATAATCTGGCCACCGGCACGCGATTGCAGTGCCAATCGGCCGATTTGCGCGGCCAGGTCGGCCAAGGTGAACGGCTTGGCGAGCCGGGGAAGCTTGATGTCGGCGGCCTCGTCGATTTCGGCATAGCCGGTGGCCAGAACAATGGGCATATCCGGCCGCTCCCCCCGGATGGCACTCGCCAGCTGAAGCCCGGTCATTCGCGGCATGGCTTGATCGGTGATCACCAGATCGATCCTGTCATCGCTCTTGAGTATTTCAAGCGCCTCTTGCGCGGACGAGGCGGCATAGCAGGCGTGGCCAAGGTCTTCCAGCATCGCCGCGGTGTTGGTCAAGACAAGCGGGTCGTCGTCGACCGCCAGAATCACCAGCGGCAACGAACTTTCAACTTCATCGTCGCGGCGCCGCGGCGGCACTGGCTGGGCGCGCCCTTCAGCCACCGGTAGCCAGAGTTCGGCGACCGTACCCTCGTCTTTCCGGCTTTGCAGGCTGAAGCGGCCGCCGAACTGTTCGGCCAGGCCGTGGACCATCGACAGACCGAGACCGGTGCCTTTGCCCGGCCCCTTGGTGGTAAAGAACGGCTCGGTAGCGCGGCGCAATGTCGTGTCGTCCATGCCCATGCCGGTGTCGGCGATGCGCAAATGCACATAGCGGCCTGGCTTCAATGCGTACTCGCCAGCGAGTACCGCCTGCTCGCGCGCCGAAATGACGATCTCGCCGCCGCCAGGCATGGCGTCGCGCGCATTGACAGCGAGATTGAGCAAAGCCAGTTCGAGCTGGTTGGCGTCGCCAAGCACCGGCGGCAGTGCCAGCGGAAAACGCAGTTCAAGCGAAACCGCCGAGCCGAGCGAGCCTTGCAGCAACTCGGTCATGCCACGGACGAGATCCGGAATATCGATCGCTTCCTGTTTCAGTTCCTGACGGCGGGCGAAGGCGAGCATGCGCTTTGTCAGCGCGGCGCCGCGCTCCGCGCCCTTGGTGGCGTTTTCCAGAAGCGACAACAGCTTGGGATCGTCCGGCAGGCGCTTGCGCATCAATTCAAGACTGCCCAAAACCGCCATCAGCAGATTGTTGAAGTCGTGCGCGACCCCGCCGGTAAGCTGGCCGATGGCATCCATTTTCTGCGATTGAACAAACGCCTCGCGGGTCCGCTCCAACTGTTCCTGCGCTTCGCGGCGCTCGGTGATGTCGCGGGTGATCTTGGCAAAACCGATGAGCGAGCCATCGTCGCGGCGGATCGCATCGATGATGACATGGGCCCAGAACCTGGTGCCGTCCTTGCGCACGCGCCAGCCTTCGCGCTCGAAGCGGCCCTCGCGCCGGACGGTATCGAGCGCCAGTTGCGGCAAACCGGCGGCGCGGTCTTCGTCGGTGTAAAAGCGGGAGAAGTGCTGGCCAACGATTTCTTCCGGCAAATAGCCTTTGATGCGCTGCGCGCCGAGGTTCCAGTTGCTGACGTTGCCGCCCGGATCGAGCAGGTAGATCGCGTAGTCGGTGACACCCTGCACCAGGAGCTGGAACTGTTCCTGGCTTTGCCGCAGCTTCTCCTCGGCGGCTTTGCGCTCGGTCAGATCGCGGGTAATTTTGGCGAAGCCGACAAGCTCGCCGGACGGGGCACGGATCGGATCGATAACGACATAGGCCCAGAAGCGGGTGCCGTCCTTGCGCACGCGCCAGCCTTCGCTTTCGAACTTGCCTTCCCGAAGCGCGGTTTCAAGCGCGCGTTTGGGTACGCCGGCAGCGCGATCTTCCTCGGTGTAAAAACGGGAGAAGTGCTGGCCGATGATTTCGTCGGCGGAATAGCCCTTGAATCTTTGCGCACCGGGATTCCAGCTCACCACGGTGCCGTCGGGGTCGAGCATATAAATGGCATAGTCGGTAACAGCCTCGATCAGAAGCCGGTAGCGCCCGTCCTCGGTTAAAGATTCCGCCAGTTGGCCAGGCTGTTCCATGGACTTATGCTTTTCCCCACGGCAAGTCTGCCAGTTCGCGTGAACGCGCGAAAGCGAATTTCGTTCAATGGATCAAGCGGATCAGCGGGAACCGGAGGCGGGGTCAGGACGCGACGCCATGGGCGGCTTGTTCGACCAGATCGGCGAGCCGTTCGGCGGCGTCCAAAGTACCTGCCGATTTCGCCGCCGCGGCCATGCGCGCCAGCGCTTTCGGGTCGGCGGCGAGCCGCGCGATCTCGGCGGCCAGCCGCTTCGGCGTGAAGTCGCGCTGCACGATGCGGACCGCGCCGCCAGCATCCTGCAAAACGCCGGCATTGGCGAACTGATCCTGATCCAGCGCGTTCGGCAGCGGCACCAAAATGGATGGCCGGCCGATCGCCGAGAGTTCGGCTACCGTCGACGCGCCGGAGCGCGACACCACCAGATGCGCCGCCGCCATGCGCACCGGCAGATCGGAAAAGAACGCCGCGCAACTGGCGGCGACACCGAGTTCGCTGTAGCGCGCCGACACCGCGGCGATGTCCTCCGCGCGCGCCTGCTGGACGATATGCAATCGCGCCCGGATGTCAGCGCTCAACAGCGTCACCGCGGCCGGCACGATGTCCGACATCACCCGCGCGCCCTGGCTGCCGCCGAACACCAGCAAACGGATGGTGCCTTCAGGTTCCGGCGCCGCATATGGGATATGCTCGGCTTGCAGCACCAGAGGCCGCACCGGGTTGCCGGTGAAATTGATTTTCGATTGGACGCGCGCATCGACATTGCTGAGCACGCGGAAGCCGGTGGCGATGGCGGTGACGCGCGAGGCCAGCAGTCGGTTGGCGCGGCCCATGACGCCATTCTGCTCGTGCAGGATGGTCGGCACGCCGCGCAAGGATGCCGCCCAGAGTGGCGGCACGGTCGGATAACCGCCGAAACCGACGACGACGGCGGGGCGAATGCGGCCGATCACCGACCACGCCTTGAGCGTGCCGCGCGCCAGCATCATCGCGGTGCGCGCCAGCGATAGAGGATCGCGGCCACGCACGGTGGCGCTCGGAATGAGATGGACCTCGCGGGCGGGAAACTGGAAATGCACGGCGCGCACATCCGTGGCGAGATCGACGGTGACGCCGCGTCTGGCGAGTACGACGGCCAGCGACTCGGCCGGAAACAAATGGCCGCCCGTGCCGCCGGCGCAGAGGAGGATGAGCGGCTGCGTTGCGCCAGCCATCAAGCCGCGCTCCCGGCCGGCAGCCCCGGCGCGGTCAAGACCGCGCCGCGCGGGCGTTCGCGGGTCAGCGCCAGCAGCATGCCCATGCCGTAAGCCAAAGACAGCATCGACGAACCGCCATAGGAAATGAACGGCAGCGTCATGCCCTTGGCCGGCATCAGATGCAGATTGACCGCCATGTTGATCGCCGACTGCGTGGCAAACAATATCGTTAAGCCCGCGGCGGCGAAGCGCGCGAACGGATCGTCGTTTTGCATGGCGCGCAACAGCGCGCGGATGACGATGAAGGCAAACAGCGCGACCAGCGCCAGGCACAAAGCGACGCCGAATTCCTCGGCGGCGACCGAGAAGACGAAGTCGGTATGGCTCTCCGGCAGCAGCCGCTTGACCGTGCCCTCGCCTGGCCCGCGGCCGAACCAGCCGCCGCGCATGAAGCTCTCGGTGGCGATGTCGATATTGAAGCTGTCGCCGGAGGCCGGGTTGAGGAAGCGCTGAATGCGGCTGGCGACATGCGGCACCGTCGAATAGGCGATCAGCAGGCCGATGCCGGCAATGCCGGCGAGCCCGAACATCCAGATCAGCCGCATGCCGGCCATGAAGAACAGCGCGCTCCACACCAGAACGATCAGCATTGTCTGGCCGAAATCCGGCTGCACCACGAGAAGCGCCACCACCGTCAGCAGCAGCGCCAAAGCCAAAGCATTGGCCGGCATTTCCGGACGCTTGGCCGATTCACCGAACAGCCAGGCGACCAGAATGACGAAAGCGGGCTTGAGGAATTCCGACGGCTGGACGTTGACGCCGAACAGTACCAGCCAGCGCCGGGCGCCCTTGATTTCTTGTCCGAACATCGGCGTCACCGCCACCATGGCAAGCGCCAAGATGAACACGATCAGCGACAGCCGGCGGATCTGCTGCGGCGTCAGGAACGACACCGCCAGCATGATGGCGACGGTCGGAAACAGAAAGATGATGTGGCGGTTGACGAAATAGAACGGGTCGAGCCCGAGCCTGCCGGCGACCGGCGGCGAGGCGGCCAGCGACAGCACCACGCCGGCAAGCATCAGCGCACCGACGGCCGCCAAAGTCAGCCGGTCGACCGTCCACCACCATTCGCCGAACGGCGTGCGTTGTGCGCGCGAAATCATCTGCTCTCGGGTCCCCGAGGCCCCAAGCTGACCGGTCGCGGTTTACGAAGGATTAACGCCCTGCCGGATCGGCGCTAGGCCGGTTTGACGCCCGGCAATGCCAGAACCAGATCGTGGAACGCTTTGCCGCGCACTTCAAAATTCGGGTACTGGTCGAACGACGCGCAGGCCGGCGACAACAGCACGACCGGTTCCCTCACACCTGACGCCTCGGCGTCGCGCGTCGCCGCATCGACGGCGCGCGACAACAGGCCGACGATCTCGGTCGGAACCTTGCCCTCGAGTGTCGCGGCGAACGCGTCGGCCGCTTCGCCGATCAGATAGGCTTTGCGGATGCGCGGCCAGTATTCGGCCAGGCTCTCGATGCCGCCGCTCTTCGGCTTGCCGCCGGCGATCCAGAAAATATCGTGGAAACTGGACAACGCCTTGGCCGCGCTGTCGGCATTGGTCGCTTTCGAATCGTTGACATAAAGCACGCGGCCGCCGGCGACCGGCTTGGTGGCGATGGTCTGCATGCGATGCGCCAGACCAGGGAAGCTGATAAGACCGCTCTGGATCGCCGGCAATTCGAGCCCGAGGGCGATGCAGGCCGCCACCGCGCAGGCGGCGTTCTGCGCATTATGCGCGCCACGCAAACTGCCAATGCCGGCAAGCTGCGCCACCGGAAAAGTCTTGCCCGCGGTTGCGCGAACGATGCTGGTGCCGTCAGCGTAGAAGCCGTCGCGCAACGGCGAGGCGACCGACACGCGCACGACATTGCGGCCGGCGCGCTCGAGACGATCGGCGGCGTCGCTTGTGTAAGGGTCGTCGACGCCGATCACCGCGGTGCCGTTCTTCTCGATCTGCGCCACCAGCAAGGTCTTGAGCGCGGCGTAATTCTCCATGCTGCCGTGACGGTCGAGATGATCGGGCGACACGTTCAGCAGGATGCCGACCGTGGCGCGCAGCGACGGCGCCAGATCGATCTGATAGGACGACACTTCCAGCACGTAGGATCGCCCCGGCGCGAACGGCTCCAGCGCCAGCGCGGCGATGCCGATATTGCCGCCCATCTGCGCATCGCCGCCGGCGCTGTCGATGAGATGCGCGATCAGCGCCGTGGTCGTCGATTTGCCGTTGGTGCCGGTGATGGCGACCAGCGGACAGTCCGGCGCCCGCGCGGCGCGCTCGCGGCAGAACAGTTCGATATCGCCGATGACCTCGACGCCTTCGCGATGCGCGCGCTGCACGCTCCAGTGCGGCGTCGGATGGGTCAGCGGCACGCCGGGCGCCAGCACCAGCGCGGCGATCTGCGACCAGTCGAGTTCACTGAGATTTTGCGTCGGTATGCCGGCGGCGTTTGCCTGCTCAACTTTCGCCGGCGCGTCATCGAAGGCGATGACCTCGGCGCCGCCTTCCATCAGCGCGCGCGCCGACACCGTGCCGGAGCCGCCGAGGCCGAACAGCGCGACTTTTTTACCAGCGAAGGTGGTGATCGGGATCATTCAGTTTGTTGTCCCGGCCGAGCGAAGCGAGGGCCGGGACCCATACTCCGCGGCCCATCGATGGTGCAGGGCGTATGGGTCCCCGCCTTCGCGGGGACGACAGTTATTCTTCATCGCAACTTCAAGCTCGCCAGACCGGCGAGCGCCAGAACCACCGCGACGATCCAGAAGCGGATGACGATCTGCGGTTCGGTCCAGCCCATCTGTTCGTAATGATGATGGATCGGCGCCATGCGGAACACGCGGCGACCGGTGCGCTTGTAGAAGAACACCTGAATGATGACGCTGGCCGCCTCCATCACGAAGAGGCCGCCCACGATCGCCAGCACGATCTCGTGATGCGCCGCGACCGCAATGGCGCCAAGCGCGCCACCCAGCGCAAGGCTGCCGGTGTCGCCCATGAAAACCGCCGCCGGC
>CAITJJ010000020.1 GCA_903892675.1 uncultured Hyphomicrobiales bacterium | reverse complement strand
CGGCGGCAAGGCGGCCAAGACGCCGAAGGAAGCCGCGACCGGCCAGGACTTCGTCATGTGTTGCGTCGGCAACGACAATGACCTGCGCGAAGTCACGCTCGGCGCCGACGGCGGCTTTTCCGGCATGGGCAAGGGCACGATCTTCGTCGACCACACCACCGCCTCGGCCGAGATCGCGCGCGAGCTCTACGCCGCCGCGACCAAAGGCGGCTTCGGCTTCATCGACGGTCCGGTGTCGGGTGGACAGGCCGGCGCCGAGAACGGCGTCTTGACCGTGATGTGCGGCGGCGACGCCGCCGTGTTCGACAAGGCCAAGCCCGTGATCGACGCTTACGCCCGCGCCTGCAATCTGATGGGCGCGCCCGGCTCCGGCCAACTCGCCAAGATGGTCAACCAGATCTGCATCGCCGGTCTGGTGCAGGGCCTGTCCGAAGGACTGCACTTCGCGCAAAAGGCCGGCCTCGACATCGAGAAGCTGATCGCCACCATCTCCAAGGGCGCGGCGCAATCCTGGCAGATGGAGAACCGCTACAAGACCATGGTCGCCGGCAAGTTCGATCACGGCTTCGCGGTCGACTGGATGCGCAAGGACCTGAGCATCTGTCTCGGCGAAGCGCGCAAGAACGGCGCCAATCTGCCGGTCACCGCTCTGGTCGATCAGTTCTACGCGCAGGTGCAGAGCATGGGCGGCAAGCGCTGGGATACGTCGGCGCTGATGGCGCTTTTGGATCGCAAGTAATCGCGAACTTCCGGTTTGACGCAAAATCGCGGCCTGCCGCGGCGGAGACAGTCCATGACCATTGAACTCTATTACGCGCCAATCGCCTGCTCGCTCGTCCCCTATGTCACGCTGACCGAAGCCGGCGCCGACTTCACGGTGCACAGCATCAATATGCGGAAGGGCGAGCACAAGTCGCCCGATTATCTCAAGCTCAATCCCAAGCACAAGGTGCCGCTGCTGGTCATCGACGGCAAGACGCTGAGCGAGAATGTCGCCATCCAGCAATGGATCGACATGACGTACCCAAATGCCAATCTTTTGCCGAAGGACCCTTGGCAGCGGCTGCAGGCGGTATCGCTGCTGGCGTGGTGCGCCTCCGGCATTCACCCCTATCTCAGCCGCATCAATTCGCCGCTCGCGGTCTGCGACGTGCCGGGCAGCGAGGACAGCGTGAAGCGGAACGCGGCCGAGCACCTGTTCGAGACTTACGGCATTGCCGACGAAATGCTGGCCGGCCGCGACTATTTCTTCAATCACTTCACCGCCGCCGATGCGCATTTCTTCTGGTGTTTCCGGCGCGGCACTTTGTTCAATCTCGATCTGTCGCAATTTACAAACTGCATGGCGCATTTCGAGCGGATGAAGCTGCGGCCAAGCGTGCAGAAACTGCTGGCCTTTGAAAAATCGGTGCAGGCCGAATTCGCCAAGGCGGCTTGACTGGTGTCATCGCCGCGCAGGCGGGGATCCAGCGCTTGCTTCGAAAGAGCTGGGTCTCGCGGAGGACGACGACGGAATGCAGACGTGCGTCATCGCCCGTATTATTTGTGAGGCGCCGGGCAGGCCGTCGCTTGAAAGTGCCTTCCGTCTTGCGCCCTCGACTTTTTCGATCGCGCATATCGGGTAAACCCGACATGCGCCGCGAGGGCGCGCGGAACGCCGGGGTCACAACAACCCCCGCAGCCTCGTGTGATTGTCAGTTAGATTCACACAAGCAAGTCACCACGCAGTTGCCGGATCACCCGGCGCTCCGCGCGCGGTGTTTATAGGTTTGCTCCGCAAGGCCCCCGGTGAACTGACACTTTCAGGCGCCCTTTTGCTTGAGGGGTAGCCTATCCACCGCTGCGGGGTTTCCTGGCGCGGGCGAGGAAGCTTCCTCGCCTTCGGTGCCGTTTGACCCTGGTTTCGAGTCTCCCGGCGGCCAAAGGCTTCTGCCCCTTTGGCCACGCGCCATTCCGCCCCAGTGATGCGCGGCTGGCGCATCGGGGCCAAGCGGCTTGGACCGCCGATAGGGTCGTTGCGCCGCATCTCCGACGCCCCTACCGGCCATCGCTCCCCGCCCCAGCATCTGACGACGCTGATCAAACGCCCCTCGTAGATGAAGCGGGATAACTTGTATATAATCCTATCCCGATTTGCCGCCAAGTGATTTTGGATTAAAATCCGCTATTCGGGCATTGACGTGCGCGGGCGGATCACGCCAGATGCGCTTTTCGATGAGATCACAAATACTTATCCGGCCCTTTAACGAAGCCGCCAGTCGCGCCAGAGAGGCGAAATCAGGTGACGGCGGCGGTCAAACCACCATCGTGAGCCCGTCTTCCGCCACCAGTACCCCGACCGCCCTCGCCTCGTCGGTTCGCGCCAGCATGGTGTCGTTCATGTGCGTGATCATGGTCCGCTTCGCGCGCAATTCGCCGAGCCTGCCTTTAAGGATTTCCCAGCTCATATGGCCGGTCATTTTCGAGCCGGCGAAGGCATAGCATTCGCAGATGAACAGGTCGGCGTCCCGGGCAATGCCGATCAGCGCGTCGGTCCATTCGGTGTCGCCGGAATAGGCGAAGGTATTTTCGCCATCGCCGATGCGCAAGCCGGTCGATGGTGCGCCGGACTGATGAATGACTTCGGCCGAGAGCACGCTGTGACCGAGAATATCGGTTTCGACGCCGACGGCGATTTCCACGACCTGCCAGTCGAAGCGCCATTTGATGCCGGTTTTCGATTTCGGAAAACAGGCTTCCAGCAACGTATCGACACGCTCCCGCGTGCCCGGCGGGCCTGCGATCGTCAGCGGCTTTTCGCGCTTCGCCAGAAACTGCGCATGCAGCAGGAGAAACGGCAGGCCGCCAAAGTGATCGCCGTGCAGATGCGACAGCACGACGGCGTCGATACGGTTGGTGTCGATCCTTTGCGCGTTCAGCGCGGTCATCGACGAGGCGCCGCAATCGACCAGCAAGGTCGCCTTTGCGGTCTCCAGCATGAAACAGGTATTGTAGCGCCCGCCGGAGCCGAAGGCATCGCCGCAGCCGATGATGGTGAGATGCATGTTTTGTCTGCCTACATGATCCGATCAATTAGAAGAGCTGTCATCCCGCGCGACCGAGCAATTTGCGAGGGAGGCCCGGGACCCATACGCCCTGCGCTATCGAGAGGCCGCGGCGTATGGGTCCCCGCTTTCGCGGGGACGACGGCAGTGGTTATGCCTTGCTACTCGGCCGGGTCGACACCGCGGCGTGCCAGCGTTTCACGTTTGCGAGATTGTCCGGCATGACGAGGCGCGCCGGCTTCATGAAATCGACCGCGCACAAAGTGGTGATGTCGGCGACCGAATATCTGTCGCCGGCGATGAATTCGCGCGTCGCCAATTCCTTGTCGATCAATTCGAGAAACCAGATCGCCTTCGGCCGCATCGCCTCGGCATAGGCCGGCACTTGCGGAATTTCGTACTCCTTCCTCGCCG
>CAITJJ010000019.1 GCA_903892675.1 uncultured Hyphomicrobiales bacterium | reverse complement strand
GCCGACGCAGGTGCAGCAGATCGGCGTCACGGTGGCCAAGGCCTCGCCCGACATCCTGATGGTGGTGAGCCTGTTCTCGAAGGACAATTCGCGCGACGCGCTCTACATCTCCAATTACGCCAATCTGCAGATCAAGGACGCGCTGACCCGTGTCGACGGCGTCGGCTCGATCACCGTGTTCGGCAGCCGCGATTACGCCATGCAGGTCTGGCTCGACCCGGACCGCATGCAGTCGCTCAACCTGACCGCCGGCGACGTCACCAGCGCGCTCGCGGCGCAGAACATCCAGGTCGCCTCCGGCGTCTTGAACCAGCCGCCGGTGCCGGACCAGCTGGCGTTCCAGGTGGCGATCCGCACGCTCGGCCGTCTGTCGACGCCGGACGAATTCGGCAACATCGTCGTCAAGCAGGTCGGCAACGCCGTGGTGCGCCTGCGCAACGTCGCCAGGATCGAGCTGATCGCGCAGGATTATTCGTCGAATTCCTATCTCGACAAATATCCGTCCGTGGCGCTCGCCGTGTTCCAGCGGCCGGGCTCGAACGCGCTGACCACCGGCGAAAACATCGCCAAGGCCGTCGCCGGCATGTCGAAGGATTTTCCGTCCGGCCTCGACTACGGCATTTTCTACAACCCGACGCAGTTCATCCAGGAATCGGTGCAGGCCGTCATCACCACGATCTTCGAGGCGGTGCTGCTGGTCGTGCTGGTGATCGTTCTGTTCTTGCAAACCTGGCGCGCGGCGGTCATTCCGCTCCTGGCTATCCCGATCTCCCTGATCGGCACCTTCTTCACGATGACCTTGTTCGGCTTCTCGCTCAACAATCTGTCGCTCTTTGGTCTCGTGCTGGCGATCGGCATCGTCGTCGACGACGCTATCGTCGTGGTGGAAAACGTCGAGCGCAACATCGCCGCCGGCCATTCGCCGCGCGAGGCGTCGCGCCGCACCATGGACGAGGTCGGCACCGCGCTGATCTCGATCGCGCTGGTCTTGTGCGCGGTGTTCGTGCCGACCACCTTCATCACCGGCATTTCGGGCCAGTTCTATCGCCAGTTCGCGCTGACCATCACCTCGGCGACGATCATCTCGCTGATCGTGTCTTTGACCTTGTCGCCGGCGATGTGCGCGCTGCTGCTGAAACCCCATGTCGATGACCAAGGCGTCGCCTGGTACGCCAAGCCGATGCGCATTTTCTTCGGCGGTTTCAACCACGGCTTCGACTGGCTGGCGGACCGATACAAGACGCTTGCCGCGCGCATCGTGCGTTTCGCCGTGGTGATGCTGGCGATCTATGCCGGCATTCTCGCCTTCGGCCTCAACGAATTCCGCACCACGCCGCAAGGTTTCATTCCGCAGATCGACCGCGGCATTCTCATCGTCGCGGCGCAACTGCCGCCCGGCTCGTCGTTGCGGCGCACCGACGAGGTGATGCGCAAGGCCACCGACATCGTGCAGGCGACGCCCGGCGTGTCGCATTCGGTGGTGATCGTCGGCTTCTCCGGCGCCACCTTCACCAATGCGCCGAATGCCGGCGCCATGTTCGTCGTGCTCGATCCGTTCGACGAGCGGGCCAAGGACCCCGCCAAGGCGACCGCAAATATCCAGCGGCAATTGTTCCAGAAACTCGGCGCGCTGCAGGAAGCCTTCATGATCGTGGTGCAGCCGCCGCCGGTGTCCGGCATCGGCAACGCCGCCGGCTTCCGCATGATGATCGAGGATCGCGCCGGCGCCGGTCCGCAGGCCTTGCAGGGCGCGGTTTACGCGATGATGGGCCGCGCCGCGCAGACGCCCGGCTTGCAGCAGGTCTTCTCGCTGTTCGAGACGGCGACGCCGCAACTGTTCCTCGATATCGACCGCACCAAGGCGCAACTGCTCGGCATCAATATCGGCGACGTCTTTGCCGCGTTGCAGGTCTATGTCGGCTCGGCCTACGTCAACGACTTCAATTTGTTCGGCCGCACCTTCCGCGTCCAGGTGCAGGCCGACGCCGCGCACCGGCTCGAGCCGAAGGACGTGTTGGCCTTGCGCGTGCGCAATTCCTCCGGCGACAGCGTGCCGCTCGGCTCCTTCACGACGGTGCGCGACATTTCCGGGCCGTACCGGCTGCCGCGCTACAATCTCTATCCGGCGGCCGAACTCGATGGCGCGCCGGCGCCCGGCTACAGCCAGGGCGACGCCATCGTGGCAATGCAGAAACTCGCCGCCGAGACGCTGCCGCCCGGGTTTTCCTATGAGTGGACGACGCTCGCCTTCCAGCAGATCAGGGCCGGCAATACGGCGATCTTCGCCTTCGTGCTCGGCGTTGCCTTCGTGTTCCTGGTGCTGGCGGCGCAGTACGAGAGTCTGACCTTGCCGCTCGCCGTCATTCTCATCGTGCCGATGTGTCTGGTCGCCGCGATTATCGGCGTTGTGCTGCGCGGCCAGGACAACAACATCCTGACGCAGGTCGGCTTCATCGTGCTGATCGCGCTTGCCGCCAAAAACGCGATTCTGATCGTCGAATTCGCCAAGCAACTGGAAGACCAGGGCCGCGATCGCCACACGGCGGCGGTCGAGGCGGCGCGCTTGCGGTTGCGGCCGATTCTGATGACCTCGCTCGCTTTCGTGTTCGGCGTCGCGCCCTTGGTCTGGGCCGTCGGCGCCGGCGCGGAACTGCGACAATCGCTGGGCACCGCGGTATTTTCGGGCATGATCGGCGTCACCGTCTTCGGCCTTATTTTCACGCCGGCGTTCTATGTGGTGTCGCGCTGGCTGGCGGTGCGTTTTTCGCGCAAGCCGCATGGACAACCGGCGAAGTAGGCGGACGTCGCTAGAGGCGCGGTCTCGGGAGAGTGCGACATGGCAGCGATGAAATTCGGCTTCGGTCAGCCGCTCACCCGCAAGGAAGACGAACCGCTGCTGCGCGGCGCCGGCACCTACATCGCCGACGTGGCGCCGCAGGGTGCGCTGCACGCCGTCGTGCTGCGCTCGACGCATGCCCATGCCAAATTCGCCATCGGCGATCTTGCCACAGTTCGGAAAATGAAGGGCGTGCGGCTGGTGCTGACCGGCACTGAGACCGCCGCGCTTGGACCCTTGCCGACGCCGGGCGTGCTCGAAGGCGTCGATATCAATGTGCCGCATTACCCCATACTCGCGCTCGATGTGGTGCGCCATGTCGGCGACGCCATCGCCTTCGTTGTCGCCGATACTTTGGCGCAGGCGAAAGACGCCGCGGAGGCGATCCCGGTCGATTACCAGCCCCTGCCGCATGTCATCGGTGCCATCGCCGCACTGAAAAGCGGTGCGCCACAGGTCTGGCCCGACCGCCCCAATCTTTCCTTTGAAACCACCGCCGGCGACGACGACGCGACCAAGAAAGCTTTCGCCCAGGCCGCGCGCACCGTCTCGACCACCATCATCAACCAGCGCCTCGTCACCAATTACATGGATACGCGCGGGGTCGTCGCTGAATACGACGGCGAGCGCTACACGCTGACGCTGGGCAGCCAGGGCAGTCACCTCATCCGCGACATCATCTGCGGCGCGGTGCTCAAATTGCCGCTCGACAAGATGCGCGTCATCACACCGGATGTCGGCGGCGGCTTCGGCACCAAATTGTTTCCCTATCGCGAATATGCGCTGGCCGCGGTGGCGGCGGAAAAATTGCGCAAGCCAGTGAAATGGGTCGCCGACCGCACCGAGCATTTCCTTGGCGACAGCCATGGCCGCGACAATATCTCGACCGCGACTTTGGCCATCGACGACAAGGGCAAGTTCCTCGCGCTCGAGATCGACATCGTTGCCGACATGGGCGCGTACCTCTCGTGCTATGCGCCGTACATCCCATGGCTCGGCGTCGGCATGGCGACCGGGCCTTACGATATTCCGGCCGCGCATATCCGCCTGCGCGGCGTTTACACCAACACCGTGCCAGTCGATGCCTACCGCGGCGCCGGCCGCCCCGAGGCGTCCTATTTGATCGAACGCGCGGTCGATACTGTGGCGCGCGAACTGGGCATGACGCAGGACGCCATCCGCCGCAAGAATCTCATCAAGCCGAAGGCGCTGCCTTACACGACGCCGACCGGCAAGGTTTACGATAGCGGCGACTTCGCCGGCACCATGGCGCGCGCGCAGGAGCTGATCGACTGGGCCGGTTTCAACAAGCGCGCGGCCGCGTCGAAGCGTGCCGGCAAATTGCGCGGCATCGGCATCGGCACTTATGTCGAGGCCTGCGGCGCCAATGGCCCGGAAACCGCGCATGTCACGCTCGACCGCGACGGCGGCGTCACCGTGCTGATCGGCTCGCAGTCGACAGGGCAGGGCCACCAGACGTCCTACGCCCAGCTTGTTGCCGAGCGGCTCGATCTGCCGCCGGAGCGCGTGCGCGTTTTGCAAGGCGACACCGATAAAATCCCGACCGGCGCCGGCACCGGCGGCTCGAGTTCGATTCCGGTCGGCGGCGTCTCGGTCGACCGCGCGTCGAAGACCTTGGCCGAGCAGCTCAAGGAACTGGCGGCGGACGCGCTCGAAGCCTCCAGCGGCGACATGGAAATCGCCAATGGCGCGGTCAAGGTGGTCGGCACCGACAAATCGATCTCGTTCGCCGACCTGGCCGCGCACCCGAAGGCGACGCCGGAGAAACTGTCGGCGTCGAAGGATTTCTCCACCGATCTGCCGACCTTCCCGAACGGTACCCATATCGCCGAGATCGAGATCGACGCCGACACTGGCGCCACCGAGATTCTCAAATACGTCGTTGTCGACGACTTCGGCGCCACGCTTAATCCGCTGCTGCTCGCGGGCCAGGTGCATGGCGGACTGGTGCAAGGCATTGGCCAGGCCTTGATGGAAGACACCGTGTACGATGTGTCGTCGGGGCAATTGCTCAGCGCGAGCTTCATGGATTATGCCATGCCGCGCGCCAACGGCTCGCCATCCTTCGTTTTTGAAACCCGCAACACGCCGTGCAAGAACAATCCGCTCGGCGTCAAGGGCGCGGGCGAGGCCGGCGCCATCGGTTCCTGTCCGGCGGTGATCCATGCGGTGATCGACGCGCTCGACCGCGCTTACGGCATCCGCCACATCGACATGCCGGCGACGCCGTCGAAAATCTGGTCGCTGATCGAAAAAGCGCGCAAGGCAAGCGCGGCGTAGCACCTACTTTTCTTTCTTCTTCACCGTCGTCGGCAGAGGCGGCAGCGCCTTGAGATAGGCGGCGATCGCCGCGCGGTCTTGCGCTTGCATCTTGCTGGTGCTGTTCCTGACGACCTCGCCCATTTCGCCGCCGAGCGTGCCGCCTTGCGGCAGCGTGCCCGTCTCCAGCGCATCGACGATATCGGCTGCCGACCAAGCGGCCATACCCGATTTGTCCGGCGTCAGATTGGACGCGATCAGGTCGCCGACCGGCATGCGCGCGCCCGACATCCACTGCCCGCGCTCGAGCCCGCCAAGCCGGTTGCGCGGCGTATGACATTCGCCGCAATGGGTCAGCGCCTCGACCAAATAGGCGCCCCTGTTCCGTTGCGTATCATGGCTGGCGTCCGGCTTGAATTCGC
This sequence comes from uncultured Hyphomicrobiales bacterium, assembly GCA_903892675.1. Taxonomy (GTDB): domain Bacteria; phylum Pseudomonadota; class Alphaproteobacteria; order Rhizobiales; family Xanthobacteraceae; genus Pseudolabrys. The sequence goes on along the minus strand of CAITJJ010000019.1, from coordinate 9,007 downwards.
CCGCCGTGAAATTGAGCCACTTCCACGGCAGCATTGCCAGCCGGATTGAATAGGGGAAATTCAGGTTGTGCGTGCGGCGTGGATTCTTGCTGGGCGCGAGCGTGCCGAGATAGGCGCGCAAGTCGGTCATGTCCTGCGTCGTCATCTTTGTGTAAGCGGGAAAAGGAAACACCGGGTAATAATGCTCGCCGCGCGGCGACACGCCCTCGCGCAAGGCGCGGATAAAATCGTCGTCCGACCATTTGCCGATGCCGAAGTCCGGGTCGGGCGTGATGTTCGGTGCGTAGAATGCACCGAACGGCGTGCGCAGTGCGGCACCGCCGGCCATCGGCGCGCCGCCGGCTTCGGTGTGACATCCGTAGCAGCCGCCCGCATCGAAGACGTATTTGCCGCGTTCCGCTGAAGGCGCTTGTGCGCGGGCTTCGGCGGCCGCGATCAACACGGCCGCCGCGCATAAGATATGAACGCCGATGCGCATCCGGGCGATGCCCGGCTTTACTCTTCAAACCGGAACTTGCCGCCGCTCTTGGACGGCCCGCCATGGCAGCCACCGCAGGCCTCGGCCACTTTCGCCCAGGAAGCCTTCATGGCATCGGCATTGCCGGCCTTGGCGGCTTCGCCAAAGGCTGCGGTTTCCTTCGCCAAAGCCTCGTTGGCCGCGTCGAACTCGGCCCGTTGTGTCCAGATTTCCGGCTTGGCGCGGGATTCCGGCGCGCCTTCACGGCCGCTGCCGGGCGGAAACAAGGTGGCGAATTTCTTGAGTTGCGCGATCGCCTCGGCCGTCTTGACCGTTTTCGGGTCGCCTCCGCCTTTTGCGGCTTGCGCCATGTCGCGATAATAATCGGGCCACAGACCTTTCATGAGGTCCTCGCGCTGCTTGGCTATTTCCTTGGCGCCTTGCGCCGGCACGGTTTGCGCCAGCGGCGACACATCTTGCGCAGCCAGCAGCACGATGCCCACCAGCGCGCAGGCTGAAACGATCCGGATCATTCTAGAATCTCCCATTGCCAATAGACTGTCGGCGATGCTTTATCGCGCGGACGCCCGATATGACCAACACCGCCGGCCGGTCAATATTCACGCCGGATTGCGGCAATTCAACGCATGGATTCCTCGTTTAACAAACAGGTGAATGCCCGGCCGGTGTCACAATGAGCGTTCGATAAAAAGAGGGACAAGTCCAGCGCGCCCGGCTATGCAGGGGCAATGCCGGCTGCCCCCACCAATCTTCTCACCGCTATCGGTTTCAAGCTGATCTCGGCGCTGTTGTTTGCGTCGATGTCAGCGCTGGTGCGCCAATTGGGCGACGTCGCGCCGGTCGGCCAGATGGTGTTTTTCCGTTCCGCCTTCGCCATTCCGCCGGTGCTGCTGATCTATGCGCTGCGTGGCGAGTTCATGAGCGCCATCCGCACCCGGCGTCCGTTCGGGCAACTCGGCCGCGGTGCGCTCTCCACCTTCGGCATGTTCACCAATTTCTCGGCGCTGACGCGGCTGCCGCTTGCCGAGGCGACCGCGATCAATTTCGCTTCGCCGCTGATCACGGTGGCGCTGGCGGCGCTGATCCTGAAGGAGCGGGTGCGCATTTTCCGCTGGTCGGCGGTGGCCGTCGGCTTCTTCGGCGTGATCGTGATGCTGATCCCGAATCTCAGCCTGGAGCACTACGCGGCGGCCGGCGCCGGCAGCGTGGCGCTGGCCGGCTCGCTTTATGCGATTGCCTCGGCCTTCTGCAACGCCGGCACGGTGATCCAGACGCGGCGGCTGACGCAGAGCGAGCCGACGGCTTCGATCGTTTTCTATTTCTCGCTGATCACGACTTTGGCCGGCGCCGTGACCTTGCCTTTCGCCTGGCATAGTCCGACCGCGATGGAGCTGACCGGGCTGATTTCCACCGGCGTACTCGGCGGCATCGCCCATATATTTCTGACCGAGAGCTACCGCCACGCCACCGCTTCCGTGATCGCGCCGTTCGATTACACGGCGATGCTGTGGGCGCTGCTGCTCGGCTATTGGGTGTTCGGCGAATTGCCGAGCGCGCTGGTCTATGTCGGCGCGGCCATTGTCGCCGGCGCGGGTCTCGCCGTGATCTTCCGCGAGCGCTGGCTCGGGCTGCAACGCGCCCGTGAGGCCGAAGGCCTGCGAAGGCCGGAAATATAGTCCCGTTTGCGCCGGTTCCCGTCTATCACGGGTATTTCATGAGGCTGTGAGGCGGAGCCAAGTTCCCGCTGGCGCGTTGTCTCAGCACTTCAGTCGAGCGTGTCCGCTCTCTTTATCAACACCAAAAGGAATACCGCTGCCGTTATTTGCAGGAGGCAACATCATGTCTGAAATCGATTTGAACGCCATCCCGGCACCGCCGTGCCCTGTGTGCGGCGCGCCGACAGCCTTGAAGAGCCGGCACAGGAATACCAAGCCGGGTGGCGACACCTTTGTCTTTAAATGCACGGCCTGCGGCGTCGAGTATCCGATGCACGTTTCGGCGCCGACGCCGGGGCTGCCGCGGACGGAGGCGTGAGCCCCTTTACGCAGTGAACGCCTTGAAGGTGATGATCGTGTAGGTGTCCTTGATGCCGCTTATGCAATGCACCTTCTCGTTGACGAAGTGGCCGATGTCGGTGCCTTCGTCGACGTAGAATTTCACCAGCAGGTCGTAGTCGCCGGCGGTCGAGTAGATCTCGGAGGCGATTTCCGCTTCGGCCAGCTCATTGGCGACCTGGTAGGCCTTGCCGAGCTCGCATTTGATCTGGATGAAAAAAGGGGTCATTTCCGGGAAATCTCCGCTCCGGCTCTTATTGGCGCATAACCCTGCCCGAAAACCGGTATCCACTTTTCGGGGTTATGCGCTGAAATTCAATTCAGCAAAATAGCGCGGCGCGTGCAAGTCGGCCAAAGGCCCTTTGCCTTGAAAGACCCTTGCCTTGATTGGGCGCGCGGATTAGGTATTTGCATAGCAATCTCGTGGGGTGTCCGGCCCTTTGCGTCTGTAGGGTGCCGGGCTGAGAGGCAGCTTTCCAGGCCGCTTGGACAAGAGCGTTCCGGAGCCAACCCAACGAACCTGATCCGGGTCATGCCGGCGGAGGGACCAGAGATGCGGGATCCGCAAACGGCTGCGCGCCTGATGTCGCGCGAGGAACTGACGTCGCAGGCTGCGGCGGTGCTTTCGCGCCTGCGGGGCAAAAGCCCGCGCGTCCATTGCATCACCAATTCGGTGGCGCAGAATTTCACCGCCAATGCGCTGCTGGCGCTCGGCGCGGTGCCGTCGATGACGCTGTCGGGCGAGGAAATCGGCGCCTTCGTCGCGCGCAGCGACGCGCTTCTGGTCAATCTCGGCACCTTCGACCGCGAGCGCCGCGAGGCCACGTCCATTGCCGTTGACGCCGCCTCGCAGAACGGGTTGCCGTGGGTGCTCGATCCGGTCTTCATCGACCGCGCCGAGCAGCGCGCCGTCTACGCGCGCGATCTGATCCTGCTCGAGCCGAAAGCGCTGCGCCTCAACGCCGCCGAATTCGCCGCGCTTGCCGACGCCGCGCCGGCGCGCGAAGCGGTCGAAGCTTACGCCCGCGCGCGCCGCCTTGTCGTCGGCCTGTCAGGCGCGACCGATCTGATCAGCGACGGCGATCGCACCGCAACACTGACCAATGGTCATCCGCTGATGGCGCGCGTCACCGCCATGGGTTGCGCTGCTTCTGCCATCGTCGCCGCATGCCTCGCCGTCGAGCCGGACGCGCTGGCGGCGACCGCGAGCGCGATGGTGATCGTCGGCATTGCCGGCGAAATGGCGGCGGAAAAATCGCGCGGGCCGGGCAGCTTCGCCGCCGCCATTCTCGATGCGCTTTACACGATCGACGCAAAAATGATTGCTGCGCGTGCCCGTACCGATTTGCATTAAGGTGATTTGAAATGAAGGCCGATCTTCGTCTTTACGCGCTGGCCGATCCCGCCGTCTCCGGCGGCCGTTCGCTCGCAGAACTCGCTAAACGCATCGCCGGCAGCGCCACGCTGGTGCAGTTGCGCGACAAGCACGGCTCGACCCGCGCGATTATGGCGCATGCCCGCGCGCTGATCGGCGTTCTGGCCCCGCTCGACATTCCGCTGCTGATCAACGACCGCGTCGATGTCGCGCTCGCCGCTGAGGCCGACGGCGTGCATATCGGCCAGGACGACATGTCGCCAGCCGACGCGCGGCTCTTGCTCGGCAAGACCGCGATCATCGGCCTTTCCGTCAAGACCCTTGAGCAGGCGCGCGAGGCGCCGCTCGACTTGCTCGATTATGTCGCCATCGGCGGCGTCTATGGCACCACGTCGAAGGACAATACATCGGCGCCGATCGGCATCGATGGCTTGCGCAAGATGGCCGACGCGATCCGCGCGCGCGAACCGGGCTTCCCGATCTGTGCCATTGCCGGCATTACCGAGAAAAATGCCGCCGAGACAATCGCCGCCGGCTCCGACGGCGTCGCGGTGATTTCGGCTTTATCGCTGGCCGCCGATCCGGCGCTCGCCGCGCGCACTCTGCGCAATATCGTCGATGTCGCGCTGGAGCAGAGGAAGCGCGCATGATCTCGAAAAGTGGGAACCGGTTTTCGGATAAGATCATGCGCAAACAAGTGAAGCGCGCATGACCGCGAATGCCGTTACCATCGCCGGTTCGGATTCGAGCGGCGGCGCCGGCATCCAGGCCGATCTGAAAACCTTCGGCGCGCTCGGCGTCTATGGCGCGTCGGTGCTGACCGCGTTGACCGCGCAGAACACGCAAGGCGTCACCGCCATTCATGACGTGCCGGCGGATTTTATCGCCGCGCAGATTGATGCGGTGTTCACCGATCTCGATATCGGCGCGGTCAAGATCGGCATGCTGTCGCAGGTGCCGGCGATCCGCGCGGTCGCCGACGGTTTGACGCGGCACGATGCGCAAAACATCGTGCTCGATCCGGTGATGGTGGCGACCTCGGGCGACCGGCTGCTCGCCGTCGAGGCCATTGCCGCGCTCTGCCTCGATCTCATTCCACGCGCCCTCGTCGTCACACCGAACCTGCACGAGGCCGCCGCGCTCACCGATTTGCCGCTCGCCCGCGGCGAGCAGGAAATGGAAGCGCAGGCGCGCAAAATCCTCGCGCTCGGGCCGCGCGCCGTTCTCATCAAGGGCGGGCACGGTGACAGCGCCGATAGCGTTGACCTTCTTGTCGATGCCAAACAGGTCATCCGTCTCGTCGCGCCGCGCGTCAAAACGCGCAACACGCACGGCACCGGCTGCACGCTTTCGTCCGCCATCGCCGCCGGCCTCGCAAAAGGCCTCGATCTCGTCCCCGCCGCGCGCGCGGCGAAGGATTACGTCACCGAAGCGATCAAGGCCGCCGACCGGCTCACTGTCGGTCACGGCCATGGACCCTTGAGTCACTTCCATCAATTTTGGAGGCAATAATGACCACACGCCGCGCTTTCACCCGCACCGCCGCGCTTGCGGCCGCCGCTACGCTCGCCGCGCCGGCGATTGCGACCGCGCAGACGATGAAATGGCGCATGGTCACCTCCTGGCCGAAGCGCCTGCCGGGCCCCGGCCTGTCGGCCGAGCGCGTCGCCGAGCGCATCCGCGCTTTGTCGAACGGCCGCCTCGACATCCAGGTGTCGGCGGCGGGCGAAGTCGTGCCGGCCTTCGGCGTGCTCGAAGCCGTCGGCAACGGCGTCGCCGAGATGGGCCACACCGCCTCGTTCTACTGGCAGGGCAAGATGGCGGCGGCGAGCTTTTTCACCACGGTGCCGTTTGGCCTGACACCGTCCGAGCACACAGCCTGGATCGAGGCCGGCGGCGGCCAGGCTTTGTGGGACGATCTGTACCGGCCGTTCGGCGTCAAACCGTTCATGGGCGGCAACACCGGCGTCTGTATGGGCGGCTGGTTTCGCCGCGAATTGAAAAGCCTTGCTGATGTGCGCGGCCTCAAGCTGCGCTCGCTCGGCTTGGGCGGCGAAGTCTATCGCCGCCTGGGCGCGACGCCGCAGACGACGCCGCCGGCGGAGATCCTCACCTCGCTGCAATCCGGCGTCATCGACGGCGCCGAATTCGTTGGCCCCGGCACCGACATCGCGCTGGGGCTCTATCGCGTCGCGCCGTTTTATTATTACCCCGGCTTCAACAAGCCGAACGGCACCGGCGAATGTCTCGTCGCGCTTAAAGCCTGGGAGGCGCTGCCGGCCGACCTCAAGGCGATCGTCGCGCACGCTTGCGCGGCGGAGGCGAACTACGCGCTGTCCGAAATGGAGCGGCTCAACGCGCAGGCTTTGGCCGCGCTGATCGGCGACCACGGCGTCAAGCTTGTCGCGTTTCCGGACGATGTCGTCGCCGCCGCGCGCAAGGAAGCCGACGCCGTGCTCGGTGAATTGTCGGCGCGCGATGCGGCCAGCGCCAAGGTGCATGCGTCCTACGCCGACTTCCGCGCCCGCGTCGCGCAGTGGTCGCGGGTGTCGATCGAGGCGGTGTTGAGGGCGAGGGGGTAGGAGGGCTACGACTAGCCACCGCTCGCCCACTTCGCGAAGGCGGGCATGAATTTGGCCAAAGCCTTGGTCCCCGCGTTCGCGGCGACGACGAGTGCGCTCGCCGTGGCATTCCAGCGTCTCGTCCTGTGCCTCATTCGCCACGCGGACAGTAATTGCGGTCTGGCGCTGCTTTGGGCGTGGCGTCGGCGAGCGCGCCAAACGCCGCTTCGCGCTTGATTTAGCCCCGTATTTGCAGGCGCAAACGCGCACCAACCCGCCAAAAACGCCGGTTTTCTTGGTTAACTGGCCATTAACCAAACATGGGCTTTCATGCAGGCACGCGTTCGTGCGGCGACGCAAGGCGCGTGGCCGGACGTTGTTCATTTTTTGAATTGCCGTTCGCCTCGATTCGAATCGTTTCCGCTCGGTGCACGTCGATCAAGGCGCGTTCCGTGAAAAAAGTTCAGTCAGACAAAAGTTCAGTCAAAACCATGGAGTCTACCCAATGAAGCGCCTCCCGATGACGATATCCATCGGCCTGTTCGTCGCGGCGATGGCTGCGCCGGTTCTCGCGGCCGACCTGTCGCGTCCGGCTTACAAGACGCCGGTCTACAGCATGCCGGGGTATAACTGGACCGGCTTCTATGCCGGCATCAACGGCGGCTACGGCTTCGGCAAGTCCGATTGGACCGGCACCGGCGCGACCGCCGGCACCAGCCCGAAAGGCGCGCTCGCCGGCGGCACGCTGGGTTACAATTTGCAGACCGGTTCGATGGTCTGGGGCCTCGAAGGCGATATCGATTACAGCTGGATGAAGGGCTCGGCCGTCGGCACCGGCGCCTGCGCCGGCATCGGTTGCGAAACCAGAAACAGCTGGTTCGGCACCGCGCGCGCCCGCGTAGGCTATGCCGGCTGGGATCGCTGGCTGCCATACTTCACCGGCGGCGCCGCCTTCGGCAACGTCAAGACAACCTCGGCCGCCGCCGTGTCTGAAGACAAGACGCGCATCGGCTGGACCGTCGGCGCCGGCATCGAATACGCCTTGATGACCAACTGGTCCACCAAGCTCGAATATCTCTACGCCGATCTCGGCAAGTCGGACTGTTCGGTCGCCGCCTGCGGCACCGCGACCGAGGTCTCGTTCAAGGCCAACATCGTTCGCGTCGGCCTCAACTACCGCTTCTAGGCTTCAGCCAGACCGGACTAACGACAAAAAAAGGCCCCGGGCGCGTTACCCGGGGCTTTTTCTGTCAGCGCGAACGGCCATCGGTGAAGGTGACGCCGACTTCGCCGCCCAGCCGCCACACGATGCGGCATTCGCGCTGGATGTCGGCGTCCGCGCAGGTCACCGACAGCGTGAACGTCTCGGGCATCTCGGTTTCCGAATAAAGCCTAGCGCCGCCGGCGGAAATATCGGTCACCATGCAGGTGCGCGGCAGCGCGCCCATGCCGCAATGATACTGTGCCGCGCGGTTGATGACGCGCCGCACGATGTTGCGGCGCTCCTTGGGCACGGCCTTCACGTTCTGACGATAGCGCATCCCTTCATGACTAACCGCATCGCATTCAGAACCGCTTAACCGGATCGGTAAGATTTTAGCAAGTGTGCCGTTTGATTTTTACGGCAAAGCCCCGGGCGCGTTGCCCGGGGCTTTCTCTATGATGGTGTCGCGCGTGCGCGCTATTTGAACGCCACAATCTTCTGGCGCTGTTCGCCGAGCTTGTCGATGCCGAGCGTGACGACGTCGCCGGCTTTGAGGAATTGCGGCGTCGGCTTCATGCCCAGCCCCACGCCCGGCGGCGTGCCGGTGATGATGATGTCGCCCGGCTCCATGACGAAGAACTGCGAGCAGTACCAGACGATGTGCTCGCAAGAGAAGATCATCGTCTTGGTGTTGCCGCGCTGGCGCTTCTCGCCATTGACGTCGAGCCACATGTTGAGGTTCTGCGGGTCCTTGAGTTCGTCCTTGGTGACGAACCACGGGCCGATCGGGCCGAAGGTCTCGCAGCTCTTGCCCTTGTTCCACTGGCCGCCGGAGCGCTCGATCTGGAAATTGCGCTCGGAGACGTCGTTCGACAGGAAATAGCCGGCGATCGCCGCCTTGGTGTTTTCCTTGGTGAGATAGCGCGCGCGCTTGCCGATGACGATGCCGATTTCGACTTCCCAGTCGAGCTTGAGCGATTCTTTCGGAACGATGGTGTCGTCGTTGGCGCCGCAGATCGAGGTCGGCGCCTTGTTGAAGATGATCGGCTCTTTCGGGATCGGCATGCCGGCTTCCGCCGCGTGGTCGGAATAGTTCAGCCCGATGGCGATGAAGTTGCGCACATTGCCGACGCAGGGGCCGAGCCGCGGTTTGCCGGCAACCGGCTTCATGCGCTTGAGATTGGCTTTCTTGATCTTGGCGAGGCCGCCGGAGGCGAGCATGGCGCCGTCGATATCCTTCACGATGCGGGACAGGTCGCGGATCTTGCCGTCCTCTCCGATGATGCCGGGCTTTTCGCGGCCGGGTGCGCCGTAGCGGACGAGCTTCATGCTGTT
>CAITJJ010000018.1 GCA_903892675.1 uncultured Hyphomicrobiales bacterium | reverse complement strand
TGGCGAAGGACGCTGCGCCCCGCGGCGCTCCATCGCGGTGTCTTTCCGGCGGCCGGGCCGCGCTTCCAAGGGCTAACTGCTTGCGCAGCTGCTTCGCCTCGTCAGCGAGCTCCTCGCGGCAGGTCCTAATGCCTCGCAGACAAGTTTACGCAGTCTGCGCAAGTTTGACTGCTTTGCGGTGTCCGGCGCCGCCCGGGAGCGGAGGATGCGTATCCCTCCGCCCGCAGGCACCGCATCCTCTCCCACTTGCATGACGCCTCATGACAGCGCCCTCGGCGGATCGGACATCAATGACTATAATCCTCTAGGATTATAAGTCAAGCATCGTGCGATCGCCCGGCCCGATTTTTTATAAGATGCTATCTTTACTATCCTTCGATCCGGTACCAGGATGCTGGGGGTCGGGACGCCGCCAGAAGCGCCCCTTCCAGGGACGGACGCCATGGCGCGCGCGATCGCTAAGCCACCGGTGCGGATGAGCGGCGAACTGACCGCCCGTATCATGTTTGCCGGCCGCTCGTCTTCGCTGTCGGCGCAGATGGTCGCCCAGGTGCGCGACGACCTGTTCGCCAAAAAACTCAAGCCCGGCGATTTCCTCGGCACCGAAAAAGATCTCGCGGCCCGTTTCGGCACCAGCCGCATCGTCGCCCGCGACGCCATGCGCACTTTGGAAGCGCTCGGCATCGTCGAAATCCGCATGGGCAAAGGCGGCGGCGCCCGCATTGCCCACGGCAATCCGCGCCTGTTCGCCGAGGCGCTGGCCGTGCAGCTCGACCTCACCGGCGTGACGCCGGCCGAAGTGATGGACGCGCAGCGCGCCATCGAGACGCTCGGCGCGGAGCTGGCCGCGGAGAATGCGACGGCCGAGGACATTGCGCGTCTGCGCGCGCTTTTGGTCGACGCGCAGGGATCGATGCACGACCTCGATCATTTCACCAAATTGTCGCGCGATTTCCATCTCGCGGTGGCGGAAGCCTCGCACAACCGCGTTATTGTCGTGCAATTGCTGTCGCTCGAGCATGTCTCGTGGCCACGCCGCAACGTCACCGCGACGCGCAAGCTCGCCGCCCACATTCTCGAAATCCATTCTAAGCTCGCCGACCTGATCGAAATGCGCGACGGCGCGGCGGCGCGCGCGCTGATGGACGACCACGTCAAGATGATCCGCGCCCGGCGCGTTGCCGAGCATGGCCACTCACACGACACCGACGAACGCTGCTGCTGAATAATAATCACAAGGGAGAACGCCAAATGGCCAAATTCATCATCGAACCGCATTTCCGGCTGCAGGAATGGGTGGCGGAGGAGAAGGACTATTTCAACAAGGAAGGTTTGGACTATGAATTCCGCGAGCTGATGCGCTCGAGCGACGGCAAGCAGCACGACAAGGGTTCGAAGGGCGCGTTCCAGTCCTTCGAGGAAGGCCGCCAGGCCAGCGTCTCCTGCGCCTGCCACTGGACCGTCAACGTCGCCGCCTCCAACGGCCATGGCCGCATGATGACCGACGTCTATTCGGTGGCGCAGGCCGGCATATTCGTGCCGGCCGATTCGAAGATCAAAACGCCGGAGGATCTCGCCGGCGTGCCGATCTCGGTCGGCTATCAGTCGGGCAGCCATTACGCGACGGTGCAGGCGCTCGAGACCTATCTCAAGCCGGAAGAGATCAATCTGAAATACGAGACCGGCATGCTGTTCAAGCGCATGGAGCATCTCATCGACGGCGCGGCGCCGGCCTGCAACCTGTTCAATGGGCCGATGTATCTCGCCGAGCAGCTCGGCTTCCGCAAGGTAATCGACACCACCTTCATGATCGGCACCATGATTCACGGCAATCCGGACCCGGAAGACCTGCGCAAATTCTTCCGCGCGCTGCGCAAGGCGCAACGCGACATCGACCTGCGGCCGGAGCTCTATACGCATTATTACAAGAACGAATTCCCCGACCGCTTCCACGCCATGATGGACACAAGGCGCTGGGGCCCGGGCGAGCGGCTGGTGTTCGAGCCCTACACCAAGGAAACCTACGAAGAATCCTTCGAGTGGATCGCTGCCCACGGCATCTTCCCGGAAGGCGGCATGGGCAGCGGCCAAT
>CAITJJ010000017.1 GCA_903892675.1 uncultured Hyphomicrobiales bacterium | reverse complement strand
CGGCTCCATGTTCCAGTCGGAAATCACCAGGCCGAACTTGCGTTCGTGCATCTTGGCCAGCGCCGCCGAGCCGTCGCTGGCGTCGTGGATATCGACGAAACCCAGTTGCTTCAGCAGGTTGCGGATGATCCTGATCATCGTGTTGTAATCGTCGACGATCAGAACCGGCATCGAATAGTCGATAGCCATGATGTATCGCCCGCAAAAGGGCGCTCCCCGGAGTTGGCCGACTTTAGCGTCGGCGCTTGAATAACCCGTTAATTTGAAAGTTTGTTAACGGCGCGGTAACCATATCCACCGGCAAAAAAGCGCGGTTGCCTTAATAGCGGGCAAATGCGTAAACGCTGTGGCTCCCAGCCGCTCCTTTCGCGATCCATGATACGACATGATTGACCCGACATCGCCCGCCAAACCTTTTACCGTCATTCGTGACGGCGATCCTGGCGCGCTTTATGGCGCGGTCGTGGCGATCGGCAATTTCGATGGCGTGCATCGCGGTCATCGTACTGTCATCGGCGCGGCGCTGGCGCGGGCCGCCGCGCTCGGCCGCAAGGTTGCGGCTCTGACCTTCGCGCCGCATCCGCGGCGGTATTTCCAGCCCGACGTGCCGCTGTTCAGTCTGTCGAGCGAGCGCGGCAAGTTGCGCCTGCTGGCCGGGACCGGGCTCGACGGCGCCATCGTCATGCGCTTCGACGCCGAGCTTGCCGCGACCTCGGCGCAGGATTTCGTCGAGAAGATTCTGGTCGGCCGCTTCGGCATCGGCGGCGCGACGATCGGCTTCGATTTTCATTTCGGGCAAAAGCGCCAGGGCTCGCCGCAGTACCTCGCCGAACAGGGCGAGCGGCTCGGCTTCGCCGTCGACATCGTGCCGCCGCTCGAGGACGAGGGCCGGCCGGTATCGTCCGGCGCGGTGCGTGCCGCGCTGACAGAGGGCAAGGTGGTGGAGGCGGCTGAACTCCTCGGCGCGCCCTGGTTCGTCTCCGGCGAAGTCATTCACGGCGAGAAGCGCGGCCGCGAATTCGGCTTCCCGACCGCCAATATCCGGCTCGACCCGGCCTGCGGCCTCAAGCACGGCATCTATGCGGTGCGGATGGCGGTTGGTCACAAGCGATACGAAGGCGTCGCCAGTTTCGGCATCAGGCCGATGTTCGATGCCGGCGCGCCGCTCCTGGAAGTGTTCCTGTTCGACTTCAACGGCGACCTCTATGGCGCGAGCGTCGATGTCGCCATTGTCGGCTGGATCAGGCCCGAACTGAAATTCGCCTCGATCGACGACCTCAAGCGCCACATGGTGGCCGACGCGGCGCAGGCGCGCGACACGCTCAAACGCGCCGGCCCGGCCTTTCCGGTTCTGGGCGAGATATAGCCCGCAAATCTCGCCTTTTGCGGCCTTTCCCCCCTAGAATCCGCCTGCTAAACACCCCGCCATGACCAAGCCAGAACGCGACTACTCCGAGACCCTTTTCCTGCCGCAGACGGAATTCCCGATGCGCGCCGGCCTGCCGCAGAAGGAGCCCGAACTTCTCAAGCGCTGGGAGGAGAGCGGCCTCTACGCCCAGCTGCGCGCCGCCTCGAAAGGCCGCGAGAAATTCGTGCTGCACGATGGCCCGCCTTACGCCAACGGCAACATCCATATCGGCCACGCGCTCAACAAGATCCTCAAGGACGTGGTGACGCGCTCGCAGCAGATGCTTGGCTATGACAGCAATTATGTGCCGGGCTGGGACTGCCACGGCCTGCCGATCGAATGGAAGATCGAGGAAGAGAACTACCGCTCCAAGAACAAGGCCAAGCCGAATTTCTCCGAGCCCGCCGCCATGGTCGCGTTCCGTCAGGAATGCCGCGCCTATGCCGAGAAGTGGCTGGAGGTGCAGCGCGAGGAATTCAAGCGCCTCGGCGTCGAGGGCGACTGGGATCATCCCTACACGACGATGAGCTTTCCGGGCGAGGCGCAGATCGCGCGCGAACTGATGAAGTTCGCCGCCAATGGTTTGCTTTATCGCGGCTCCAAGCCGGTGATGTGGAGCGTGGTCGAAAAGACAGCGCTGGCCGAAGCCGAGATCGAATACGAGGATTACACAAGCGATACGGTGTGGGTGAAGTTTCCGGTCGGCAACATTGCGCTCGAAGGCGACAACAAGGCCGATGTCGCGACGGCCTTCGATATTGTTGGCAATGCCAGCGTCATCATCTGGACCACGACGCCTTGGACCTTGCCGGGCAATCGCGCGATCTCGTTCTCGCCGAAGATAAAATACGCGCTCTATAAAGTCACCGATGCGGCGCCGGAGAACTGGGCGAAGTTTGGCGATCTGTTCATCCTGTCGGAAAATCTTGCCGGTGACGTGTTCAAGCAGGCCAAGGTTGCCGCCTACGACAAAATCGCGGACGTCTCCGCCGACATGCTCGCGGGCATGATCTGCAAGCATCCGCTCCATGGCAATGGCTACGACTTCCAGGTCCCTTTGCTCGCTGGCGATCATGTCACCGACGACACCGGCACCGGCTTCGTCCACACCGCGCCGGGCCATGGCCGCGAGGATTTCGAGGTCTGGACCGCCAACCGCGCCGCGCTGGAAGCGCAAGGCATCAATCCGGCGATCCCTTACACCGTCGATGAAGACGGCGCGCTGACCGTGGCCGCGCCCGGCTTCGAGGGCAAGCGCGTCATCAACGACAAGGGCGAGAAGGGCGATGCCAACAACGCCGTCATCGCCGCGCTCGCCGAAGCCGGCAACATCATCGCGCGCGGCCGCCTCAAGCATCAGTATCCGCATTCGTGGCGTTCGAAGAAGCCGATCATCTTCCGCAACACGCCGCAATGGTTCATCGCCATGGACGCGACGTTCAGCCTGTCCGGTGCGAAGGCTGCGGCGAATTCCGGCAAGGCAGCAAACGATCAGCGTACCTTGCGCGAACGCGCGCTCGACGCCATCGCGGTGACGCGCTGGGTGCCGGCGGCGGGACAGAACCGCATCACCGGCATGATCGCCGGCCGTCCGGACTGGGTGATCTCGCGCCAGCGCGCCTGGGGCGTGCCGATCGCGGTGTTCATCAAGGAAAACGCCGATGGCAGCGCCACGGTTCTCACCGACGAAGCCGTCAACAAGCGCATCGCCGACGCTTTCGACAAAGAGGGCGCCGATGCCTGGTACGCGCCGGGTGCGCGCGAGCGTTTCCTCGGCAATCTCGCCAATGACAGCTGGAAAAAAGTCGACGACATCTGCGACGTCTGGTTCGACTCCGGCTCGACGCACGCTTTCGTGCTCGACGATCCGTTGCGTTTCCCCTCGCTCGCCGGCATCAAGCGCAAGGTCGATGGTGGCGACGACACCGTCATGTATCTCGAAGGCTCCGACCAGCATCGCGGCTGGTTTCAGTCGTCGCTGCTGCTCTCCCTCGCCGGGAACGATGCCGCCCCCTTCAAGACGGTATTGACGCATGGCTTCATGGTGGATGCCGACCGCGAAAAGATTTCCAAGAGCAAGCAGGGGGCCTACGAAAAACCGCAGACTGCCGAGGCTTACGTCAAAAAATACGGGGCGGATGTCGTGCGCCTCTGGGTTGCGTCGCAGGATTTCCGCAGCGACATTGTCGTGAGCGAGGAGCGCATCAATAAGGTTGGCGAGACCTATCGCGGCATACGCAACGCGCTTCGTTACCAGTTGTCGAATCTCTATGACTTCGATCCCGCCCGGCAAACCGTGGCGGACGACCAGCTCACCGGACTCGACCGCTGGATTCTTGGAGAATTCGCGAAGCTCCAAGCCGAAGTGCTCGCCGCCTACGACCAATCCGAATTCCACGTCGTCTATCAAAAGCTCAGCCAGTTCATCGCCGTGGAACTCTCGTCCGTCTATCACGACGTCATCAAGGATCGGCTCTACACCGACGCTGCGAATTCGCCGCGTCGGCGCTCGACGCAGACTGCGCTGCACCGCCTGGTGACTGGTCTTTGCCAGATGCTCTCGCCGATCCTGGCGTTTACGGCCGATGAAGCGTGGGAATTTATCCCCGGCAAACCGACCGGCTCGGTGCATGAAAGTGAATTCAAGCAACACCATCTGACGCTAGACCCCGATGCAGTGGCCATGTGGCACTGGCTTAAACTGTGGCGCGAAACGCTTTTGCCTGAATTGGAAAAAGCCCGCCAAGCTAAAACCATCGGCAAAGCGCTGGATGCTAAAATCGAAATCACCATTCCGCAGGTTCAGCATCAAGTTTCTGACCGGGCTTTATTGCGTGAACTTTTGAATGTATCGGATTTGATAATCAAGGTTGGGGAACCAATCGCTCATTCGGTGTCCAAGGCCGACGGCCAGAAATGCGAGCGCTGCTGGCATTGGGAGATGGACATCGGCCAAAACGCCGAACATCCGACCATTTGTGGGCGCTGTGTTGAGGCGGTAAAGTCGTCGATTATTCCAAAATGCTAACTTTTTGACCCGGCCGTTGGGGCGTAACCAAACGCGGCGTTTAACTGCTTCCGTCCGCATACACTCAGCTAGTGATGCCGCCGCGCCTCGAATAAAAATCCGGCCATCATCGTCCTCGGTTGGCCTTTCCAGGCCGGCATTGCTGGCCCGAATTTTTCGGCGGATGCCGCCTCCAGGCTGTCCAACGACTCGTGGGCATCAGCTTTTTGGAGCCTTTGGGGTTCCCGGGATCTTAAAAACTTCTTTCAGATAAGCCGTTTTGCTGAGCGGATTCCGGTGCTTTTGTTAATTTATTTTCCATTTATGTTTGACCCGCGTGGGGATTTCACTTAATCAATTCGCGCAGCCCATCACTGGATTTCAATTATCCGGTGGTTGGGCGGTCTTGACGCACACAACATGTTGAACACCAAGTCATTTTTGACCGTTGATTTCGGGGCTGGCAGCCTCAAACTCGCGGAGTTTGAAATCAATGAGTCGGGTGGATTGTGTCTTAAAAATTTTGCAATCAAGCCGCTCGGCCCGGAGGGGGCCCTGGAATCCACCCGTGAGAAAATCATTCTCGCCGCTTTGCAGGAAGTGATAGCCGAAAAGGGGATTACCGCAAAAAACCTGAATGTCTGTGCTCCCGGTTTCCATGTCTTTTCCAAGTTCGTCAAATTGCCCCCGGTGGATTCCGCCAAGGTCGGTCAGATCATCCAATACGAGGCGCAGCAAAACGTGCCATTTCCGCTGTCCGAAGTGGTGTGGGATTATCAAATTCTCGGCGCGGCGGCGAGCGGAGAATTGGAAGTGCTGCTGGTGGCGATCAAGTCGGAAATCGTCGAGGGCTTGTTCCGTGTCGCTGAGCAGGCCAAGCTGAAATTGTTGTTGTGCGATGCTTCCCCGGCGGCGCTCTGCAACGCGTTTAAATATAATTACGCTGACTTGGATGATTGCACGATGCTGCTGGATATCGGAGCCAAAACC
Organism: uncultured Hyphomicrobiales bacterium; assembly: GCA_903892675.1. Lineage (GTDB taxonomy): Bacteria > Pseudomonadota > Alphaproteobacteria > Rhizobiales > Xanthobacteraceae > Pseudolabrys. The sequence goes on along the minus strand of CAITJJ010000017.1, from coordinate 282 downwards.
AGCAATCTGCTGTTTTTCGAGAAAGGCAAGGTTTTCTCCCGCAGCATCAATATCGGAGCCAACACCATTACGCAGGATTTTGCGACCGAAGCGAAACTGAAATTTGCCGAAGCGGAGAAGATTAAGGTCGCCGAAGGCTTTGTCAGTTTGGGCGGCGCCTATGAGGAGCCGGATAACCCGCATCAGGCCGCCATTGCCAAGATAGCCCGCCAATTCATGACCAAACTGCATATTCAGGTCAACCAGACCATGCAGTTTTATCGCGGTCAGCAGGGCGGAGGG
>CAITJJ010000016.1 GCA_903892675.1 uncultured Hyphomicrobiales bacterium | reverse complement strand
CCCGGAAGCGCCGCCAAAATTGTTGCCGTCCTCGCCATTCTGGCTGGCGGCGGCGTGAGCGCGTTTGCGCCGGCGTCCGCGCAGGAACTGAAATTCCCGGTAGCCCCGCCCCCGATCAAGAAATCCGTCAATCTGGACCGTGACAAAGCCGGGCAAAAGCAGATGCTCGTGCAGGCGCGCGAGATCGATTACGACTACACCCGTCATCGCGTTTCCGCGGTCGGCGGCGTACAAATTTATTATGGCGGCTCGACCTTGGAAGCCGACAAGGTCATTTACGATCAGACCAGCAAACGGCTGCATGCCGAGGGCAATGTCCGGCTGACCGAAGCGGACGGCAAGGTCACCTATGGCGAGATCATGGATCTGGCCGACGACTACCGTGACGGCTTCGTCGACTCGCTGCGCCTCGACAGCTACGATCAGACCCGTATGGCCGCTGCTCGCGCCGAACGATCGAGCGGCAACTACACGGTCTTCCATAACGGCGTCTACACCGCCTGCCAGCCCTGCAAGGACGACCCGAAGAAGCCGCCGCTATGGCAGGTCAAGGCCGCCCGCATCATTCACGACCAGGGCGAGAAGATGATGTATTTCGAGGATGCGCGCCTCGAATTCTTCGGCAAGCCGCTGGCCTGGATGCCGTATTTTTCCATGCCCGACCCGACCGTCAAGCGCAAGACTGGCATGTTGATGCCGTCGGTGGCGACCAGCTCCAAATTCGGCACCGCCATTGATATCCCTTACTACTGGGCGCTGGCGCCGGACTATGATGCAACCTTCGAGCCGATGCTGACGACCAAGCAGGGCGTGCTCTTGCAGGGCGAGTACCGGCAACGTCTGATCAATGGCGCCTATTCGATCCGCGCCGCCGGCATCAGCCAGCTCAAGAAAGACGTCTTCATCCGCGAGGACGGCACCACCACGCCGGGCTATCGCGATCTGCGCGGCGTCGTCGAATCCAGCGGCCAGTTCGCGATCACCAACAAATGGATCTGGGGCTGGGACGCCTTGGTGGTGTCGGACCGGACCTTTCTGCAGGACTACAACCCGCGCATTTCGCGCTATCGCAAAGTCGACCCGACGAAAAACAACGCCGCCGAGGGCGTCTCGCAGCTCTATCTGACCGGCACCGGCAACCGCAGCTATTTCGATATCCGCAGCATCTATTATCTCGGCTTCTCGGAAGCGGACTCGCAGGCCCAGATCCCCGTGGTGCATCCGGTGATCGACTACAAATACACGTTCGACCAGCCGATCTTCGGCGGCGAACTTGGCTACAAGGTCAATTTCACCAGCCTGTCGCGCAACCAAGCCAACTTCGATGCGGTTACGCCAGCTGCGACGATCGCCGGCACCGGCGGTGGAAATGCTTGTGTGACTGCCGACCCCGCCGTCAAGACGAGTGCCAATTGTTTGTTGCGCGCGGCGCCCGGTACCTTCAGCCGCGTCTCGGCCCAGACTGACTGGCGGCGCAGCGTCACCGACCAATTCGGCCAGGTGTTCACCCCGTTCGCCTCGCTGCGGGCCGACGCCGCTTCGATAACGGTCAAGAACGACCCCTATGTCAGCAACTACATCGCCACCGGCGAGAGCAACCTGGTGCGCGCCATGCCGACCGTCGGCATGGAATACCGCTACCCCTTCATCAACGTGCAGTCCTGGGGCACACAGACCGTCGAGCCGATAGCGCAGGTCATCGTGCGACCGAACGAGACCAAGGTCGGACGCTTCCCGAACGAAGACGCCCAGACGCTGGTGTTCGACGACAGTAATCTTTTCCGTACCGACAAATTTTCCGGCTGGGACCGGGTCGAAGGTGGCGGCCGCGCCAATTACGGTCTGCAATACACCACCCAGTTCAACCAGGGCGGCTTCGTCAACCTGCTGTTCGGCCAGTCCTACAGCCTGTTCGGCCAGAATTCGTTCGCCGTCGCCGACGCCACCAATACCGGTCTGGACAGCGGCCTCGATACCCGCGCGTCGGACTATGTGGCGCGCGCGTCGTACCAGCCAAACAGCATCTACAAATTCACCTCGCGTTTCCGTTTCGCCGAGGACAGCTTCACGATGAAACGCATGGAGCTTGAAACCAGCGTCAATTTCGACCGCTGGAGCGCGATGCTGCTTTACGGCGATTATGCCGCGCAGCCTGAAATCGGCTTCCTGAACCGCCGCCAGGGCCTGCTCGGCTCCGGTCAGTACAAACTCGACACCAATTGGGTGGTTCTCGGCTCCGCCCTTTACGATCTCAACGCCAATAAATTTTCCCAGACCCGTGTCGGCCTCGGCTATATCGACGATTGCCTCATCTTGGCCCTAAATTACATTACGAATTACACCTACAGTGGCAATGTGACGGCCGACCATCAGATTATGCTGCAGTTGACTCTGCGGACCCTCGGCGGCACTTCGGTCGGCCAATCGGTCGGCTCGTCGCAGTAGCAGCGGCGGTGGCGCCGGGGCTGCCCGCACCGTCTAATGAGCGGATGCAATGTATCGAGCGAAGCCAGGAATGAACATGACACGTCGGCCGGTTCGGAATTTCATGGTCCGCGCCATCATCGTCGCCAGCCTGCTGGCGCCGGCGATGGCGTCGGCGCAAGTTGCCGTTATCGCCAACGGCTCGCCGATCACCGAACTCGATATTCATCAGCGCACCAAATTGATGATGACGGCATCGAACAAGGCGGTGCCCCGTGAGCAGGTTATCCAGGAATTGATCGATGACCGCCTCAAGATCGCCAAAGGCCGCGTATACGGTGTTGAAGTGACCGACTCGGACGTCGATACCGCATTCGAAGACATGGCAAAACGCCAGCGCATGTCGGCACAACAGTTCTCGCAGGTGCTGGATAAAGCCGGCATATCGGCGAACGCGCTCAAGGCCCGCTTGCGCGCCGAAATCACCTGGACGCAATTGGTTCGCGGCCGGTACAGCACAACGCTGCAAGTCGGCGATGCCGACATCGCCAGCGCGCTACGCTCGCGCAACGAAGCCGAAAGCTCGGTTGCCTATGTCTATACGCTATATCCGGTGACAATCGTCATCCCTAACGGTTCGAGCGCCGCGGCAATCGACAGCAAGCGCCAGATGGCGGAAAATCTGCGCAGCCGTTTCGAGTCATGCAAGACCGGACTGCCCCTGGCACGTTCGTTGCGCGACGTCGCGGTGCGCGAGCCGATCACCAAAAGTTCGGCCGATTTGCCGGAGCAGTTTCGCGACCTACTGGCCAAGCTTGAGGTCGGCCGCCTGAGTTCGCCTGACGTGACGTCGCAGGGATTGCAGATGTTCGCACTCTGCGACAAGAAGCAAAACACCGCGGACTCGCCGGCCAAGCGTGAAATTCGCGAAAAGATTTTCTCGACACGCTATGAAACGGAATCCAAAAAATTTCTGGAAGAAATTCGCCGCTCGGCGATGATCGAATACAAAAACAGATGAGCACCGCCGGCGGACCGCCCCTTGCCCTGACGCTCGGCGAACCGGCCGGCATCGGTCCCGACCTGACACTGGCCGTCTGGAAGCGCCGGGTCGAACTCGACCTGCCGCCTTTTTACGTAATCGGCGATGCGGAATTCTACAGGCAGCGGGCGGCCTTGCTCGGCCTCGATGTGCCCGTGGCCGTGGTCACGCCAAAGCAGGCCAATGACACCTTTGCCCGCGCCTTGCCGGTGGTCGCGCTCGACCAGACGGTCACGGCGCTGCCCGGCCGGCCCGACGACAGCAGCGCGCCGGCGGCGATCGCTTCGATCAAGCGCGCGGTCGACGACGTTCTGGCCGGCGACGCTTGCGGCATCGTGACCAATCCGATCGCCAAAAGCGTGCTGTATCGCGGCGGCTTCGCCGAGCCGGGCCATACCGAATATCTCGCCAGGCTGGCGGCGGAAGCCACCGGGCAAAGCTTTCGGCCCGTGATGCTGTTGTGGTCGAATGAGCTGGCTGTCGTGCCGGTGACCATTCACCTGCCGCTCAAGGACGTCGTTTCGCATCTGAGCACGCAACTCATTGTCGATACCGGACGTATCGTCGCGCACGATCTCGCCGCCCGTTTCGGCATCGCCCGGCCGCGCATCGCCGTTGCCGGGCTCAATCCACATGCCGGCGAAGACGGCATGCTCGGCGAGGAAGACCTGACGATCGTCGCACCGGCTGTTGCACGGCTGCGCGCAGACGGGATCGACGCGGTCGGGCCGCTGCCGGCCGACACCATGTTCCACGACCGCGCGCGCGCGACCTATGACGTCGCGATGTGCATGTATCACGATCAGGCGCTGATCCCGATCAAGACGCTCGCCTTCGATCACGGCGTCAATGTCACGCTCGGCCTGCCTTTCGTGCGCACCTCGCCCGACCACGGCACCGCCTTCGATATCGCCGGCACCGGCAAGGCCGACCCGGCCAGCCTGATCGCGGCGCTGGCGCTGGCAGCGCGGCTTTCGGCGGCAACGCCAGCACTCGTCGCAGCGAAGTAGCGCGCATGATCCGGAAAAGTGGCCACCGGTTTTCGGATCAGATCATGCGCCAATCACCATGACGCAGATCGATGATCTGCCGCCGCTGCGCGAGGTCATCCGCAAGCACGGGCTGACGCCGAAGAAGTCGCTCGGCCAGAATTTCCTGCACGACCTCAATCTGACCGCGCGCATCGCGCGCGCCGCCGAACCGCTGGAAAACATCACCGTTGTCGAGATCGGGCCCGGCCCCGGCGGCCTGACGCGCGCACTGTTGTCCCTCGGCGCCCGGCGCGTCATCGCCGTCGAGCGCGACGAGCGCGCCCTCGACGCGCTTTCCGAGATTGCCGCGCATTATCCCGGACGTCTTGACGTCGTTTCCGGCGACGCGCTCAAGATCGACGTAAGCGAGCAACTTGGCCCGGAACGCGCCCGCATCGTCGCCAACCTGCCGTACAATATCGGCACCGTTCTGCTGATCGGCTGGCTGACCGCCGAGCCGTGGCCGCCCTGGTACGATTCAATGGTGCTGATGTTCCAGCGCGAGGTGGCCGAGCGCATCGTCGCCCGCGTCGGCGACAAGGGCTATGGCCGCCTTGCTGTGCTGGCCGGCTGGCGCACCGAGGCGAAAATCCTGTTCGACGTCGCGCCGACCGCCTTTGTGCCGCCGCCGTCGGTCACTTCCTCTGTGGTGCGGCTGGTGCCGCGCGCCGAACCGCTGGCCTGTGACGCTATCGCCTTGCAGCGCGTCACCGAGGCCGCTTTTGGCCAGCGCCGCAAAATGTTGCGGCAAAGTCTCAAATCGCTGGGTGTGGACACCGGCGCGTTGCTTGCCGGCGCCGGCATCGAACCGACCGCGCGCGCCGAGGAAATCGACGTCGCCGGCTTCGTTACTTTGGCGCGGACTTATGTGCGCCTGCGCGCCGGGACATCGGAGGGAGGCTAGGGCGTCAACCCCTTGAGGTCACTGAGCAGCTTGTCGACGAAATCCTTGAGGTTCGGCATCTTGACGCGCTTGAGCCGCTCGGCGGTCAGGATCGCGCGCAAGCGCCCGAAGCTCTTGTCGAGGTCGCGGTTCACCAGAATGTAGTCGTACTCATTCCAGTGCTTGAACTCTTCGGCCGCGTTTCGCAGCCGCTCGGCTATCACCGTGTCGCTGTCCTCGGCGCGGCGCACCAGGCGCGATTTCAGTTCCTGCGCGGTCGGCGGCAGAACGAAAACCGTCACCACGTCGTCACGCATCTTCTCGATCAACTGGCGTGTCCCTTGCCAGTCGATATCGAACAAGACGTCGCGGCCGTCGGCCAAAGCCTTTTCGACCGGCTCGCGCGGCGTGCCGTAATAATTGCCGTGCACCTCGGCCCATTCGAGCAGTTCGCCGTGGTCGCGCATGCTCTCGAAGCGCGATTTGGCCACGAAGTGATAATGCACGGCGTCAATTTCGCTCGGGCGGCGCGGCCGAGTCGTCGCCGATATCGACAATTCGAGCTTGCCAGGATAGTCGATATTCTCCTGCTCGAGCAGATTACGCGTCAGCGTGGTCTTGCCGGCGCCGGACGGCGACGACAAGACAAGCATGATGCCGCGGCGGCTGATGTCGGGTTCGTCGTTCATTCCAGGTTTTGCACCTGTTCGCGGAATTGCTCGACCACGCTTTTTAGCTCCAGCCCGATATTCGTCAGTTCGACGTCATTGGCCTTGGCGGTGAGCGTATTCGATTCGCGGTTGAGTTCCTGCGCCAGAAAATCGAGTTTGCGGCCGACCGCGCCGCCATCGGCGAGCATTTTGCGTACCTGCTCGCCATGCGACGCGAGGCGGTCGAGTTCCTCCCGTATATCGGCCTTGGTGGCGAGCAGGATCGCTTCCTGGTGCAGCCGGTCGCTGTCAAAGCGTTGCGACGCGGACAGCAAGGTCGCGACCTGCTCTGCCAGCCGCGCCTTGATCGCCTCGGCCTTGCGCCCGGGCGCGGCCTCGGCGCGCTTGGCGAGCGCTCCGATCTCATCGATCCGGACCGACAACAGCCGGCCGAGGGTCGCGCCCTCGGCGCGGCGCATCGCCACCAGTTCGGCCAATGTCTGGTTGAAGCCGGCAATGATCGCGGCTTCGGCGGCGCGGCGGTCGCCTTCGCTTTCGTCTTCCTCGACGATTTCCATGACGCCTTTCAGCGCCAGAATGCCGTCGAGCGTCGGACGATTGGCGCCGACGATTTTATTGTCGAGCATATCGAGCGTGGCAATGACCCCGTTGAGCACCGGTTCGT
>CAITJJ010000015.1 GCA_903892675.1 uncultured Hyphomicrobiales bacterium | reverse complement strand
GTCAGACCTTGTTCTTCTCGGCCACCATGCCGGGCGAGATCACCAAACTGGCCGACTCGATGCTGACCAATCCTGAGCGCGTCGCCGTGACGCCGCAGGCCTCGACAGTCGACCGCATCGCCCAGCGCGTCATTCTCACCGAGAAGTCGGCCAAGAACGATTTGCTGGTCGAAACGCTCAAGACCGAGACCACCGACCGCGTGCTGGTGTTCACCCGCACCAAGCATGGCGCCGACAAGGTCGTCCGCCATTTGCAGAAGTCCGGCTTCGGCGCCGAGGCTATCCATGGCAACAAGTCGCAGAACCAGCGCGAGCGCGTGCTCGCCGACTTCCGGAACGGCAAGCTGCGCATTCTGGTCGCCACCGACATCGCCGCCCGCGGCATCGACGTCGACGGCGTCAGCCATGTCGTCAATTACGACCTGCCGAACATTCCGGAATCCTATGTCCACCGCATCGGCCGCACCGCGCGCGCCGGCGCCGACGGCATTGCGATTTCGTTTTGCGATCATGAGGAAGCGGCGTTCCTGCGCGATATCCAGCGCATGATCCGCATCACCATCCCGTCGATCGACAAGCGGACCGGCATCCGTCCGGCGGCGCGGCCGGCCGATCACCACCAGGCCTCGAACCGTCCGAACCGGGGCCGCTTCGCCGGCAATGGCGGCGGCAACGGTAGCAACGGCGGCAACCGCAACGGCGGCGGCGGCAATCGCAATGGCGGCAACCAGGGCCGTCCCAACCGGGGCAGTCAGGGTCACGGCGGCCAGCAGGGCGGCAACCCGCAGATCCCGCGCGCCGAAGCCTCGCCGGGCGAGCAAAACAGCATCGGAAGTGTTAGCTTCCTGCAGCGCACCGGCAATCGTCCGCCGCGCTGACAAAAACCGTCAAAATAGCCCCGTCCCAGGTGCTGTATTTTGGGTTTTGCCCTTGGGGCGGGAGCGGTTTTTCGGATATGTAGAGCGGCCCCAGGTTGGGGGTACCGGGAGAGGGATTGGATGGCGAAGGAAGAATTGCTGGAATTCGACGGCACGGTGACCGAAGTGTTGCCGGACGGGAATTTCCGGGTAAAGCTCGACAACGAGCACGAGGTGCTGGCCTATACCGCCGGCAAGATGCGCAAATTCCGCATCCGCACCGGCGTCGGTGACCGCGTGATCGTTGAAATGTCGCCTTACGATCTACAGCGCGGCCGCATCAGCTTCCGGCACAAGGGCGACGCTCCCTCGCCCTCGCCGCAGAGCCGGCGGCCGAATTTCCGGCGGCGGTAGTCACTGCAACCAGTTTTCAGAAAATGCCGGCCTCAGCGCCGGCATTTTTTTGCGCGCAACTATGCCGCCTGGTTCAGCACTTCGTCGGTGATGACCTTGAACCCCGAGAGCGTGCAGGGACCGAACGAGGTAACGATGGCAACGTCGGTGGCGTCGCGCCCGCGTGCCATCAGGATGCGGCCGATGCGCGGCTCGTTGTGGCGGGCGTCGAACGTGTACCAGCGGCCGCCGAGGAACACTTCGAACCAAGCACTGAAATCCATCGGCGCCGGATCGCGCGGCACGCCGATGTCACCGAGATAGCCGGTGCAGTAGCGCGCCGGGATATTCATGCAGCGGCACAGCGCGATGGCCAGATGGGCGAAGTCGCGGCAAACGCCGCGACGTTCCTCATTGGCGTCCCACGCCGTCTTCATCGGATTGGCGTGCTGATAGCCGAAGGCAATGCGCTCATGCGTATAGTCGACGATGGCCTGCACCAGCGGCCAGCCTTTTTGCACGCCGCCGAACAACGACCAGGCCGTGTTCGATAATTTGTCGGTCTCGCAATACCGGCTGCCGAGCAGATAGACCAGCACATCGACCGGCAGATCCTGCAATGCGTGCTGCTCGGCATAGGGCGCGACGTCATCGTGCTGGCCTGAATCCCAGACGGTGAAGTCGGCCGAGAACGTGGTGCGGCCGGCCGGCGCGGTGATGACGTGGCAGAAATTGCCGAACGTATCGTGATAGGTGTTGACCGGAATGGTCGGGTCCATATGGATGCGATCCTGGGTCACCAGGTCGCCGACACGCGACGAATGCACGCTCAGCTGCAGGATCATCGGCGTCGGTTGCGGACACTCATACGAAATTTCATAGCCGGCGCGAATCTGCATCGAAACTCTTGCTCCATTTTTGGAGGTTACCGAAGGCTGGATAAGAGTCTTTCGGCAACAAAGTTCCGGCAAACTATTGTACGCATGGCGCGGCCGCTTGCGAAGCCGCCAAGTATGTCAAATGCTGCATTATTAATTGGCAGAATTAGACGTCAGATGCCCGCTTAAAATCAGGCGGCGTCGGACGGGGCATCGGCGTCGTCGGTGATGACCTTGAAACCGGTCATGGTGTTGGGACCGAACGAGGTGACGATGGCGACGTCGGTCGCGTCGCGCCCGCGCGCCATCAGGATGCGGCCGAGCCGCGGCACGTTGTTGCGCGGATCGAAGATATGCCAGGCGTCGCCGAGATAGACTTCCATCCAGGCGGCGAAATCGCCGGCCGCCCAGGGCTTGGGCGTGCCCATGTCGCCGAGATAGCCGGTGCAATAGCGCGCCGGAATATTCAGGCAACGGCACAAAGTGATGGCGAGATGCGCGAAATCGCGGCAGACGCCGTGGCGCTTGTTGTAGACTCCCCATGCCGACATTGTCGCATCGGCGTGGTGATAGCCGAAGGTGATGTGATTGTGCGCGAAGTCGCAAATCGCCTGCACCAATGTCCAGCCGGCCGGCAGGTGGCCGAAGGTCGACCACGCCACGTCGGACAGGCGATCGGTTTCGCAATAGCGGCTGCCGAGCAGATAGATCAGCACATCCGGCGGCAGATCCTGCAAAGCGTGCTGCCGCGCGTTCGGCACGACGGGATCGACCTTGCCACTGTCCTGAATCAGGAAGTCGGTGGTGATGCTCAATTTGCCTTTTGGCGCGGTGATGACGTGACAGAAATTGCCAAAGCTGTCGTGATAGGTGCGCGCCGGAATCGGCGGCGAAAACTTGATCTGGTCCCAGCTCAGCAGATCCGGCGTGCGCGACGGGTGTACGCTCAATTCCAGGATCATCGGAGTCGGTTGCGGGCACTCATAGGCGATCTCAAAACCCGCGCGGATTTTCATAGAAACTCCATCACCCGCGCTGGCAAAGGCCAGCCGGGTGCATGTTAATGGAACTTAAGGGCATAAAGTTCCATCGTAGCGGAGAATGCCGGGAATAGCGCGGTATTCTTATGCGCTGGCGGCCGCCACGCGAACCGCCACCTTCATGGCGATCTGGTCGGCCGAGCGGCCGAAATAGCTGCCCTGCAAAGGGATTGCGTGGCGTGGATCGTTGACCACGGCGATGCGCACAAGGTTCTGGTTGCCGACAGTGCCGCTCGCCGGATCGAAATCGACCCAGCCCGGCCCCGGCACATAGACCTGAACCCAGGCATGCGTGTTGCCGCCGGAAAGTTCGGCTTCGCTGCCGGCATCGGCGTCGGCAAGGTAGAGATAACCGGAGACAAAACGGGCGGCGAAACCGAGATGGCGCAAAGCCGTTATCATCAGCAGCGAATGATCACGGCAACTGCCGCTGGCGAGCTTCAATGTCTGCTCGGGCGCCTGAATGCCGTGCTGATAGCGCGCGCCGTGTTTGAACCGCGATTTGATCGCCTGCGTCATGCCGACCAAGAGATCATAGGTATCGGCGGTGCCGTCGGCGCGCAGGAAGCCCTCGGCCCATTGGCGCACGCGCGGATGCAGCGGCATCGGCGGCACGACCGGCGGATGATCGGCGCCGCGGGCGAAGGGAAACACGCGGGCATGTTCGGCGATATCGTCCGCGGCGAAATTCATCGCGGCGTGGTCGAGGCGGATCGTGCTCTCGAAGCGAAGCTCGGCGGCGCGGTCGTCGAATTCGGCGGTGGCGATGTGGTTGCCGAGACCGTCGCGGGTCCAGGACAGCCGGCTCGGCGCCGGTTCAATGGCAATGTCGGTATCGAGCACGATCTGGTCGCCGTCGTCGCGCGGCCGCAGCATCATGCGATGTTCGCCAAAGGCCACCGGCTGACGATAGTGATAGGTGGTGACGTGTTTAATGACGAAAATCGGCATGCGGTCCCAAATCGACTTGATCTGTTATAGATGCATAATCTCGGCCACTAAAAGCCCGGCATGCGCCGCGTTCGGACATTTGAACAGAAATGACTTAACCAATGGGTACGATTGAGCGTAATCCAGTTCACAACTTGATCGCCGAGGACGAGCCGGCGCCGGTAACGATCCACAATGCGGCGGGACGTTCACCGCTGTTGATCGTCGCCGATCATGCGGGGATGCTGATACCGCGCGCGCTCGGCACGCTCGGCGTTTCGGACAGCGAACGTGCCCGCCATATCGGCTGGGACATCGGCATCGCGCCGGTCTGCCGCGGGCTTGCCGATGCGCTCGACGCCTGCCTGATCCAGCAGAATTACTCGCGGCTGGTGATCGACTGCAACCGGCCTCCGGGAACGGAAACGTCGATGCCGGTCATCAGCGAACTGACGCCGATCCCCGGCAATGTCGGTTTGAGCGATGCGGAAAAGGCCGCACGCATCGCCGAGATTTTCCAGCCCTATCACGATGCGATCGCCGTCGAGCTGGATCGCCGCAAGCAAGGCGGCCGGCCGGTGGCGCTGATTGCGATGCACAGTTTCACGCCTGTCTATAACGGCGTAGCGCGGCCCTGGCATGCCGGCGTGCTGTACAATCGCGACGCGCGCTTCGCACAGCGGCTTCGGCTGTTGCTGGAGCAGGAGACGCATCTCGTGGTCGGCGATAACGAGCCCTACAGCGTCGACGACTTCACCGACCATACTATCCCGGTGCATGGCGAACGGCGTGCGCTGCACCATATCGCCATCGAAATCCGCCAGGATCTCATCAGCGGGGCAGCCGGCCAGATCGAATGGGCCGAACGCCTGGCCCGGCTGTTGCCAGAAGCCTATCGGGAAACCCTGGCAACCGAGAATGCCGCACCCGGCCGCTGAACGGCCGCCCCACAAAGCCCACATTGCCACCGGCTAGATTGGCGCTAGCATTGAGCGCCGAACAATCCGGGTGGGCCATGAAAACCGCTTCGCTTCTGCATGTCGCTTTTGCCTTGCTGCTCGCCGCCGGCACGGCGCTGGCGCAGGAGAAAGTACCGGACAAGCCGCCGGAGAAAGCTCAAGAGCAAAAGCGCGAGCCGGCGCAAAACATCCTGCGTCTGCTGCCCGCCGACGCGGTGAGCGAGCATTCGATCGCCACCGCGCAAGGCAAGCTCACTTATACCGCGACCGCCGGCACGCTGGCGTTCTACGATCAATCCGGCAATCAAAGCGCCTCGGTGTACTACACCGCCTACACCGTAAAGGGCGCCAACCGGCCGCTGACCTTTGCGTTCAATGGCGGACCCGGCGCGGCCTCGGCCTATCTGCATCTCGGTCTGGTCGGTCCGCGCATTCTCGATCTCGGGCCGGACGGACACGACGCGACGCGCGCGGCCTTGCGCGACAATCCGGAGACCTGGCTGCGCTTTACGGATTTGGTGCTCATCGACCCGATCGGTACCGGCTGGAGCCGCGCCGCGAGCGACGCCAAGGGATTCTGGGGCGTGCAAAGCGACGCCAGCGCCATGGCCAAGGCCATCTCGCTTTATGTCACGCACAACAACCGGAGCGGCTCACAGAAATTCCTGCTCGGCGAGAGTTATGGCGGCTTGCGCGCGGCAAAAACTGCGCGGGCGCTGCTGCGCGACCAGGGCGTCGCGGTCTCCGGCATCGTCATGCTGTCGCCGCTTCTGGAAGGCTGGCTCACCTTCGGCGACGACGGTTCGGCGCTGCGCGCGGCGCTGCAACTGCCGTCGCTGGCAGCGGCCGAGCTCGAACGCAAGAAGGCGTTCACGCCGGAGGCGCAACTTGCGGCGGAGAAATTCGCCATGAGCGAATACCTGACGACGCTCGCCGTGCGGCCGCCGCAGGGCGCCGCCGCCAAAGCCTTCTATCAGCGCGTCGCGCAGATGACCGGCCTGTCCGAAGACAACATCGCGCAGTCGCGCGGCTTCGTGAACGACTTCATCAAGAGCCTGCGCACCGGAAAGGTTGTCAGCCGCTACGATGCCGATTTCGCCATCGACGATCCGTTTCCGGAACGGCGGTCGTCGCGCGGCGGCGGCGATCCGATTCTCGACGGCGTCTCACGCGCCTATGGCGGCGCCTTCGCCGACTATGCCCGCAACGAACTCGGCTTCAAGACCGAGATGACCTATGTGCTGCTTGCCAACGATATCAACGGCGCCTGGGACTGGCACGGCGGCCGCTTCCAGGTCAGCGCCGAAGACGACATCCGCACATTGCTGGCGTTCAGCCCGTCGTTCAAACTGATGATCGCGCATGGCTATAGCGACATGGTCACGCCCTACGGCATGACACGCTATGTGCTCGATCATCTGCCGCAAATCGGCGCGGCCGGTCGCACAAGGCTTAACCTTTATCGCGGCGGGCATATGTTCTACATCGACGCGCAATCGCGCAAAGCCTTCAGCACCGACGCGGCGGCATTCTTTCGCCCCGGCGAGTGAGCCAAATCCAGCGAGCTATGGCCACGGGGCATGAAAATTGCTCTAACCTCACTTGAATAGCCCGGCGGCGTTCTGCCATGCTGATCGCGCCGGCGCTCAATGTGGGGTAATTCGCCTTGGATCTCGTCCTGACAGAGTGGCTGAGCGCCACCATCCGCTGGCTGCACGTCATTGCCGGCGTCGCCTGGATCGGCTCGTCGTTCTATTTCATTCACCTCGATCTCAGCCTGAAACCGCGCGACGGCCTGCCGTCCGGCGTCAAGGGCGAGGCCTGGCAGGTGCATGGCGGCGGCTTCTACCAGATGATCAAGTTCATGCTGGCGCCGGCCAAAATGCCGGACGAACTGACCTGGTTCAAATGGGAAGCCTATACGACCTGGCTGTCCGGCTTCGCGCTTCTGGTCGTGGTCTATTACTTCAACGCCGAGCTGTTCCTGATCGACAAGTCGGTTCTGGACATGAGCGCGCCGGCGGCGGCTGCCGTCGCCTTCGTCAGTCTGGTGGCGGCCTGGATCGGTTATGAAGCGTTGTGCCGCTCACCGCTCGGCAAGCACGAGGTGGCGCTGGCGCTGGTCGGCTATGCCTTCCTCATAGCGCTGACCTACGGCTTCACGCAGGTGTTCAGCGGCCGCGGCGCCTTTACGCAAATCGGCGCGCTGATCGGCACCATCATGGTAGCGAACGTCTTCGTCATTATCATTCCATACCAGAAGAAAACCGTGGCGGCGCTGATCGCCGCCAAGGACCCCGACCCTTATTGGGGCGCGATCGGCAAACAGCGTTCGGTGCACAACAACTACCTGACCTTGCCGGTCATCTTCCTGATGCTGAGCAACCATTATCCGCTGTTCTTCGCGACAAAATACAACTGGCTGATCGTCGCCATCGTGCTTCTGATCGGCCCGGTGATCCGCCATTTCTTCAATTCGCAGCACGCCGGCAAAGGCAATCCGTGGTGGACCTGGGGCGTCGCCGCCGCTGGCATGATCGCGATCGCGCTGCTGTCGGGCGCCGGGCCGCGCGCTGCCAAGACCGGCGCGCTACCGGCGACGCCAAAATTCGCCGACGTGCAGAATATTGTCGCCGGCCGCTGCGGCATGTGCCATGCCAGCGAACCGTTCTGGCCCGGCATCGCCACGGCGCCGAATGGCGTCAAATTCGACGACGCGGCCGAAATCAAACGCCATGCCCGCATGATCGCTGTCAACGCCGTGATGTCGAGCGCCATGCCGCCGGGCAACGTCTCCGAAATTACGGCCGAGGAACGCCAGGTGTTGGCGGCCTGGATCGCCGCCGGCGCGCCGGATAAATGACCGCGTTCTCCCTCGATCAGCTCAACGCCCTGAGCGACGCCGACTTCACCGCCGCGCTGGGCGATATCTTCGAGCATTCGCCCTGGGTCGCCGAGGCGGCCGGCGCGCAGCGGCCCTTCGCGACCTTGGTGGCGCTGCACCAGGCGATGACGGCGGCGGTGCGCGCGGCGCCGGACGCGGCGAAGCTCGCTTTGGTGAAGGCGCATCCCGATCTCGCCGGCAAGGCGGCACGCGCGGGGACGATGACAGCGGAGTCGGTCAATGAACAAGGCAGCGTCGGTCTCGACCGGCTCAGCGGCGCTGAGTATGAGCGTTTCCAAAAGCTCAACGATACCTATCAGGCCAAATTCGGCATTCCCTTCATCGTCTGCGTGCGGCGACACACCAAGGATTCTATCCTGAACGAATTCGAGCGCAGGCTGGCACAGGACAAAGCCGGCGCCTTCGACACCGCGCTCGATGAAATTTTCCGGATCGCCGCGCTGCGCCTCGATCAGCGGGTGGGCGCGCCGGTGCCCCTGCCGTTGCACGGCCGGCTGTCGACACATGTGCTCGACACCCATGGCGGCTTGCCGGGCGCAAATATTCCGATTGAGTTGTGGGAGTTGTCGCGCGACGCGCCAGCGCGTCTGCTGCTGCGCACCGTGACCAACAAAGACGGCCGCACCGACACGCCGTTGATCGCCGGACGCCCGGTGCCGATCGGCACTTATGAACTGCGCTTCGCGGTCGCCGGCTATTTCAAAAGCCGTGGCGTAGCTTTGGCCGATCCGCCTTTTCTCGATGTCGTGCCGATCCGCTTTGCCGTTGCCGAGGCGGAAGGCCATTATCATGTGCCGCTGGTGATGACGCCGTGGGGTTACGCCACCTATCGCGGCAGTTAGAGCGTTTTCGAGCGAAGTGGGCACCGGTTCGCGTGAAGAAAACGCGACAAAACAAAAGACACAAAGCAGCCTGCGACCGCAAAGGCGATCGCAGGCCGTATTGTCAGATCGCGACGTTTAGAAAGCCTGGGTAACGCCGAGAACCCACGAGCTTTCCACGGTGCAGCAGGTGCCTGTGCCGGCGGTCGGATCGATGCCGAACTTGTTCTTCCAGTAACGGTAGGCGCCGTAGACCGACGTCATGCCGGGGCGATAGCCGACCACCTTGCCGACATCGAGCGCCAGCTTCGGCGACACGAAGTATTCGGTCTTGGTGTCGAATGCGTTCGCCGACGGATTGCCGGCGCCCTTCGGGCCCTGGATGCCGTAGAGCGTGCTGAAGGTCAGCGGCAGCGGAACGATGGCGTCAAGCGGCTGGGTGTACATGCCTTCGAGGCGCCACGTGGTCCTGAAGTCGGTGTCGCCGCCATTCATCACATAGAAGGCGTTGTGGCTGTATTCCTTGTAGGCTTCGACCGCCAGCGAGAACGTGCCTTTGTAAAGCAAGGCGAAGTCGAAATTCAGACCGGCGACCATGCTCCGCTTCGCCGGCTGAAGCGCGTTGTTTTCGGTGTTCAGGTCGGCGCCGACAATGAACGACACGTTGGTGAGCGGGCCGACAGTAAAGGCGCGCGTGTTGAACAGCTGGTTGAAGCCGATGGTGCTGCGGAACAGACCGTAGATTTCGGTCGCCCCCTGGCTCCCCGCGGTGCCGCCGACCGGATCGCGGGTGTCGGACTTCAGCCAATCGACGGTGAAGAAGTTGGTGCCGTAGGCCCACACGTCGAAGTGGGTGAAGTTGAGAACGTTCTTGGCGGTCTTTGAAACGCCCGGATCGGTGGCGGTGAAGTAATACGAATAGCCGATCGAGTTTTCGTTGACGAAGAAGAACGGCGCCGGCGCGACCGGCTTTAACGCCTTCACCGGCATATCGGCGGCAGACGCGGCCCCGGTTGCCGTCACCGCGAGCAGCGCGGCGAGCGATAGAACTCTTGCGAACATTTTTTATCCCCCAAATGGTGACGACCAGACAAATGCAGTCGTCACAAATCTTTCGCAGTTTTTGCAACGCGGGAAAGCCTTAAGATTCCTCACCTTTTGGAATTGTTTTTGGCTTCGGCGCTAAAAATGCGTCATTTCAACGCAGGTTCATGACGGCACGCACCGGCGAAAATTATTGAATCCGCCCGCGTCACCGACGTTTTCCACATTTCGCGAATGCGCGCGGCGATGTTGTCTTTCGCCGGTCGCCGAGCGAATGCTGATTAAAGCGCGGGCACGACCGATTCCGGCGATTGCCGAATCCGTTTTCGCTGTCACTTTCGTGCAACGCGCCTTTGGTCGCGGCCCGTCATGCGGTGGAGAATTTGCACCAGGCTGCTCGTTCGCTAACAGCGTGGCATCACACAGTTTTTCGGCCCCGTCAGTCGTCTGGCGCGGCAATAGGCAGTGCCTGCTAATAATTCATGGCTTCAATTGGCCGGTGATTTGGCACACTATTGGCTTGTCATATTGGGGCGACGCCGCTTGCGAGACATACGTCAAGGCAAGGCTGTCAGCCGCCGTTAATCGTTCGAGGCAGCGTATCAATGGTGAATCCGGCGTCTGCCAGCAGCCCCTCCGCGCGCGCGCCGCTGCTGCAGGCCATCAGCATCAGCAAACGCTACGGCAGCTTCCTCGCCAACGATTCGATCGACCTCGATCTCTACACCGGCGAGATCCACGCGCTTTTGGGCGAGAACGGCGCCGGCAAATCGACCCTGGTCAAGACCATGTATGGCCTGATTCAGCCGAGCGCCGGCCAGTTGCGCTTTCTGGGCGAGAAGCTCGAACTCACTGGCCCGTCCGATGCCCGCGCCAAGGGCATCGCCATGGTGTTCCAGCATTTCTCGCTTTTCGACAATCTGACGGTGGCCGAGAACGTCGCGCTCGGCCTCGACGGCACCGAAAGCTTCGCCGCCATGTCGGCGCGGCTGGCGCAGATGTCGCGCGACTACGGCCTGCCGCTCGATCCCAACCGCGAAGTCTGGCGGCTGTCGGTCGGCGAGCGCCAGCGCATCGAGATCGTGCGCGCGCTGATGCAGAATCCAAAGCTCTTGATCCTCGACGAGCCGACCGCGGTGCTCACCCCGCAGGAGGCCGACCAGTTGTTCACCGTTTTGTTCCGGCTGAAGGAAGAAGGCCGCGCGCTTCTCTACATCAGTCACAAGCTGGATGAGGTGAAGCGGCTGTGCGACACCGCTACCATCCTGCGCGACGGCAAGAAGATATCGACCTGCGATCCGCGCCAGGAAACCGCGTCGTCACTGGCGCGCATGATGGTCGGCGCCGAGATCGGCGAGGTGAAGGCCACCTCCGCCCGCGCCACCACCGTGCCGCGGCTGCTGATCAACGATCTGTCGCTCGAGCCGGACGATCCACACGGCGTTTATCTCAAAGGCATATCGGTCGAGGTCAAAGGCGGCGAAATCCTCGGCATTGCCGGCGTGGCCGGCAACGGTCAGGATGAATTGTTCTCGGCGCTGTCGGGCGAACGCATTGCACCGCACGAGGATAACGTCATCATCGATGGTCATGCCGCCGGCCACCTTTCGGTCACCGACCGGCGCAAGCTGGGCGCCGCCTTCGTACCGGAAGGACGGCTCGGCCACGGTACCGCGCCGCGCATGAAGCTGTCGGAGAACGCGCTGCTGACCGGCCACGCCGCCAGCGACATGGTCCATCACGGCTTTGTCGACAAACCGAAAACGCTGGAAACGGTCGACAGGACCACAAAAACTTTCGACGTCCGCAAGGCCAAGCGCGACCCGGAGGCGGCCAGCCTGTCCGGCGGCAATTTGCAGAAATTCATCGTCGGCCGCGAAATCCTGCGCGAGCCCGGCGTGCTGATCGTTAGCCAACCGACATGGGGCGTCGATGCCGGCGCCGCCGCCGTGATCCGCCAGGCGCTGCTCGACCTGTCCGGCCGCGGCAGCGCGGTGCTGGTGATCAGCCAGGACCTCGATGAGTTGGCCGAGATCGCCGACCGCATCGCCGTGATGTTTCATGGTCATCTGTCGGAACCGATCGCCGCTGCCGACGCAACGCGCGAGAAGCTCGGCCTGTTGATGGGCGGCGCTTCCGCCGCGCAGGCGGAAGCCGGAAGCCAGAAAGAGGCGGTCCATGCAATTGGTGCTTGAGAAGCGCGCCGAGCGATCGACCAAAATCGCCATCCTCTCGCCGCTGCTCGCGATTGCGCTGACTCTCGTGACGATGTCGATCCTGTTCGCCATCCTCGGCAAGAATCCAGTTGCCGCGCTCATCGTCTATTTCGTCGAGCCGCTGACCGATTCCTTCACCTTGATGGAAATCGCGGTGAAGGCGACACCTTTGGTGATGATCGCTATCGGCCTGTCGCTTTGCTATCTGGCCAATGTCTGGAATATCGGCGCCGAGGGCCAGTTCATCATGGGCGCGGTGTGCGGCAGTTTCCTTGCCGTCGTCACCAACGGCACCGACGCCGGGCCCTGGGTTTTGCCGGCGATGCTGCTGATGGGCGCTGCCGGCGGCGCGCTCTGGGCGTTGATCCCGGCTTTATGCAAAGTGAAATTCGGCGCCAACGAAATTCTCACTTCGCTCATGCTGGTCTATGTCGCCGACCTGATCATGGATTATCTGGTGCGCGGCCCCTGGCGCGACCCGAAGGGCATGAACTTCCCGACCACCGCCTCGTTCGATCCTGTCGCCACGGTGCCGACATTGTTCGAGACCGGCCGTATCCACTGGGGCGCGCTTGTCGCGCTGATTGTCGTGGCGCTGGCGACGGTGATGCTCGGGCGCACCATCAAGGGTTTCGAGATTCGCGTGGTCGGCGCGGCGCCACGCGCGGCGCGCTTTGCCGGCTTCAATTCAAAACGGCTTGTGCTGTTCACCTTCGCGGTGTCCGGCGCGCTGGCCGGACTTGCCGGCATCATCGAAGTCGCCGGTCCCGTCGGCGTTTTGCAGCCGGGCATTTCGCCTGGCTATGGATTTACCGCGATCATTGTCGCCTTTCTCGGCCGCCTCAACCCGGTCGGCATCCTGATCGCCGGACTGTTCCTCGCGCTGACTTTCATCGGCGGCGAAGGCGCGCAGATTTCGATGAAAATCCCGCTCGATCTCACCAAAGTGTTCCAGGGCATTTTGCTGTTCTATGTGCTGGCCTGCGATTCACTCATTCTCTACCGGATTCGTTTGATCGCTTCACAGAAGAAGGCCGCACAAGGATCGATCCATGGGACTGCTTGAAGCCATCATCATTTCGGTGATCGCCGCCTCGACGCCGCTGTTGCTGGCGGCGGCGGGCGAACTCGTCGTCGAGCGCTCCGGCGTGCTCAATCTCGGCACCGAGGGCATGATGATCATGGGCGCGGCCTGCGGCTTTGCCGGCGCCTGGCTCACCGGGTCGACCTTCATCGGCGCGCTGTTCGGCATCGCCGCCGGCTGCGCGCTGTCGCTGGTCTTTGCGGCGCTGACACTCGGCCTTGCGGTCAATCAGGTGGCGGCGGGACTGGCGCTCACCATTCTCGGCGTCGGCCTGTCCGGCCTGATCGGCGCCGGCTTCGTCGGCGAAAAGATCACGCCGGCGCCGCACCTTTATCTGCCGGTGCTGACCGGCATTCCATTCGTCGGCAAAATCCTGTTCGGCCAGGATGGCTTCGTCTATTTCTCGGTCGCACTGGTCGTGGCGATCTGGTGGTTTCTCTACCGCACCCGCGCCGGACTGGTGCTGCGCGCGATCGGCGACAGCCACACCTCGGCGCATGCGCTCGGTTATCCGGTGCTGAAAATCCGCCTGCTCGCCGTGCTGTTCGGCGGCGGCTGCGCCGGTCTCGGCGGCGCTTTCCTGCCGCTCGCCTATACGCCGTTCTTCATTCCGGGCATGACCGCCGGGCGCGGCTGGATCGCGCTCGCTTTGGTCGTCTTCTCCTCATGGATGCCGGGACGGCTGGCCGCCGGCGCCTATCTGTTCGGCGCGGTGACCATTCTGCAACTGCACGCGCAGGCCTTCGGCCTCGGCATTCCATCGCAACTGATGTCGGCTTTGCCCTATCTCGCCACCGTCGTCGTGCTGGTGCTGATTTCACGCGCACGCGGCAGCGCCGGCTCCGTCGCGCCGGCCTCGCTCGGTACCGTGTTCGTTCCTGATCGCTAGTCTTCCACCCTCGTTCTGATAAACGGAGTTGAAACGATGAAAAAACTGATGATGACAGCCGCGGCCGCCGCTTTGGCGATTGTGGCGACCGGCTTTAGCGCCAGCGCGGCCGAAAAACTGAAAGTCGGCTTTATCTATCTCGGCCCCGTCGGTGATCTCGGCTGGACCTACATGCACGAGCTTGGCCGCCAGGCCATGGTCAAGGAGCTCGGCGACAAGGTCGAGACGACCTATCTCGAAAACGTCAGTGAAGGCCCGGACTCGGAACGTTCCATCGAGCAGCTGGCGCGCACCGGCCACCAGCTGATCTTCACGACCTCGTTCGGCTACATGGACCCGACTTTGAAGGTCGCCAAGAAGTATCCGAAGATCAAATTCGAGCACGCCACCGGCTTCAAGAACGCGCCGAACATGGGCACCTATTCGGGCCGCTTCTATGAAGGCCGCTACATCCAGGGCGTGATCGCCGGCAAGATGTCGAAGACCGGCACGCTCGGCTACATCGCCTCGTTCCCGATTCCGGAAGTCATCTCCGGCATCAACGCCACCATTCTCGGCGCGCAGACCACCAACCCGAATATCAAGCTCAAGGTCATCTGGGTGAATACCTGGTTCGATCCGGGCAAGGAAGCCGACGCCGCCAAGGCGCTCGCCGACCAGGGCGCCGACGTCATCATGCAGCACACCGACTCGCCGGCGGCGATGCAGGTGGCGGCACAGCGCGGCATCTACGCCTTCGGCCAGGATAGCGACATGATCAAGTTCGGGCCGAAGACCCAGCTCACTTCGATCGTCAACAACTGGGGCCCGTACTACACCCGCGCCGCCAAGGCCGCGCTCGCCGGCACCTGGAAGGCGGAAGACACCTGGGACGGCCTGAAAGAGAAGATGGTGGTGATGGCGCCCTACACCAACATGCCCGACGACGTGAAGGCGTTGGCGCAGAAAACCGAAGCCGCGATCATCGGCGGCACGCTGCATCCGTTCAAATGTCCGGTGCTCGGACAGGACGGCAAGGCGGTCGAGTGCAAGGGCGCCAATCTCGAGCCCGGCCAGATCCTCGGCATGAACTTCTACGTCAAAGGCGTCGACGACAAGATCCCGGGGAAGTGACCGGAAATGCGCGGGAGGCCGGCAACCTGCCTCCCGCGCATCTACTCTATGCACTCAAGCTTGAAGTTTGCGCGCCGCGGCCTGATGGCGGCGCATGAGACCGAAAAGATCGAGACCGGGGATGGCGCCGTCTTGAACCGTCCACTTGCCATTGACCATCACCCGGTCGGCGCGATGCGCGCCACACAAGACCAGCGCAGCGAGTGGATCACCGTGGCCGGAAAAGCGCAATTCGTCGAGCTTGAACAGCGCCAGATCGGCGCGCTTGCCGACCGCTATCTCGCCAAGCTCGGGACGGCCGACGCAAGCGGCAGAACCCTTGGTCGCCCAGCGCAGCGCGTCCTTGTGGCTGACCTTGAGCACGCCATAGCGTCCGCGCTGCAACAGAAACGCCGCGCGTACCTCCTGCATCAGATTGGATTCGTCGTTCGAGGCCGAACCATCGACGCCAAGACCGATCGACACACCGGCCGCCTCAAGATCGCAAACCGGACAGGCGCCGGAGCCGAGCGTCTGATTGCTGCAGGCGCAATGCGAAATGCTGACGCCGCCTTTGGCAAGGCGCGGCATTTCGTCGGCGCTGAAGTGCACGCCATGCGCCAGCCAGGTCCGGCTGTTGAGCCAGCCGCAATCCTCCAGATAATCGAGCGGCCGCACGCCATAGAGCTGTTCGCAGAATTTGTTTTCGTCCTCGGTCTCGGCCAGATGGGTGTGCAGGCGGACATCGAGTTGGTCGGCCAAAGCCGCGGTCGATTTCATCAGCGCCGTGGTAACGGAAAACGGCGAGCACGGCGCCAGCGCCACCTGCGTCATCGCCGCGTCGCCGCGTTCGTGATAACGGTCGACCAGCCTTTTGCTGTCGGCGAGGATGGTATCTTCGTCCTGCACAACGCTATCGGGCGGCAGGCCGCCGTCGCGTTCCGACAGGTTCATCGAGCCGCGCGTCAGCAGCGTGCGAATGCCGAGCCGTTTCGCCGCCGCGATCTCTATGTCGATGCCGTCTTCGAGACCTTTGGGAAAAACGTAATGGTGGTCGGTGGTCGTGGTGCAGCCGGACAGCATCAGCTCGGCCATCGCCACGGTGACGGCGGCATCGAGCGCGGCCGGCGTCATTTTCGCCCAGATCGGATAGAGCGCCTTGAGCCAGGGAAACAATTCGCGGTCGAGCGCGGCCGGCACGGCGCGCGTCAGCGTCTGATAGAAATGATGATGCGTATTGATCAGGCCGGGAATGATGACATGGTCGCGCGCCTCGAAGGGCGCTGCGGGTGTCGCAGGCTCCTTGCCTTTCGGCACAAGCTCGACAATCGCGCCATCGGCCACGACAATGCCGCGCTCGGCGCCGTCGGCCAATATGGCCATTGGGTCCTTGATCCAGATCGCTTCGCTCATTGTCATCCTCTTGCTCGTCGGCGAGACTATAATGCCTTGCAAGCTCAGGGCCAGAGCGCGTCATGGATCTGAACACCATCACCGAGGTAACGCGGCCCAGAGCGCGCAGCGAACTAACCGCCTGGCGCACCGGCGACGCCTTTCTCGGCGGCGGCACCTGGCTGTTTTCCGAGCCGCAGCCGCATCTCAAGCGGCTGGTCGATCTGTCGTTGCTCGGCTGGGAGCCGCTCGCCGTGAGCGCGGAAGGTCTGGAGATCGCCGCCACCTGCACCGTGGCGCAGCTCGACGCGCTGACGCCGCCGGTCGAGTGGACCGCGGTGCCCTTGGTCGGTCAGTGCTGCCGGGCTTTTCTCGCCTCTTTCAAAATCTGGAATACGGCGACCGTCGGCGGCAACATCTGCATGTCGCTGCCGGCCGGCCCGATGATTTCGCTCACCGCCGCACTCGATGGCGAAGTCTTGCTGTGGGCGCCAGACGGCGCCGAGCGCCGCGTTGCGGTCGTCGATTTCGTCAAAGGGCCGTTGCAAAATGTTCTCATGCCCGGCGAGTTGATGCGCAGCATCTTTCTGCCCGCGGCGGCGCTGACAACGCGCACCGCGTTCCGCCAGATATCGCTGGCCAATCACGGCCGTTCCGGCGCACTGGTGATCGGCAAATTTGCCGCCAACGGCGCGTTCGCGCTGACCATCAGCGCGTCAACGCCACGTCCGATCAAACTCACCTTCGATACCCTGCCCTCGGCCGAGACCTTGCGTGCGCGCATCGAAGCAACAGTTGACACCTGGTACGACGACATTCATGGCCTGCCGGCGTGGCGGCGGCACATGACCCTGCATTTCGCAAAGGAAATAATCGACGAGCTTGCCGAGGCCGCGCGATGACCTTCAATGTCAACGGCAAACCCTTCGCCGAACAACCCGCCGCCGGGCAATGCCTGCGCACGTTCCTGCGCGACCTCGGCCATTTCGGGGTCAAGAAAGGCTGCGACGCCGGCGACTGCGGCGCCTGCACCGTCTATCTCGACGGCGAGCCGGTGCATTCCTGTCTGATCCCGGCGTTTCGCGCCGAAGGCCGCGAGGTCACCACCATCGAGGGCCTCGCTAAAGGCAACGAACTGCATCCGATGCAGCGCGCCTTTCTCGACGCGCAAGGCTTCCAGTGCGGCTTCTGCACCGCAGGCATGATCATGACGGCTGCGTCGCTCAACCAGGCGCAACGCGCCGATCTGCCGCGCGCGCTGAAAGGCAATCTGTGCCGCTGCACCGGCTATCGCGCCATCGCGGATGCGATAACCGGCAAGCGCGATACCGAGGATGGTCACGCCGGCTGCGGCGTCGGCCACAATGTCCCCGCGCCCGCCGGCCCCGACGTCGTCACCGGCAAGGCCCGCTTTACACTCGACGTCTCGGTCGAGGGCCTGCAGCATATCAAGCTGTTGCGTTCGCCGCATGCGCATGCGCGCATTCGCGCCATCGACAAGAGCGGCGCATTGAGCGTGCCCGGCGTCACCGCCGTGCTGACGCATGAGGACGCGCCCAAGACGATGTTCTCGACCGCGCGGCACCAGGACCGCGCCACCGATGCCGACGACACAATGGTGCTCGACACGGTCGTGCGTTACATCGGCCAGCGCGTTGCCGCCGTTATTGCCGACACAGAAGCCGCCGCCGAAGAAGGCTGCCGCAGGCTCAAGGTCGACTACGACATCCTCCCCGCCGTGTTCGATCCGGAACAGGCAATGCAAGCCGGCGCGCCGCTGCTGCATGGCGACAAAGGGCCGGAGGCGCGGATTTACGATACCAAACGCAATCTCATTCACGCCGTGCATAGCGAATTCGGTAATGTTGAAGCGGGCTTCGCGCAGGCCCACGCCATTCACGAGGGCACTTACTTCGTGCCGCGCGTGCAGCATGCGCATCTCGAAACACTTTGCGCCATTGCCTGGATCGACGCCGGCGGCCGCCTGAATGTGCGCTCCAGCACGCAGGTGCCGTTCCTGACGCGGCTGGAACTGGCACATGTGTTCGGTCTCGCCGAGGACAAAGTGCGCGTGTTCTGCGAGCGCGTCGGCGGCGGCTTTGGCGCCAAGCAGGAAATGATGGTCGAGGACATCGCCGCTTTGGCCGCACTCAAGACCGGCAGACCGGTGAAGATCGAATTCACCCGCGAGGAGCAGTTCATCGCCGCAACGACGCGGCATCCGATGCAGGTGCGCGTCAAGATTGGCGCGGCGAGCGACGGCATATTGACCGCGATGCAGATGGATGTCGTATCGAACACCGGTGCCTACGGCAATCATGGCGGACCGGTGCTGGAGCATGCCTGCTCGGAATCGATCAGCGTCTATCGCTGCGCCAACAAGAAGGTCGACGGCTACGCCGTCTATACCAACACCGTGCCGGCCGGCGCGTTTCGCGGCTACGGCCTGCCGCAGACATCGTTCGCGGTCGAGTCGGCGATCGACGAAGTCGCCCGCGCGCTCGGCACCGACGCGCTCGAATTCCGCCGCCGCAATGTAGTGCGCAAGGGCGATCCGATGATCGGCGCGCATGTCTCGCCCGACGACGTCATCTACGGCAGTTACGGCCTCGATCAATGTATCGATCTGGTTGACGCGGCGATGCGCGGCGATTCATCCGGCGCGACTTTGCCGCCGGAATGGCTGGTCGGCCAGGGCACGGCACTGACCATGATCGACACGGTGCCGCCGGGCGGGCATTACTCGGACACGTATATCTGGCTGGAAGCCGACGGCACTTATGCGATGACCATCGGCACCGCCGAATTCGGCAACGGCACCACGACCGTGCATCAGCAGATCGCCGCCACCGTGCTCGGCGCAATGCCATCGCATATCAAGCTGACGCAATCCGACACCGACCACGGCGGCCACGATACGGGCGCCTACGGCTCGACCGGCACTGTCATTGCCGGACGCGCGACGCAAAAGGCGGCCGAGGCGTTGCGCGATACGCTGCTCGACTTCGCCACGAAGCACTGCGGCGCGGCGCGCGCCGACTGCAAGCTTGCTGACGGCGCGGTTCTATGCGGCAGCAAATCGATTGCGCTCGCCGACTTGCGGAAAGCCGCGAATGTTGCCGGCGTCGTGTTGTCCGCGCATGGCACGGCCAACGGCATTCCGCGTTCGGTCGCCTTCAACGTGCAGGGCTTCCACGCCGCGGTGAACCGCATCAGCGGCGAAATAAAAATCCTGAAAAGCGTCCAGGCGGCCGACGCCGGCACCGTGATCAATCCGATGCAATGCCGCGCCCAGGTGGAAGGCGGCGTGGCGCAAGCCTTGGGCGCGGCCCTGTTCGAGGAAATGATCATCGACGATGAAGGCCGCGTCGCCAATCCGGCGTTCCGCAATTACCACATCCCGGCTTTCGCCGATGTGCCGCGCACCGAGGTGCTGTTTGCCGAGACATCCGATACGCTCGGGCCGTTCGGCGCCAAGTCGATGAGCGAGAGCCCGTATAATCCGGTCGCCGCGGCGCTCGGCAATGCGATCCGCGACGCCACCGGCGTGCGCTGCTATCGCTTGCCATTCAAGCCGGACCGTATTCACGCCGCTTTGACGGCGGCGTCGGCCGGCTAACCAAACAGGCAGGAACGGCTGGCTAATCACGATTTTGCGCGGCTAAATGGCGGCGCGGCCCGGAACTTGCGTGATTATTGGGCACTGTTTTCGCAATAACGGCGATACAATCGTAGCGGATCATCGGGAACGTCACGGTAACCAGAGTAATAGAAGCAATGTCGATCCTCGCCGGCCTGCACCACGTCACCCGCTATATCTATGACAAGCCGATCGCGCTCGGGCCGCAGATCGTGCGGTTGCGCCCGGCGCCGCATGGCCGCACCCGGATTCCGAGCTATTCGCTCAAGGTGAAGCCCGAGCAGCATTTTGTGAACTGGCAGCAGGACCCGCACGGCAACTGGCTGGCGCGTTTCGTCTTCCCGGAAAAGACAACCGAATTTTCGGTGACGGTCGATTTCCTCGCCGATCTCGAAGTGGTCAATCCGTTCGATTTCTTCGTCGAGCCCTTCGCCGAACAGTGGCCGTTTGAGATGCCGGCCGACATCAAGGAAGACCTGTTGGCCTATGTCGATCCCGAACCGGCCGGTCCCCTGCTGCAAACCCTGATCGATTCGATTTCGCGCGAGAAGCGCAACACCGTCGACTTCCTGGTCGAGCTCAACCAGCGCATCCAGTCCATCGTCAAGTATATCGTGCGTCTCGAACCCGGCGTGCAGACGCCGGAAGAAACGCTGGTCTCCGGTTACGGCTCGTGCCGCGACTCGGCGTGGCTTTTGACGCAGTTGTTGCGCCATATCGGCCTGCCGGCGCGTTTCGTCTCCGGCTATCTCATTCAGTTGAAGCCGGACATCAAATCGCTCGACGGCCCGAGCGGCACCGATCACGACTTCACCGATCTGCACGCCTGGACCGAGGTGTACCTCCCCGGCGCCGGCTGGATCGGTTTCGATCCGACCTCCGGCCTGCTGTGCGGCGAAGGCCATCTGCCGGTGGCAGCGACACCGCATTACCGCTCCGCCGCGCCGATCACCGGCATGGTCGAGCCGAGCGGCGTCGACTTTGAATTCGAGATGAAAATCTCGCGCATCGCCGAGCGGCCGCGCGTCACCGCGCCATTCTCGGACGAGGCCTGGGCCGCGCTCGATGCGCTCGGCGAGAAGGTCGATGCCGATCTTGCCGCCGGCGACGTGCGCCTGACCATGGGCGGCGAACCGACTTTCGTGTCGATCGACGATTACCAATCGGCGGAGTGGAATACGTCGGCGCTCGGGCCGCAGAAGCTGATCCGCGCCAACGATCTGATCAAGCGCCTGCACGACCGCTTTGCGCCCGGCGCGCTGGTGCATTACGGCCAGGGCAAATGGTACCCCGGCGAGGAACTGCCGCGCTGGGCCTATTCATTGTACTGGCGGCGCGACGGCCTGCCGGTGTGGCAAAATCTCGAGCTGATCGCGCGCCGCAGGACGACGCCGGAGCCGACCTCGCTCGACGCGCAGAACTTCGCCGAAGCCGTCGCCGCGCGGCTCGGTCTGAAAAGCGAATTCGTGCAGCCGCTCTATGAAGACCCGGCCGACCGCCTGCTGAAGGAAGGTGCACTGCCGCCGAATATCGATCCGGGCAATCCGAAGCTCGACGACGCCGCCGAGCGCGGCCGCATCCTGCGGACTTTCGAGCGTCACCTCACCCATCCGACCGGCTTCGTGCTGCCGGTGCAGCACTGGAATGCGTCGGCGAAAGCCGGCTGGTTGAGCGAACTGTGGCAGACGCGGCGCGGCCGGCTGTTCCTGATCACCGGCGATTCGCCGGCCGGCTTCCGGCTGCCGCTGAGCCAGTTGCCCTATTTCGCCGCCGCCGATTATCCGCATCTTGTTCCGGGCGATCCGATGGACGAACACCCGCCATTGCCGGCGGCTACCGCGATCGCTGCCGCGCCGCGCGCCGAGAAACAGCCCGCCGCCGAGACTTTGGTGGCGCAGGCCGGTCCGCGCACGCTCGCCGGCGTGCAGGCTTCCGGCATCCCGGTGCGCACCGCGCTGACTTTGGAAGTGCGCGACGGCCGCCTGTGCATCTTCATGCCGCCGACGGAGCGGCTGGAGGACTATCTCGAACTGCTGAGTGCGGTTGAGGCGACCGTCGCGACGATGAAGCTCCCCGTTCATATCGAAGGCTACACGCCGCCGAACGATCCGCGCATCGACGTCATCCGCGTCACGCCCGATCCCGGCGTCATCGAGGTCAACGTGCATCCGGCCTCAAGCTGGCGCGAAGCCGTGACCATCACGCGCGGGCTTTACGAAGACGCGCATCACTCGCGGCTCGGCACCGACAAATTCATGATCGACGGCCGCCACACCGGCACCGGCGGCGGCAACCATGTCGTGCTCGGCGGCCGCAATGCCGCCGACAGTCCGTTCTTGCGCCGTCCCGATCTGCTCAAGAGCCTGCTGATTTACTGGCAGCGCCATCCGTCGCTGTCGTATTTGTTTTCCGGACTGTTCATCGGCCCGACCAGCCAGGCGCCGCGCATGGACGAAGCGCGCACCGACATGCTGTACGAACTCGAGATCGCCTTCGCCAAGGTGCCGGCCTCGGAAAAGGGCGAAGCACCGCCGCCGTGGCTGGTCGACCGCCTGTTCCGCAACATCCTGGTCGACGTCACCGGCAACACCCACCGCACCGAAATCTCGATCGACAAACTGTTCTCGCCCGACAGCGCCACCGGCCGCCTC
Organism: uncultured Hyphomicrobiales bacterium; assembly: GCA_903892675.1. Lineage (GTDB taxonomy): Bacteria > Pseudomonadota > Alphaproteobacteria > Rhizobiales > Xanthobacteraceae > Pseudolabrys. The sequence goes on along the minus strand of CAITJJ010000015.1, from coordinate 8,413 downwards.
GGTCTCGTTGAATTCCGCGCATTCGAGATGCCGCCGGATGCGCGCATGTCGCTGGCGCAGCAGCTTCTGTTGCGCGCGCTGGTCGCCAAGTTCTGGCGCGCGCCGCTCGACGGGCCGCTGGTGCGCTGGCAGACCGCGTTGCACGACAAGTTCATGCTCGAGCATTTCGTCTGGGAGGATTTCCAGGACGTGCTGCGCGATCTCAAAAGCTCAGGCTACGACTTCGACCCGGTCTGGTTCGACGCGCAGCGCCAGTTCCGTTTCCCGCGCTACGGCGCGGTCGAGCATGCCGGCGTCAAGATGGAAATCCGCCACGCGCTGGAGCCGTGGCACGTGCTCGGCGAGGAAAACACCGCCGGTGGCACATCGCGCTTCGTCGATTCCTCGGTCGAGCGCTTGCAGATCAAGGTCGAGGGTTTCGTCGAAGGCCGCCATCGCGTCACATGCAACGGCCGCACGCTCCCGCTGCGCTCGACCGGCCGCTCCGGCGAATTCGTCGCCGGCGTCCGCTTCAAGGCCTGGAAGCTCGCCTCGGCACTGCATCCGACGCTGGATGTCGATGCGCCGCTGACCTTCGATATCGTCGATACCTGGAGCCGGCGTTCGCTGGGCGGTTGCGTCTATCACGTCGCGCATCCGGGCGGCCGCAATTACGAGACATTCCCTGTGAACTCCTACGAAGCCGAGGCCAGACGGCGGGCGCGTTTCGAGGATATCGGCCATACTCCGGGCCGCTTCGATCCGCCCGAATCCGCCCGCTCGCTCGAATATCCGACGACACTCGACCTGCGGCGCGCGCCATAACAATCCGTCAACCGCATAGATAATGCCCTCTCAACCCGACAGCACACGCAAGTTTGAAACCGGCGGCCTGGACCAGTTCGTGTCCGGCTACCGGCCGCTGCCGGGCATTGTCGACGAGATGATGGATGGCGACGGCCGCGTGCGCGCGCACTGGAAGCCGCTGTTGTCGATGCTGGCCGATCTCGGCGCCGAGGAAATCAACCGGCGCTTTGCCTCGGCCAACCGCTACCTGCGCGACTCCGGTGTGTTCTATCGCGTTTATGAAGACCCGGCCGGCGTCGAGCGGCCCTGGCCGCTCAGCCACATTCCGCTCTTGATCGAACCTTCCGAATGGAAGCAGCTTGAAGCCGGACTCGTTCAACGCGCCGCGCTGCTCGAAGCCGTTTTGGCCGACGCATATGGCCCCGGCCAATTGATCAAGGACGGCCGTCTGCCCGCCGCGCTTATCGCCGGCAATCCCGAGTTTTTAAGGCCGCTGGCCCACGTCGAACCGCCGGGCGGATCGCATTTGCGTTTCTATGCAGTCGATGTCGGCCGCGGCCCGGACGGGCGCTGGTGGGTCCTTGGCGATCGCGCGCAGGCGCCATCCGGCGCGGGCTATGCGATCGAGAACCGGCTGGCGCTGTCACGCGCAATTCCCGAGATCTATGGCAAGACCCGCGTCAAGCGCGTCGCGCCATTCTTTCAGGCGTTTCAGGCCGAGCTGTTTGAATATAACCGGCAGGACGATGCGCGCGTCTGCCTTCTGACGCCCGGCCCGATGAACGAAACCTATTTCGAGCACGCTTATCTCGCGCGCTATCTCGGCCTGCTGCTGGTCGAAGGTGAAGACCTGATCGTGCGCAATGACGGCGTCTTCATCCGCACTATTTCCGGTCTGCGCCGTACCGAGGTGCTGCTGCGCCGCATCGACGCCGATTTCGCCGATCCGCTCGAACTTAACGCCGCCTCGCGTCTGGGCGTCGCCGGTCTGGTGCAGGCCGTGCGCGACGGCAAGGTGGTGATCGCCAATGCGCTCGGCGCCGGTCTCGTCGAAGCGCGCGCCATGCTCGCCTTCCTCCCCGCGCTCGCGCCCCATGTGCTCGGTCAGGAACTGCTGCTGCCGAACGTCGCGACCTGGTGGCTCGGCCGCGCCGACGTGCGCGACGAAATTCTAGCCAAGCTCGACAGTATGGTGATCGCTCCGGCTTTCGGCGCGGCCGGCGGCAGTCTCGGTTCTGAACTGGACGACGTCCAACGCCGTAATCTGCTGCAAGCCATCCACGATCGCCGCATCGACTATGTCGCGCAGGAAGCCGTGACCTTGTCGAGCACGCCAGTTTGGCGGGAGGGACGGTTGCAGCCCCGGCCGTTCTCGCTGCGGCTTTTTCTCGCCAAGGTCGGCGATGGCTGGCAGGTGATGCCGGGCGGCTTCGTGCGCATCGCCGACAATCCGGATGCGCGCGCCATCAGCCTGCAAGGCGGCGACGCCACCGCCGATGCCTGGGTGCTGTCGGACGGACCCGTGTCCGCCGTCACTTTGCTGCCGGCGCCGGAGCGGGTGACGATCCAGCGCGCCACCGGCATGCTGCCGAGCCGAGCCGCCGACAATCTCTTCTGGGTCGGCCGTTATGTCGAGCGCGCCGAGGCAACGTTGCGCCTGACGCGCGCTCTGCTCAACCGCGTCGCCGATGCCGGCGACACCGCTGCGCCGATCGTCGCGGCGATCACCGAACTGCTGCGTAGCTGGAGCGCCGCGCCGATCGATACCGGCGGCGCGAGGCCGGCCTTGGTGGCGCGCTCGGTGCTGACCGGCGGCGAATTCGACGGCTCGCTGCCGCGCCTGGTGAATTTCGCCCGCGTCGCCGCCTCGGTCATTCGTGAGCGCTTTTCGCCCGATGCCTGGCGCGCCATCGACGATCTGGTGGCGCTGATCGAATTGTCGCTGGCGCCCGGCCCGGTCGAGCGCGCCATGGTCGAACGGGTCGAGGCGGCGTTGCGGATCATCTCGTCGTTCTCAGGGCTGGCGCAAGAGAATATGACGCAGCTCGCCGGCTGGCGCTTTCTCGAACTCGGCCGCCGCATCGAGCGCGCGCTGCAGACCTGCCGCTTCGCGCGCTGCTTCGCCGACGGCACCGCGCCATCCGGCGGGCTCGACGTCTTGCTGGAGCTTGCCGACAGCCAACTGACCTACCGGCAGCGTTATGTGATGATCGCCGCCAAGGCGCCGGTGATCGATCTGGTGATGCTGGACCCGAACAACCCGCGCTCGGTCGCCTATCAGGTCGACCGCATCGAGACGCATCTGGCGGCCCTGCCGAAAGGCCAGACACCGGCCGGTCGCTTGACGCCGGTGCAGCAGATCGCCGCCTCGATCGCCACACGCTTCCGCATCGCCGACGCCGGCAACATGACCGACGCCCAGATCGTCGACATCGAAGACGATCTGATGGCATTGTCCGAGGCGATTGCCTCGACCTATCTGACCCATATCGAGCGCTCGCAGAGCGCGTGGGATGCGCAGTCATGATCTACGACATTCGCCAGACCACGGCTTGCACTTACGCCTCGCCGGTGACGAACGCCTTTCATGTCTTGCGCCAGACGCCGGTCAATCGTCCGGGGCAGCGCGTCCAGGTCTCGTCGTTGCAGATCGAACCGGCGCCGGTGAGCCGTCGCGAAGGGCAGGACTTCTTCGGCAATCGCCTGACCTGGATCGCGCTTGAAGACGCGCATGATACGCTGACCGTGAAAGTCTCGGCGCGGATCGCCATCGATGCCTTTACGCTGCCGGCAGACTCCGTCACTTGGGAAGCGGTGCAGGAACAGGTGTTCGCTTCCACTGACATCGGGCCGATTGCGCCCGCGCATTTCCTTTTTGCCAGCCGCATGGTCTCGCTCGATCCGGAAATCCGCGATTATGCGCGCCAGAGTTTTCCGCCTGGCCGCGCTTTGCTGGAAGCCGCGAGCGAATTGATGCACCGGATCAAGACCGACATGATTTACGAGATCGGCGCCACCTCGGTGACGACGACGCCGCCGATGTCATTTGCCCTGCGGCGCGGCGTTTGCCAGGATTTCGCGCACATCATGATCGCGGGTCTGCGCGGCATCGGCCTTCCGGCGGCTTATGTGAGCGGCTATCTACGCACCATCCGCCCACCCGGTGCGGCGCGGCTGCAGGGCGCCGATGCGATGCACGCATGGGTGCTAGTCTGGTGCGGGTCGGATACCGGCTGGGTCGGCTTCGATCCGACCAATGACATGATCGCTTCGGATGAACATATCGTGCTGGCGATCGGCCGAGATTACACCGACGTTGCGCCGATGGATGGCGTGATCGTCGCCGCCGGAGGGCAGCACATTGATGTCTCCGTCAACGTCTTTCCGGTGAGTTAACGCCACCCATTACGTTGCGATATTGACGGCGAATTGAAACATTCGCCGCTGCATCTCGCCATAATTGCCGCATCGCGAAAATTTGAACGACAATCCGGCCGACGCTACTCATCCGGTGGGCAAGGCGGCGCGACGCAGTCTGGCATGTCCGCCAAACTGCTTGACTTAAATCCCTTGTGGGGCAGAACTGTCGGTCTCAGCCGACCGAGATCGGAACGGGCCCGAGCGCCCGTAAAATGAGTTTCGAGGGAGAAACCACGCGATGACTGCGTCCGGCACCGGCGATGGGTTTGCAATCGCCGCCACCAATTCGAGCAAGTTGTTTCTGGACGGGACCGTTGTCGCGTTCCATCAGCTCAGCCTCGCCGTTCGCCATCAGGAAATTCTCTGCATTGTCGGCCCGAGCGGCTGCGGCAAGACCACATTGCTGCGCTGCATCGCCGGTCTGACCGACACCAGCGACGGCGAATTGCTGGTCGCCGGCAGGCCTGTGACCGGGCCGCCGGAAGGCGTCGCCATGGTGTTCCAGCATTTCGGCCTGCTGCCCTGGAAGACGGTTTATGATAACGCGGCGTTCGGCCTGGCGATGGCCGGCAAACCCGCCGCCGTCATCAAGGAGCGCGTCACCCATTATCTCGAACTGGTCGGCCTCACAGGTTTCGAAAAGCATTATCCCTATCAGCTCTCCGGCGGCATGCAGCAGCGCGTCGGCCTGGTGCGCGCGCTGGCCACCAATCCGTCGATCCTGCTGATGGATGAACCCTTCGCCGCGCTCGATGCGCAGACCCGTGAGATCCTTCAGGAGGAACTGCTGCATCTGATGGAGCGGCCGGAGGAGCGAAAGACCATGGTGTTCATCACGCATTCGATCGACGAGGCGATCTTGCTCGGCGACCGGGTCGCGGTGATGACTGCGCGTCCGGGACGTCTCAAGGAAATGATCGATATGCCGTTCGAGCGCCCGCGCGATGTCGAACAGGTGCGCGCCGACCCGCGTTTCACCGAGCTGCGCGCCCATATCTGGCACCAGTTGCACAATACGCGGACGCCGAAGGCAGCCGCCAAAAAGACGGTGTCGGCATGAGCGTCCAGACCGACAACGCGAGCGTCCCGACGATCGCCGCGCGCAGCGAGGGCGACGACCGCGACCGCGCCAAGACGATCGCCATTCGCCGCCGCCGACGCCAGACCATGCTGAATATCGGCATCCGCATCGTCTCGCTGATCGTCGTCCTGATATTGTGGGAAGTGTTCGGCGCCAAAATCGACCAGACTTTGTTCACGACGCCGAGCAAGATCGCAGTCGCCGCCGTGAAAATGATCGGCAGCGGTGAATTGTGGGCCTATCTCGCGCCTAGCCTGCTGGTGCTGCTGATCGGCCTGTCCATCGCGGTGGTGGTCGGCGTCCTGATCGGCGTGCTGCTGGCGCGATTCTGGATTCTCGATCTCGCGCTCGGCGTCTATATTACCTTCCTCTATTCGATCCCGAGCGTCGCGCTGGTGCCGCTGATCGTGCTGTGGGCCGGCTTCGAGACGTCGGCGAAAGTCATCGTGCTGTTCATGTTCGCGTTTTTCCCGATGACGATCAACACCTATCAGGGCGTCAAGAACGTCGATCCCAAATTGCTGGAGGTCGGCCGCTCGTTCCGCTGCTCCGAGCGGCAACTGTGGATCAATATCATCCTGCCCGGCGCGCTGCCCTTCATCATCACCGGCCTGCGGCTGGCGATCGGCCGCGGCCTGATCGGCATGGTGCTGGCCGACCTCTATACCGCGATCTCCGGCATCGGCTATTTGATCGTGCGCACGGCAAGCACCTATGAAGTGGACAAGATGTTCGTGCCGATCGTGACGCTCGGACTGCTTGGCGTCGGCCTGACCGCCGGGGTAAGATTGATCGAGACGCGCGTTGCGCCCTGGACCAAATCGGGCCAACAGGACTGATGCGCCGCTAGTTCAATAATTTCAGGGAGGACTTCACGATGCGCGACAATCAGTGGCACCGCCGCGGCGCCGGCGTTTTGATGCTGGCGGGCTGCGTCTTCATCGCCGATGCGTGGGCGCACGACGCTTCCGCCGCCTGCGCTGAAATGCGCAAGATCAATATCGGCGTCTCGGTGGCGCCGCCCAACGTGGTGCACACCACGCCCTATGTCGCCAAGGAACTTGGCCTGTTCGAGAAATACTGCATCGACGCGAGCATCATCCAGTTCGACGGCGGCGGCTCCCCGGCGGCACGCGCCGCGGCGGCACAGGGCACAGCTTTGGTGTCGGTGCAGCCGGTCGCGATTGGCCGCGGCGTCAAGGTCAAGCAGATCTGGGGTCTCGCGCCGCGCCTGCCGCAGAATTACGTCGTTGCCGCGGACGTCAAAACCGCCAAGGACCTCAAAGGCAAGAAGCTCAGCGCGGTCGGCGGCGGCGTCGGCGGCCTTAACTGGGTGATGGGCCGCGAGGTGTTGAAGACCGCCGGCCTGACCGTCGACGATGCGCAGTTCATCTCTGCCGCCACCGCCGCGCGCCTGCAAGGCCTGGTCAGCGGACAGATCGACGGCGTGATGCTGCATCCGGAAGACGTCTATCTGGCGGAAAAGATGAAGCCGGGCCTGCATTCGCTGGTCAACTTCGCCGAACTTCTACCCAAGCACATGTTCAATGCCTATGGCGCCGCGAATGCCTGGATCGAAAAGGACCGCCCGCTGATGGTCGATGCCGTGGCCGCGATGATCGAGGCCAATCGCGTGATCTATCGTGACCGCGACAAGGTGGTGCCGATCATGATGCAGGCGACCGGCAAACCCAAGGAAGCGGTCGAGTTCGCCTGGACCGAACTGACCAAGCATTGCGTGTGGTCGGTAAACACCGGTTTCAACGACGAGCGCACGAAGTGGAGCATCGATAACGACGTCGAGAACGGCTACATCGAGGCCGACAAGAAGCCGACCGTCGAGCAGGTCAGCGACACCAAGCTCGCCGATGAGGCCGTCAAAAAGACCGGCGGGCCCGTGACCATCGGCAAATGCACCGAATAGATTTCTAAAAACATGGCGCGGCCCGCGCAAGGCCGCGCCATTTTTATGTTCAACCCAGCGCATCGCCAAAGGCACAACCATGAACGTCCAGACACCGCGCACGCCGCTCGGCCCGCAGCCGTGGGAAACCGTCCGCACCAAGCTCGATCAGGCCATTCCCTTCGCCAATATGCGCGGCACGCCCTATTACCGCGACGCGGTCTATGAACAGTTCTCGGCCAAGGAATATGAGCGCCGTTACGCGGCGCTGCGCGCCAAGATGAAGGAGCACAAGCTGGACGCCGTCATCGCCGCCGGCGGCCCGAGCCACTGGAGCTTCGGCGCCGGCACGCTCTGGCTGACCGGCCATATCGAATGGCACGCGCTCGCCTCTTACGTGCTGGTGCCGCTCGATGGCGAACCGACCATGATCTATTCGATGGGCGGTACGCATGCGGAAGCCGTGCGCCGCCACGTCGAGGTCGCCATCAAGGATGTCCGCCACAGCCGCAACGGCAAATATGCCGAGGTCATGGTCGAGCGCCTCAAGGAACTCAAGCTCGAGCGGGGCCGCATCGGCCTGATGGAAATCGACCCGCGTCACGAAGACTACATGCCGGTCAACCAGTACAACACCTTGCGCTCGAACCTGCCGGACGCGGAACTGATCTTCACCAAGAACTTCCTGCACGACCTCGTCGTCATCCACAGCGCCGAGGAACTCGATTGCGTGCGCAAGGCCGGCATCCTGTGCGAGCGGGCCATGGAAGCCATGGTGGCGCGCGCCAAGCCCGGCGTGATGGAATACGAACTGCGCGCGGCGGCCGGCGCCGCCATTCTCGACGGCGGCGGCGACATCGACTTTCTCATCATCGGCTCGACGCCGATGGACAATCCGGCGATGGTGTTCGGCAATCCGCGGCCGTCGCAGCGCGTGCTGAAGAAAGGCGACATCATCAACATGGAGCTGGCCGCCGGCTATCGCGGCTATACTGCGCAGATCGGCTCACCGATCACGCTCGGCGAGCCGAACGAGATGGTACGCAAGTTCTGGAACGAGATCACGCTGCCCGGCTATCACAAGATTCTCGCCGCGATGATGCCCGGCAAGCCGACCGAGGACATGCGCACCGCCAGCCGCTTTTTCCGCGACAATGGCGTGCAGTCGCGCCCGACCCAGGTGCTCGGCATCGATCTGGTGACCGACAACCCGCACGTCTCGG
>CAITJJ010000014.1 GCA_903892675.1 uncultured Hyphomicrobiales bacterium | reverse complement strand
TTCGGCGATGGCGCAGTCGTCCAATCGGACCAAGGCAGGCACTTTGACCTGCGACATTTCGGCCGGCATCGGTCTGATCGTGGGCTCGAAGAAGAACGTGACCTGCGTGTTCACGCCGGCGCAACCGGGGCCGCGCGAGGTGTATGTCGGGTCGATCAATAAATTCGGCCTCGATGTCGGTGCGACGTCTGGCGGCGAAATGATGTGGTCGGTATTCGCGCCGAGCAACAAGAAATTCGGCGCGCTGGCCGGCCAATATGGCGGCGGCAGTGCGGAAGCGACCGTCGGCGCGGGCCTTGGCGCAAATGTTCTTGTCGGCGGCTCCGACCGCACGGTGGCCTTGCAGCCGGTATCTTTGCAGGGCCAGACAGGGCTCAATCTGGCCGTCGGCGTGGCCGGACTCGATTTGCATCCGGCGCGCTAATTCAATCACGAGATAAAATGGCGCCGGCAAAAAAGCCGGCGCCATTTCCATGCGGGGCGAACAGGTAGGGATCAGCCGAAGGTGAAGGCGTCGTGATAGGCGCCCTGGATGCGGCCGCCCGGGATCGGGCCGCCACCGGGGACGTGCACCATGTTGCCGATCACCGCGACCGTCGCGCCGTGCAGGCCATGACGCGGGATAGCCATCGGCGCAAGCTGCTCCCAGGTATCGGTCTTGGGGTCGTAACCCTCATTGGTGCCGAAGACTTTGCCGGTGGCCTCGCCGCCGAAAACGACAATTTTGCCGCCGATATAAACCGCCGACGGGCCGGAGCGCGCGGTCGGCAACGGCGCGCGGAAGCTCCAGGAATCCTTCTTTGGATCGTAGACGGCATTCAGACTGGTATTGAAATCGTAAGAGTCCATCCGCCCGGCGATGGCATAGATCAGCCCATCGGCGACCACCACGCCCATATGGTCGCGCTGGCCAACGAAGGGCTGCGTCATGGTCGAGCCGCGCATGGAGGCGCGGTCTTCGTATTTGTCGGTCGCGGGGTCGTAGACTTCGTGCCACTCGACCGAACGCACGTCGCGTCCGCCCAACAGATGGATTTTGCCGTCGAGCGCGACGGCAGAAATCGCACCGCGCGGCCGCGACAGTGATGCAATGCGCGTCCAGGTGTCGGTCGCGGTATCGTAGACATAGCAGAGGGAATGCGGGCAGCGGTTCTGCTCGATGAAGCCGCCGAAGGTGTAGACCTTGGAGCCGATGGCAACGCCGGCAACGTGGTTGCACGGCGTCGGGAATTCGGCCTTCAGCGACCATTGGCCGGTCTTGGCATCGAATACCTGATGAAAATTGCCATCCACGCGGTGGCGGGCGTAACCGGCGATAATATGAATCTTGCCCTGGCATTCGATCACCGCGTGCTCGCCGGTCGGAATCGGCAGGCGCGGCTGCTCGACCCATTTTCCCGGATTGGCGGCCATCGGCGCGACGCTGGTCATGTAGCGCTGCTTGGCGACATCGGCCGGAATGGCCGTGATGGTCTTGTCGAACAGGCCGGCATACAACGGATCGCTCATTTACGTTCTCCCTTGAAGTCCTGCGGCGGCAGCCGCCTCATTTAAATTTACGCATCAGACGGCTGCGTCGCGCAGGAGCTTCTTCGTCAGCTCCACGCCTTCGCGGCAGACGTCATAGGGCGACTGCGCCCACAGTGCGGGGTTTGGCGCCTCATAGCTGAGATAGCCCGTGTAGTTTTTCGCTTTTAGCATCTGGAATATCTCGGTCCACTTCACGACGCCCTTGCCGGGCGCGAGCCGGTCGGTCGGCCGGCGCACGCCGGTCACCGGATTGGGCGACAGGTCGCTGTACTGGAA
>CAITJJ010000013.1 GCA_903892675.1 uncultured Hyphomicrobiales bacterium | reverse complement strand
GTGAGCTGGATCAGCCGGTCGGCGAGGGTGGATTTCCCGTGGTCGATATGGGCGACGATGGAGAAATTGCGGATATTCTGGATCGGGACAGCCGTCATGGCCGCGAGATAACACCCGAGGGCGGTGCCTTCAAGACAAACGCGACCCTATCCAGCGGTTACGCGCCGAATCGGCGGGGATTTTCGGCGGTTTTGCTCCCAAGCCCGGATTTTCAATGCGCGCGCCAGACGACGGCGGCGCTGACGGCGTAATTCCACACCGCGCCCATGATGGCGCCGCCGAGACCGGCGACCCACCAGATGCTGTCCTGGCCGTAGAGCAGGCTGGCGACGCCGACGTTGGAAATGGCGCCGACCGAGCAGATCAGTTCAAACTCGATCAGGCCCTTGACGAATTGCCAGCCGGTGAGGCGCTGGTCGCGATAGGTGAAGGCGTTGTTGAAAACGAAATTCCAGGCGATGGCGACGCAGGTGGCGACGGCCTGCTGAATGCCGAATTCGCCGATGGCGAGCGCGTGCTGCGCGTATAAAGCGGCCATGTGGACGGCGACGCCGGTCAGGCCGACCAGGCAGAACATCACGAAGCGGAGCGAGATCGCGTCGTCGCTGAGTTTTGCCAGCAGCAACAGGCCGAAGTCGAGCGCGACCCGGGCATCGAGCTTGCTCTCGCCATGCAGGCGCGCGCCGAAGGTGAAGGGCAGTTCGGCGACGCGCAATTGGCCGTGCCCGGTGGCGGCGATGTCGAGCAGGATCTTGAAACCTTGCGTCGACAGTTTCGGCGCCATGGTGTCGACCAGTTCGCGGCGGATCATGAAGAAGCCGCTCATCGGATCGGTCAGCTCGACCTTGAGCAGGCGGCGCGCGAGCGCCGTCGACCATTGGCTGGCGCGCGCGCGATTGGCGCTAAAGCCGCCTTGTGCCGCGCCGTCGCCGACATAGCGGCTGGCGACCACCAGATCGGTGGCGCCGTCGCGCAGTTTTTTTAGCATCGCCATCAGCAAGGTTTCGTCATGCTGCAGGTCGGCGTCCATCACGGCGACGTAGCGCGCCGGGCTCGCCAGCATGCCTTCGATGCAGGCGCCGGCAAGTCCCCGCCGGCCGATGCGGCGGATGCAGCGGATGCGCCGGTCCTGGGCGCCCAGCGTCCGTGCCACCGCGGCGGTGCCGTCTGGCGAATTGTCGTCCACCACCAGAACTTCCCAATCGACGCCGTCGAGGGTGCGCGCGAGGCGCGCGATTATCTCCGGCAGATTGGCGGCTTCGTTGAATGTCGGAAGAATAACGGCGAGTTCCGGCGCAGCGACCGGCGCGACGCCGCTTTCGCGGGGCAGCTCCGGCGCCAGCGGCGGCGCATCGATGGAACGGGTCAGGGTGGCGGTAGCCATGGCCCGAAAGCTAGCGGAAAATGGTATCCAAATTCCTAGGGCGACCGGCCGGATTTGGTCCATCTATCCCTTCTCGCCCGGCGGCTGGCATGGCATAGGGCTTGGCCATGCGTTTCCTCAATCCCATCAGTGCAGTCGGCCGCTGGCGCGACGCACTTGTTAACGGGCCGCGTCGCTGGCGCGACACGCTCGCAGACCCGGCGCGCGCCAATGGCGCGCTGCTGATGACGCTCGCCGTCTATGTGGTGGTGTGGACGGTTTACGGGACAATCGCCAAAGGCACGCAAGGCTTTCACTTCGACATGGTCGAGGTGATCGCCTGGTCGCGCGATCTCAGCCACGGCTATCTCAAGCATCCGCCGCTCGCCGCCGCCGTGGTGTGGGCGTGGTTTTCAGTCTTTCCGGTCGCCGAGTGGTCCTATTATCTGCTGGCGATGACGATGCCGGCTTTGGCTTTGTGGATCATGTGGCATCTCTCGGCGGCCTATCTCGATGCCGACAAGCGCATCGCCGGCCTCGCCATGATGATGCTGGTGCCCTTCTTCAATTTTCACGCGCTCAAGTTCAACGTCAATACGGTGCTGATCCCGCTCTGGGCGGCGACCACGTTCTGGTTTCTGCGGTCGTTCACGACGCGCGGCAAGGTCGATGCCGCGCTCGCCGGCCTTGCCGCCGCCGGCGCCATGCTCGGCAAATACTGGTCGGTGCTTCTGCTTGCCGGACTGATCGTCGCCGCTTTGTCCGATCGCCGCCGCGCCGCCTATTTCAGATCGCCGGCGCCGTGGATCACGATCGTGGCCGGATTGATCGTCATCGCGCCGCATATCGGCTGGCTGATCGAACACAACTTCGCGCCGTTCACTTACGCAATGACCGTTCACGGCGACAAGGCGTTCGCCAACACGCTCACGGCCGCGCTCGGCTATCTCGGCGGGTCGCTCGGCTATGTCGCGCTGCCGCTCCTGATCGTGCTGATCGCCACGCGGGGAGACCGCGCAACGCTCGCCGACATGGCCTGGCCCGCCGATGCCGACCGGCGGCTGGCGGCGGCGGCCTTCTGGGCGCCGTTCCTGTTGCCGGCCATTGCCGCGCTGGCCACCGGCACCGAGATTACCTCGCTGTGGTCGATGTCGGCGTGGACCCTGTTGCCGGTGCTGCTGCTGTCGTCGCCGCGCATCGTGCTGCGGCCGGTCGACACGCAGCGGGTGCTGCTGATGGCCGCCGCGCTGCCGCTGATCATGCTGATTGCGTCGCCGGCGATCGCCATCAAGAACCGGCGCGACGGCGCGCCATCCGCGGCGGCGCAATCGCATCTGCTGGCCATCGAGGTCGAGCGCCTCTGGCACGAGACGACGCCGCTGCCGTTGCGCTTTGTCGGCGGCGACGGCGATATTCTTCTTGGCGTCGTGGCCTATGCCACTGAGCGGCCGCGCGCGCTGCTGGACGGACTGGCCGAGCCGGACGCGGCGCAATTGCGGCAGGCCGGCATGGTGCTGCTGTGCTTCACCGGCGATCAGGCTTGTCTCGACGGCGCCAAACGAAGCGCCGGCGCCGCACCGAGCCGGACGATCCAGACATCGATCAGCCAGAAAGACTGGGGCAAGGTCTTGCCGGCGCGAAGCTATACGATGATGGTCGTGCCGCCACGGCCTTGATCGCCGCAAACGGGGAAAGCTCATGAATGCCGTCATGCGTTTACAGGAACGCACAATTGCTTTCATCGCCCGCTATCCATGGATCGGCTGGGCGGCATGGCTGATTTTCTGTATCGCCTCGCTGCTGCGCACGCATCCGCGCCGGTTCGGCTCGACCTTCCAGGCCTATCTCACCGCCGCGCATAATTTCTGGAATGGCCTGCCGATCTACGACATGTCGGTGCTCGGCGAATATCTGTACTGGCCGGTGTCGCTTCTGGTGCTCGGGCCGCTGCCGATGCTGCCGCCGGTCGCGGCGGCGGCAATCGCCATGACGGTCGCGGCTGTCGTGCTCAGCCTCGCCAGCATCGCGCTGTTGCGCGCGCTGCTGCCGGAGCGGCCGCCGGTCGAGACGCTGCATCTTGCCGGCGTTCTGCTGATGATCAACATCCCGGCCGCCTGGTTCAATTTCAAATATGTGCAGGCGCAGATCGGCATGACCGCCTTCATGATGATCGCGGCGGCGGCGATCGCCCGCCGGCACTGGCTGATGGCGTGTTTTTGGCTGTTTCTCAGCGTCATCATCAAACCTTTGTCGCTGGTGATGCTTCTGCTGTGCGGCGCGACGCAGCCGAAGATGCGGATCGGTCTTGCCGTGGCGCTGCTCGCGGCGCTGGCGCTGCCCTTTGCTTTCGGTGATGTGCACTACGTCGCCGGCGAATATCGCAACTGGATGATCAAGCTGCAGCAACTGACCGCGGTCGATCCGGGCGAATGGCCGTATCAGGCCGACTTTGCCACGCTGCTCGATACGATTCGCATCACTTTGCCGCATAAGGTGCAGACCATCATCAGGCTGGCGGCGGCGCTCGGCATTCTGGCTTTGGTCTGGCGCGTCGCGCAGTTGCGGAACCAAATGGTGTTCGCGCTCGCCGTGACCTTGTTCGCCGGCTGCTACATCACTTTGTTCGGGCCGCGCAACGAGTTCCTGTCGTTCCTGGTGCTGACGCCGCCTCTGACCGCGCTGGCGCTGGTGCTGGTGACGCGCGACGCGCGCGACCAGCGCGGCTGGCTGCTGATCGCGGCGGTGCTGGTGATCGGCTTCCACGGCGCGCTCGAAGTCGACCGCGCGCTCAAGCCGCTGCTGACATTTATCGTGCTCGGTTGGATGATCTGGCTGACGATCAAGCCGGAGCGGTGGGTGGAGCTGTTGCGGGCGCCGGAAAAAGAAATGGCCGGGCAATAAGCCCGGCCATCGATTCTCTTTCGTCATTCCGGGGCGCGCCGAAGGCGCGAGCCCGGAATCCAGACATTCCCGAGACTGAAGCTGGATTCCGGGTCCGGCGCTATCGCGCCGTCCCGGAATGACAGTGGTTAGTACCGATACTGGTCGCCCTTGAACGGGCCCTGCTGCTTTACGCCGATATAGCTTGCCTGCTCGGGGCTCAATTCGGTGAGCTTCACGCCGATCTTGGCGAGATGCAGCCGCGCGACCTTCTCGTCGAGCGCCTTCGGTAGCACATAGACTTCCTTCTTGTACTTGCCGTCCTTGTTGTTGGCGTAGAGTTCGATCTGCGCCAAAGTCTGGTTGGTGAACGAGGCCGACATCACGAAGGACGGGTGACCCATGGCGTTGCCGAGGTTCACCAGGCGGCCTTCCGACAGCATGATGATGCGGTGACCATCCGGGAAGGTGATCTCGTCGACCTGCGGCTTGATGTTGTTCCACTTCAGGTTCTTCAGCGAGGCGATCTGGATCTCGTTGTCGAAGTGGCCGATGTTGCAGACGATGGCGCGATCCTTCATCGCGCGCATGTGCTCGATCGTGATGATGTCCTTGTTGCCGGTCGCGGTGACGAAGATGTCAGCCTGCGGCGCGGCGTCTTCCATGGTGACGACCTGATAGCCTTCCATCGCCGCCTGCAGCGCGCAGATCGGATCGACTTCGGACACCATCACGCGGCAGCCGGCCTGACGCAGCGAAGCGGCCGAGCCTTTGCCGACGTCGCCGAAGCCGGCGACCATCGCGACCTTGCCCGACATCATGACGTCGGTGCCGCGGCGGATGCCGTCGACCAGCGATTCACGGCAGCCGTAAAGGTTGTCGAACTTCGACTTGGTGACCGAGTCGTTGACGTTGATGGCGGGCCACAACAACGTGCCGGCCTTCTGCATGTCGTAGAGGCGATGCACGCCGGTGGTGGTTTCTTCCGAGACGCCCTTGATGCTCTTGG
>CAITJJ010000012.1 GCA_903892675.1 uncultured Hyphomicrobiales bacterium | reverse complement strand
TGATCGTGGCGACCGCGGCGATCGCGGTGGCCGTGGCGGCGATCGTGGCGAACGCCGCCCGCGCCGCGATGACGATTCTCAAGACGCCTCAGTGGAGGACTAAACCATGGCATTCGGATCATCCCAAGGTGCCGGTGGCGCAAGTGCTGGCGCTGGCGCCGGCGGAACGCGCCGTCCCTTCTTCCGCCGTCGCAAGACCTGCCCGTTCTCCGGCGCAGGCGCCCCGAAGATCGACTACAAGGACGTGAAGCTGTTGCAGCGTTACGTTTCCGAGCGCGGCAAGATCGTGCCGTCCCGCATCACCGCGGTGTCGGCAAAGAAGCAGCGCGAACTGGCGCAGGCGATCAAGCGTTCGCGCTTCCTCGGTCTGTTGCCTTACGTAATCCGCTAGTTGGATCGGACACGCCTAATCCCGAAAAGTGGGTACCGGTTTTCGGATAAGATTAGGCGCAGTTAAATTGAAACGAGGCTTCCGGGATTATCCCGGCGGCCGATGGTTGGGAGGGCAAGTCCTTTATTGGATGATGCCCTCTCTAACCGCTCTCGCAGCGGGACAGCTCGTGATGATGCAAATCATATTCGTGGGACTAAGCGCAGGCGCCGCCGCGGCGCTGCTGTTTGCGTCGGTGACATCCGGCGTGTGGCTGTCGATCCCGCTGTTTTACCTCGCCCCGCTGCCAATCATGATCGCAGGCCTTGGCTGGAGCCATTGGTCGGCGCTGGTCGCTGCCGTTGCCGCGTCGGCCGCGCTCGGCGTCGCATTCGGCGGCGTGTTCTTCTTGGCTTTTCTGGCCGGAGCTGGCCTGCCCGCCTGGTGGCTCGGCTATCTCGCGCTTTTGGCGCGTCCAGGCGAAGCCAGCTCTGTTGCCACGCCAGCCGGCTCGCCCGCGCTCGAATGGTATCCGCCCGGCCGTCTGGTGGTCTGGGCTGCGGTGCTCGCCGCGCTGGTGGTGATCGTCGCCATTCCGAATTTCGGCCTCGATGCCGAGAGCTTCCGTACCGGCCTGTCCAAGTCGCTGTCCCGCATGCTGCGCAGCGAATTGGGCACGCCAGCCGATGGCCCGGCCGGTTTGCCGAATCTGGGCAATGTCGACCGCCTGGTGGCGTTCCTGGTCGTCGCGGTGCCGCCGGCGGCCGCGGTCGTTGCCACGATTACCAACGTGTTCAATCTCTGGCTTGCCGCCCGCGTCGTGAAATTTTCCGGACGGCTGACGCGGCCGTGGCCGGCGCTCGCCGACATGACGTTCCCTAAACTTTTCTCGGCGACGCTCGCCGCGGCGATCGCGCTGAGCTTTCTCGACAGCCTCGTCGGCATCGTCGCCGGCGTGTTGTCGTCGGCGCTGCTGATGGCCTACGCCGTCCTCGGCCTTGCGGTGCTGCATGCGATTACGCGCGGCATTGGCAGCCGTCCGTTTTTGCTCGGCGGCATCTATGCGTCGGTGATGATTTTCGGCTGGCCGGTGCTGGCGCTGTGCGTGCTCGGCATCGCCGAAACGGCTTTCGATTTGCGCGCGCGCGCCGCGCGCAAACGCGGACTGCCGACCAGGCTTTAGAAATTCCGGATTTAACCCTCAACCCAACGAACACATTTCCACGAAGGAGTAACGAAAATGGAAGTCATTCTGCTCGAACGAGTCGGCAAACTCGGCCAGATGGGCGACGTCGTCCGCGTCAAGGACGGCTACGCCCGCAATTTTCTGCTGCCGCGCGGCAAGGCGCTGCGCGCCAACGCTGAAAGCAAGGCCAAATACGAAGGCATGAAAGCCGAGCTGCAGAAGCAGAGCCTTGAGCGCAAGGGCGATGCCGGCAAGGTGGCCGCCAAGGTCGACGGCAAGACATTCGTCGTCATCCGTCAGGCATCCGAAACCGGCCAGCTGTTCGGCTCGGTCTCGACTCGCGATATCGCCACCCTGATTTCGACCGAAGGCAACACCATCACTCGCACCGCGGTCGAGCTCAACGCGCCGATCAAGTCGATCGGCCAGTACAAGGTGCCGCTGGCGCTGCATCCGGACGTCGAAGTCTCGGTCACCGTCATCGTTGCGCGCAGCGAAGCGGAAGCCGAACGCATCGGCCGCGGTGAGGATGTCACCATCCGCCGTGAAGACGCGGAAGACGCGGCAGCCGAGGCCGAAGCCGCCAAGGCGCGCGCCGAAGCCTTGTTCGACGCTGAATCGGAAGAATCCGAAGATGCCGCCGCCGAAGGCGAGACCGTCGCCGCTGCCGCCGAAGGCGACGCCGACGCCAAGCCGGCGAAGGCCAAGCGCAAGAAGAAGACCGACGACGCCTGATCGTCCGTCGCTTCTGACAACAAAAAAAATCCCGCTCTGGGTTTCTCCAGGGCGGGATTTTCTTTTATCCGCGCGCGAACGCGGCTTTGCGGCCGAACCGTTACTCGGATTTTTCAGGCTTTGATTCAGGCTTGGCGGCTTCAGCCGGTTTCGCTTCTGGCTTTGGTTCTGGCTTTGGTTCAAGCTTGCTTTCAGGCTTGGCCTCGACCTTGGCTTCCGGCTTCGCATCGGCCTTGTCGTCGGACTTTGCCTCACTCGGTTTCTTGGCCGTGGGTTTGGACGCCGTGCGCTTGGTCGGCTTTTCCGGCGCAGCCGGACCTGTATCCATCGACTGGACATATTTCGCCAGGACCGCCGCCGTTTCCTTGCTGGCCGTATAGTGTTCCCGCAGGAAGCCCTCGAGGCCGGTGCCGAAGGCGCCGCCGGCCTTGCTCAGGCCCTGCGCCGTCTTGTGACAGATCGCGCAGTCGGTGGCGAAAATCTGCGCCGGGGTCTTGTTGCCATAGAGATTTTCCTGGGCGCCAGCCGGCCAAGCCCCCAGCACAGCCATGAGGCCCACCGCCTGAAGAGCACGATCCAATAATTTCATTGCCGTCTGTCCTGTTGCCGCCCGCCGGTGCCGCCGCCCGTTACCACGCGCGCCCCGGTTTCCGAGGCGCCGAGTCGGCTTGCTTGATAGCTCATTCTTGCGGAATTGTGACCCGTCACTTCGTCAGGTGCCCGACATTGTACGGTAGGCAACCTTTTAGTCCCCTGCGGGTATTGCATAGCCCACCCTGAATTGTGGCATTGATGTACCGCCACAAGTTTGGTTGAATATTGGCGTGGAACCCGTTTTGGGCCACTGCGTTTGGAGGTGCGGAGCTACTACCTTTAAACGCGCTAACCGTTGCGGTGCGTTCAATAATGGGGGGCGGCCGATGGACCGGTTGCTTCGGCTGTTACTGAAGACGTTTATCCGGCGAGGCAACTTTCGTGTCACAACCTCGCGCGGCACGACGTTCACCTTCGGCGACGGGACCGGCCAGCCGGTATCGGTTCGATTTGCCTCCCGCGCCGCCGAATGGGGCATCCTGCTCGATCCGGAATTGAAATTCGGCGAAGCCTATATGGACGGCAGTTTTGTCGTCGAACAAGGATCGATCGCCGATGTGCTGGCGATCGCGCTCGGCCAGAAAACCGAAGTTCCGCATTGGGCGCGGCTGCAGGGCTTTCTCCGCTTTCTCTATCGCCGCTTCGAGCAATTCAATCCGCGCACCCGCTCGCGCCGCAATGTCGCGCATCATTACGATCTCGACGGCCGGCTGTATTCCCTCTTCCTCGACGCCGACCGGCAATACAGCTGTGCTTATTTCGAACGGCCCGGCCAATCGCTGGATGATGCTCAATTC
>CAITJJ010000011.1 GCA_903892675.1 uncultured Hyphomicrobiales bacterium | reverse complement strand
GCTCGCCGCCGGCGGCCTCTATGTGCTCGGTACCGAGCGTCACGAGAGCCGCCGCATCGACAACCAGTTGCGTGGCCGCTCCGGCCGTCAGGGCGATCCGGGCCACTCGAAATTCTTCCTGTCGCTCGAAGACGATTTGATGCGCATCTTCGGCTCCGACAAGCTCGACGGCATGCTGACCAAGCTCGGCCTCAAGGAAAACGAGGCGATCGTCCATCCGTGGATCAACAAGGCGCTGGAAAAGGCGCAGCAGAAGGTCGAGGCGCGCAACTTCGATATCCGCAAGAACTTGCTGAAGTATGACGACGTGATGAACGACCAGCGCAAGGTCATCTTCGAGCAACGGCTCGATCTGATGGCTGACGAGGCGGTCGACGAGACCGTCGCCGACATGCGTCATTCGGTGATCGACGGGCTGGTTGCCAAGTATATCCCGGAAAATGCCTATCCCGAACAATGGGACGTCGCCGGTCTCGATCAGGCGCTGCGCGAGGTTTTGACTTTGGCGCTGCCGGTGCAGGAATGGGCCAAGGAAGAAGGCATCGCCGATGAGGAAGTGCGCGAGCGTATCGAACGCCGCGCCGACGAATGGATGGCGGGCAAGGTGGCCAAGTGGGGCCCCGAGACCATGCGCTATGTCGAGAAGTCGGTGCTGTTGCAGTCGCTCGACCATCTCTGGCGCGAGCATCTGGTGATGCTCGAACATCTGCGGCAGGTGGTCGGCTTGCGCGGCTACGGCCAGCGCGATCCACTCAACGAATACAAGGCGGAAGCCTTCAGCCTGTTTGAGGCGATGGTGGCGAATCTGCGTGAGGTTGTCACCGGCCAGTTGATGCGGGTCGAGATCGTGCCGCCCCCGGCCGAGGAAAACCAGCAACTGCCCTATATGGAAGCGCATCACGTCAATCCCGGCACCGGCGAAGACGAACTCGCGCAAGGCGCGCTGGCGCCGACGTCGATGCTGATGGGCGGCGACACGGCGGTCGCCGCGGTCGCGCGAAACCCCAAGGACCCGACGACGTGGGGCAAAGTGGGCCGCAACGAAGAGTGTCCTTGCGGCTCCGGCAAGAAGTTCAAACACTGCCACGGGCGGTTCGTTTAAAACGGCGCCGCCGCGCGAAAGAATCCGATGTCGCCCGTATCGTTATTGCTCAATCTGCTCTGGATCGTCTGCGGCGGTTTCTGGATGGCAGTCGGCTGGGCGATCGCGGCGGTCATCATGGCCATCACCATCATCGGACTGCCGTGGGCACGGGCGGCTTTCACCATTGCGGCCTATACTCTGTTCCCGTTCGGTCAAAAAGCTGTCTCGCGTGACGAATATCTTGGCCGCGAAGACGTCGGAACCGGTCCGTTCGGCCTGCTGGGCAACATCATCTGGTTCGTGCTGGCCGGCTGGTGGCTGGCGCTCGGCCATTTGTTCACCGCCATCCTGCTCGCGGTGACGATCATCGGCATTCCGTTCGCCTGGGCGCATTTGAAGCTGGCCGGGATCGCACTTTGGCCGATCGGCAAGATCATCGTGCCGGCTTAGTACATGATCCCGAAAAGTGGGAACCGGTTTTCGGATAAGATCATGCACAAAAAGATAGTGTCGACCGCATGAGCAAGAAATCAGAAAACCTTGAAGCTCGGATTTCCGACCTGACCGAAGAACGTACGGACCTCGAAGCCAAGATCGACGAATTGATCGCCGACATGGCCGACGCCGCGCCGGAGCAGCGCAAGACCGGCGATTGGGCGGCCGACGGCCGACTGACGCGCAAATATCTGGAACTCACCAATCGCCTAGGCGACGTCGAGCGCGACATCATCGACCTGTCGCGCCAGCTTGCCGCGGGTGACGGGCCCGCACAGCCGCATTGACGGCGCCGGTCATTTTTCTGCCAGCGGCCGCGCGCGCAGGCTATACTCATCCGCAATGACAGACGCCCCGCCCATTGACGCCCTGCAGCGCAAAACTGAAGAACTGGCCCGCAGCGAGGAGCGCTATCGCTACGCGCTGATGGCCGGCCGTTTGGTCCATTGGGAAACCGATCTGACCACCGGCACCCGCATCTGGCGGGAAGACAGCATGGCGCTGTTCGGTCTCAAGCTTGAAAACGGCATCGGCCGTCTCGGCGGCGACAACGACGAATTCAGGAAGGCGGTGCATCCTGACGACCGGCATCTGGTCACCAAGGTCTACGAGTTGGCGCAAACGCAAGACTGGTTTCCGGTCGAATACCGTATTGTGCGGCCGGACGGCTCGATCCGCTGGTTATCCGGTGGCGGTCAGGTCGCATCCCGCGCGCCGGACGGCAAACCGCTGCGAATGGTCCATGTCGTCACCGATATTACCGAGCGCAAAAACGCCGAGGAGCATGTTCAGTCGCTGCTGCGCGAACTGACCCACCGCGGCAAGAATTTACTCGCCGTCATCCAGGCCATCGCCTCGCAAACCGGGCGACGCTCCGACACGATCGAGGAATTCCAGGAAAGTTTTTCCAGACGCCTGCAGGGACTGGCCGCGTCGCACGATCTGCTGGTGACTCAGAACTGGAAGGGCGCCGCGCTCGGCGACTTGCTGCGCGATCAGCTTGGCGTTTTCGCCAGCACCGACAGTTCGGCCATCGCACTTTCCGGACCGGAGGTGTTCCTCAATCCGCAGACCACCGAATCCCTGGGCCTTGCCTTGCACGAACTGGCGACCAATGCCGTCAAGCATGGCGCATTATCGTCGCCGGACGGCAAGGTGTCGGTTTCTTGGGCGATTGAGCCCGCGGCCGGTGCTTCGCCGGAACGGCTGAATCTCGCCTGGTTGGAACGCGGCGGCCCCGCCGTTTCTCAGCCATCGCGCAACGGCTTCGGCCATGTCGTGTTCGAGCGCATCGTCGCGCGGTCCCTGAACGCCGAACTCAAAATGGTATTCGATCCCGAGGGGCTGAGTTGGCAGCTGTCGATCCCGACCGTTAATCAGATGAATCGCCGGACTATCTTCAAGGATCGCGCGTCATGGGAAGAGGCGGAGTAGCGCGGCTCAAGCCGTGACGCGCGCCGCTTCACGCAGCGCTTCCTTGAGCGCCGTCGAGGCGCGATAGACCGGCACATAGCCGCGCAACAGGATTTGTGCCGAGCGCTTGTAGGCGGCGCGGGTGATCAAGGTTTCGGTATTGGTCTGGCGGCCTTCGATGGTCGCGGACAGGATGCCCGCCGGATTTTCGATATCGACCTGCGCCTCGCTGCCCGACGCACTGAGCGCCGGCAGGCCTTGCGCGAGTTCGTAGGCCACCGTGCCCGGCATCAGACAGGCGGCGGCAAGACAGCAGCCGCCGGTCACCGCCATGGTGTCGTGGCCGGTCTGCGGCGTGAAATAGCGCGTCGAGATGTTGCCGCCGTTCATCGGCGGGCCGACGATGCAGACTTTCGGGATCGTCTCGCTATTGGCGAGTTCATCCGCGGTCATCGGACGGCCCTTGGTTGTCAGGCCCATCTTGAGGCCGGCCTCGATCCAGAGCTTTTTCAGCGCGGCGAAGAACACCTCGTCGTTGCGCAGATCCTTGGGCTGCTCGGTGCCGGTCTTGCCGAATTCCGAGGCACGCGCGATCACCATCGGCACCGCGACATCGACGCAGGAGACGGTGTAGTCGCCGAAGCGGTCAGTGACGTTGCCGGTCGGCAGCGCCTTGCCGGTTTTCGCGCCGACCGGATTGGCCATGAACAGATCGACGCCGGGAAACTCGCCATCGACGCCGGGAATTTGCGCGAAGACAAAGCCGTCGCCGTCAAGCGCGACGCGCCCGGTCATGATCGCTTTGGTATTGGTGTTGAAGATTTCGACTTCGCCCTTGCCGTCCAGTTCGCGCGGCAGGAAGTGCTGATCGATCGCCCAATAGGGCAGCGCCGCCGACATGTTGCCGCAGTTTACGCTCCAGTCTATCTGCGATTTGCCGCCGGCCAGTTGCGCCAGTGTCGATACGATGCGCGGTTCGCCGCGATCGTTCTTCGCCATCGCGGCGAAAAACACCTTGTTGCTGGTGGCGATGCCGCGGCCGAGACCGGTAATCTGCTTGGTGTCGCTGGTCGCGCCCTGCAACGGCAGGCCCATCAAATGACGCAGCAACTCCTCGCGCAGTTCGAGCTCCTTGGGCGCGATGTGGTCCCAGATGATGAGGCCGGTCGAGGTGCCGCCGCGCACATGCAGCACGGGAAATTCCCAGGTGCCGTTGATGTAGCGGGGCAAAGAGTGAATGGCAGATGGGGCTGCGTAATTGATGACACGATCCTCGCGGACGGAGCGGATGCCGGTTCATGCGATAATTAGTCGCGCCGGCGCGGCCTGTCCAATCACGAATGGATAAAGATCTGGCCGGCTTGTCAGGGCCTGATTTTCTGCGAAAGTTTCTTGCGGAAAGCTCGCTCGCGTTTCAGGTGCCATTCCCGGCTCATCGCCTCTCGCTTGGTCGAAAAGGCTTCCGAATGCAGCAGCACCCATGAGCGGCCGCGCGTCGTGCGCGCGCCCTTGCCGGCATTGTGCTGGGAGAGGCGGCGCGGCACGTCATTGGTCCACCCGACATAGGTCAGGGTGCGGCCTTTGTGGCGGCAGCCAAGCACGTAAACGAAGCAGTTCATGCCGGCAGTCTAGTGGAGAAAACTTAACCGCGAGCTTGGGAGAATCTTAGCGGAAGCCCGACCCGGACCAGCGGCTGTCGAACGTGCCGGCCGGTACGACCGGCTGGGCACCGGTCAGGACGCCGCCACTGCTGGCGGGCGGCGCCGAGAAGGCGGTGCGCAACTGCGGCGGGCCTTCCGCGCGGGACGCTTCATTGGTGGCGTCAGGCTTGGTAGCGGCGTTGGCGCTGCGCTGCTTGCCGGGCTTCGGCGCCGCGGCGATCGCGTTCGGCGCAGCAGGCTCAGGCTTCACATCGGCATCCCGCGCCTTCGTCGTGGACGCGGCGGCGGAGCGAACAAGCGCGGTGCCCTTCGGCTTTACGGCGTCCGGCTTGTTAACCGGTCGCGGCACCGGCACATTGGCCAGCACCACAGGCGCGCTTTCGGGTTCGGCAACCGGCTTCGGCACCGAAACAATCTGCGTCGGCGCGGGCGCGTCCGGCGTGCGCGGCAACGCGCCGGGCGCCGTCGCCACATGAATGAGGCGGCCTTTGTTGTCGTAGCCTTCCTGGGTGGTCAGCTTCTCGGCGAAGACCGGGTTCATGCCGCCGTCGACGTTATGGCGCGGCGGCGTCACGGCGACGCCCTGCGCGATATATTCGGCCATCTGGAATTGTTCTTTGCGGCGCTGCTCGAGCACCACGTCGGCGATATTCTTGTCGAGTTCGAAGACAGGGCATTTGCCCTTGGAGTCAAACTTCAACGGCTTCGACGCATTCTCCGGCTGCGCCGGATCGAACACGTAGCGCTTTTCGCAAACCGCGACCTTCGGCTCTTGCTTGGTCGCTTCGAAATTGTCGTAGCCTTCCTTGAGCATTTTCCAGAACGCGAAGTGCGGGCTGTTGCGATGCTTGGCCATGTTCAGCGCGGTCATGCGGAACGGCATGGCCTGCAACTGGAACGCCTTCTGCCCGCCGAAGAACGACTCGCGCGCCAACGCATAGATTTCCTGAATCTGCTCGTCGGTCATCGCGTAGCAGCCGCGCGACGAGCAATCGCCGTGCACCATCAGTTCCGAGCCGGTGTAACCCCAGGCGCGATCATAGGTGTTCGGGAAACCGGTATTGAAGGCGAGATAATAATTGGAAGCCGGATTCATTTGTCCCGGCGTGATCGTATAGAAGCCCTCGGGCGCCTGGCGGTCGCCTTCCTTCTTTTTCGGGCCGAGGTCGCCCGACCATCGGCAGATCGGGTAAGTCTTCAGCAGCGCGTATTCGCCGTCGCGAGTCTGCTTCCAGATCTCCATCTCCGCTTCTTCCTTGAAGATGCGGGCGAGGATTGGCGATTCCTTGTCCATATTCTTGGCGGTGATGTCGGCGAGCATCTTTTCCGACAGCGGCGCCTGGGCGCGGCCACTGGTCACGTCGCTCAAATTGCAGCCGGCCAGCGCGACCGCGGCAGCCACGGCCGCCGACGCCAGCAGCATTCGGAGATAGGGTCGGCTCAAGACGCGATACTCCCCGGGCGGGCGGCGCTCATTGAGATATCGTTATCCATAAGATGTGGCATCCGCAAGGCAAGCCGGGGCATACCATACTAAGGGTAACCCTATGGTAAACCGAACCTAAATCGAAACAAGCCGCTCGTTAAAGGGAACCTCGGCCGACCGCCGCGGGCGGGCTCAGCTCGCGGCGCGGGCCGGCAGGCGGCCCATGGCGAGGAATTTCTCGCGCCGCTGCTTGCGCACGCTGTCGCGGTCGAGCGGCCGCAGTTCGGCGAAGGCCTTGGCGATGGCGTCGGCGGTAGCGGCGATTGCTCCGGCCGGGTCGCGGTGGGCGCCGCCGGTCGGCTCTGAGATGATGGTGTCGATGACGCCGAAGCGGGCCATGTCCTGGGCGGTGATCTTCATATTGGTCGCCGCGTCCTGCGCCTTGCTACTGTCGTGCCAGAGGATCGAGGCGGCGCCTTCCGGCGAAATCACGCTGTAGATCGCGTGTTCCAGCATCAGCACCTTGTTGGCAGTGGCCAGCGCAATGGCGCCGCCGGAGCCGCCTTCGCCGAGAATTACCGACACGTTCGGCACGCTCAAGCCCAGGCAAACGTCGGTCGAGCGGGCGATGGCTTCGGCCTGGCCGCGTTCTTCTGCGCCGATGCCGGGATAGGCGCCGGCGGTGTCGACCAGGGTCAAAACCGGAATATTGAACCGTTCAGCCATTTCCATCAGGCGCACGGCTTTGCGGTAACCCTCGGGCCGGGCCATGCCGAAATTGTGCTTGAGCCGGCTTTCGGTGTCGGAGCCCTTCTCGTGGCCGAGGACGCAGACGCTTTCGCCGCCGAAGCGGGCGAAACCGCCGACAATGGCCGCGTCGTCGCCGAACTTTCGGTCGCCGGCCAGCGGCACGAAGTCGGTCAGCAGGCCTTTGACGTAATCCAGGCAGTGCGGCCGCTGCGGATGGCGCGCGACCTGGGTTTTCTGCCAAGGCGTCAGTTCGCCATAGAGCTCTTTCAGCGCCAGTGCGGCCTTGACCTCGAGCCGGCTGATCTCGTCGGTGACTGAGACGGCATTGTCCGTCTCGCCCATGGCGCGCAGTTCCTCAACCTTGGCCTCAAGTTCGGCCACGGGCTTTTCAAAGTCGAGATAGCTGCGCATCGGTTTCCGGCGGTTGGGGTCGATCGGGGGCGGTGTGACGCGGACGACCCCCCTTAGTCAAGCAATCGGGTTAATATGGGTGGTACGGGCTTGCGCGAGCCAAAGACGGGGAATTCGCCGGATTATCGAGATCCGCGCAACATTTTGTTTGCGCATGATCTTTCCCGAAAACCGGGTTCCACTTTTCGGGATCATGCGCGCGCCTAGGTGTCGGCCAATGGGTGCAGGTCGCGCACCAGAGTCTTCAGGCGCTCTTCCAGCACATGCGTGTAGATCTGCGTGGTCGAGATATCGGCGTGGCCGAGCAGGGTCTGGACCACCCGAAGGTCGGCCCCGTTATGCAGCAAATGGCTGGCGAAGGCATGGCGCAGCACATGGGGCGACAGCTGCGTGGGCTCAAGCCCGCAGGCCTGGCCCAAGGCTTTCAATTCGCGGGCGAAATGCTGGCGGGTTAGGTGGCCCTGCTCGCCGAAGGAGGGGAAAAGCCACTTCGTTTTGGCATCGTGACCGGCCTCAGCGCGCAAGGCGAGATATTCGGCCATGGCCCGCTTGGCCGCGCCATTGAGCGGCACCAGCCGCTCCTTGTTGCCCTTGCCGCGCACCACCAGCATCGCCTGGTCGCGGCGGGCGGCGGACGCCGGCAACGCCACCAGTTCGGACACCCGCAGGCCGGTGGCGTATACTACCTCCAGAAGGCACAGCAATCGCGCCGCGCGCAGTCGCGCCGGTTTGGGCTGATCGGCGTTCTCGGCATTCTGCCGCGCCTGCGTCAGCAGGCGGTCGACCTCGGCGATCGAGAGGATCTTCGGCAGGCTCAGGCCGCGCTTGGGGCCTTCCAGCACGGCAGCCGGATCGTCGCTCCGTTTTCCTTCCGAATAGAGAAACCGGTAGAGCTGGCGTGTCGCGGACAGCCGCCGCGCCAATGACGACGCGGCAAAGCCGCGCTCGCCGAGACTTTTAAGAAAGCCGCGCAGATCGTCGGTGTCGGCCTTGAGGATTGTCTTGCCGAGGCTGCGCAAATGCGCGGTCAGATCGTCGAGGTCGTTGCGATAGGCGGCCAAGGTGTTCTCGCCAGCGCCGCGCTCGGCCGCCTGCATGTCGAGGAACAGCGCCACCAGCGTATTGTCGTGTGAGGTTTTTCCGCCGGCCATCGTTCGGCTTGGTTTGCGCATGATCTTGTCCGAAAACCGGTTCCCACTTTTCGGGATCATGCGGACCCTATTTTGGCTGTTTGACGAACTTGTCCGGCGGCACCGTGACGCTGATCTCGCGCGGCTGGATTTTGACGAAATTGGCCAGTGCAAAGACCCCGACATAGACGAGGCCGCCGACGATGCCGGCGAATATCAGGAATCTGAACAGGCTCGGCATGGTCTTGATCCGGCGGCGGTCGGCGAATATCCAAATTATAGCGTGTACGGCCAGGTTCCTTAACCGCCGGCAAACGCGGCCGGCAAAGGTACCGGCAATCGCAATTGTCCCAATTGCTGGTATATGGAGCCGTTAGTCGTTCTGGAATCCTAGCATGGTTGATGCCGCCGTTCAAAAGTCCGCGGAAAACGCGCCCGACCCGGCCCTGACGGCGCAAGTTCTCCGCGCCCTCGGCAGCCGGTCGATCGTGCTCGTCGGCATGATGGGCGCCGGCAAATCGTCGGTCGGCCGCAGGCTGGCGACCCGCCTCGGCCTTGCCTTCGCCGACGCCGATACCGAAATCGAAACGGCGGCCGGCATGACCATCGCCGAGATTTTCGCCAGGCACGGTGAACCCTATTTCCGCGCCGGCGAGGCGCGCGTGATCGCCCGCCTGCTCGACCACGGACCGCAGGTGCTGGCGACCGGCGGCGGCGGCATCATGGATCAGCGCACGCGCGACCTGATCCAAATCAAGAGCATTTCGATCTGGCTCAAGGCCGACCTCGACGTTCTCAGCAAACGCACCAGGCGCCGCGGCGAACGGCCGCTGGTCGACAAGATGAAGGAACTGCTGCCGTTGCGCGAACCGATCTACGCCCTCTCCGACATCGTCGTTCAATCGCGCGACGAGCCGCATGACACCATCGTCGACGAAATCGTCGCCGCCTTGCCGAAGCATCTCAAGATCATCGCCGGCAGTGAGAATCAATCATGACCGCGCCCAAGGTTGCGCCCCTGCGTTCGAGCGAACCGATCGTGGTGCCGGTGGCGCTGACCGAACGCGCCTATGACATCGTTATCGGGCGCGGCGCGGTCGCCACGCTCGGCGTCCGCATCAAGGCGCTACGGCCTAATGCCAAGACTGTGATTCTCACCGACGAGACGGTGGCGAAGCATCATCTCGCCGCGGTCCAGGGCATTCTCGCCGCCGCCGGCGTCGCCAGTTCGCATATCCTTGTCGCACCCGGCGAGGGGTCCAAGAATTACGCGACTTTTGAAACAGTGTGCGAGGCGATCATCGCCGCGCGCATCGAACGCAACGACCTGGTGATTGCACTCGGCGGCGGCGTGATCGGCGATCTCGCGGGTTTCGCCGCGGCCAGCGTGCGGCGCGGACTGGATTTCGTGCAAGTGCCGACGTCGCTGCTGGCGCAGGTCGACTCGTCGGTCGGCGGCAAGACCGGCATCAATTCGCGCCAGGGCAAGAACCTGATCGGCGCCTTCCACCAGCCGATTCTGGTGATCGCCGACACCGCCATGCTGGATACTCTGTCGCCGCGCGAATTCCGCGCCGGCTACGGCGAAGTCGCAAAATACGGACTGCTGGGCGACGCGGATTTTTTTGCCTGGCTCGAGGCGAATTGGCGCGATGTCTATGCCGGGGGATCGGCACGCGAACATGCTATCGCCGTGTCGTGCCGCGCCAAGGCGGCCATCGTGGCGCGCGACGAGCGCGAGACCGGCGATCGCGCGCTGCTCAATCTCGGCCACACTTTCGGTCATGCGTTTGAAGCAGGTTGTGGCTATTCGCAGCGTCTGCTGCATGGCGAGGCGGTGGCGCTCGGCTGCGTGATGGCGTTCCAGTTCTCGGAGCGACAGGGCATGCTCGGCGGCAACAGCGTCGCCCGGGTGCGGTCGCATCTGGCCGATGCCGGCCTGCCGACCAAGGTGAGCGACGTTGAAGGCGGCGTGCCCGATGTCGCCCGGCTCATGGACCTGATCGCGCAGGACAAGAAGGTCAAGCGCGGCAAACTCACTTTCATTCTGGCGCGCGGCATCGGCGAGGCCTTTGTCGCGGCCGATGTCGACCCGGCCGAAATCCGCGCATTCCTCGAAGAGAAAATAGCGGAATGAGCGCCACGATTACCAACCTGCTGCTCGCCTTTTTCCTGCTGGCGCTTAACGCCTTCTACGTCGCGGCGGAGTTCGCACTGGTCAAGAGCCGCGGCTTCCGCATCGACGCGATGGCCGAAGACAACCGTTTCGCAGCGCGCCTGCTGCAGACGATGATGGGCAATCTCGAAGCCTATCTGGCCTGCTGCCAACTCGGCATCACCATGGCCTCGCTCGGTCTCGGCTGGGTCGGCGAACCGACGGTGGCTGCTTTACTCGAGCCGGTGCTGGCGCCGTTCGGCATGCCGGAAAAGGCGCTGCATTTCACGTCGTTTCTGGTCGGTTTTCTGGTGTTCTCGTCGCTGCACATCGTCATCGGCGAACAGGTGCCGAAGACATTGGCGATCCGCGAGCCGGTTCCGGTGTCGCAATGGATCGCCTATCCGTTGCATGTCTCATTTCTGATGCTCTATCCGCTGAACTGGCTGTTGAACGCGGCGTCGCGTTCGGTGCTGCGCGGCCTCGGCGTCAAGGAGCATTCGACGCAGGACATCCTCACCGACGTCGAGATCGAAGGTCTGGTCGAGGAATCGGCCGAGCACGGCAATATCGAGGAAGGCCAGGCCGAATACATCCAGAACGTGTTCCGCTTCGGCGAACTGGAAGTCTCGGACGTGATGGTCCATCGCACCAACATGATCACGGTCAATGCCGACGACAAACCCGAGGACATCGTCAACACGGTGATTGCCTCGCCGGTGACGCGGTTGCCTTTGTGGCGCGGCAACCAGGAAAACATTATCGGCATTCTGCATGTAAAGGATCTGCTGCGGGCGCTGCATGCGCTCGACGGCGATGCCTCCAAGATCGATGTCGCCGCGTTGATGGCGCCGCCCTGGTTCGTGCCGGAGACGCGGCCGGTGTCGGAGCAGCTCAAGGCGTTTCGCCGCCGCAAGACGCCGTTCGCGCTGGTCGTCGATGAGTATGGCGAGGTCGAAGGTCTGGTGACGCTCGAGGACATCCTGGAAGAAATCGTTGGCGATATTACCGACGAGCACGACGTCGCCATGCCCGGTGTGCGCAAGCAGCCGGACGGTTCGGTCAATGTCGACGGCGCGGTGCCGATCCGCGATCTCAACCGCGTCATGGGGTGGGAGTTGCCGGATGAGGAGGCCACCACCGTCGCCGGCCTGGTCATTCATGAGGCGCGGTCGATTCCCGAAGTTGGCCAGAGCTTCACCTTTCACGGTTTCCGCTTTCGGGTGCTGCGCCGCGCCCGCAACCGCATTACCGCGCTGCGCATCCAGCCGCTGCCGCGTGCATCGGGGAAAAAGCCGGTATAAGAGTCTGTTTTAGCGTATGAGAAACGCGCGCATAAAAGCGCGAGCGGAATAACGCCTCAGGGAGGATTCGATGATTTTGTCCGTAACGCGGTCCGGCCGCGCGCGCCTGGTGACGCTGGCCGTTCTGTTGTCGGCTTGTCTTGGCGCCGCCGCGCAGGCGCAGAATTATCCGGAACGGCCGATCCGTTTGATCGCGCCGTTTCCCGCCGGTGGACTGGCCGATGTGCTGGCCCGCGCGGTCGGCGACGACCTGTCCAAATCGCTCGGTCAGCCGGTCATCGTCGAGAACCGGGCTGGGGCCGGCGGCAATGTCGGCGCCGATGCCGTCGCCAAGGCCGCGCCGGATGGCTACACCTTGCTGATGACCTCGGCGGGCATTTTGAGCGCCAACCAGTTTCTCTATGCGACCATGCCGTTCGATCCGGAAAAGGACTTCGTGCCGGTGTCCAATGTCGCCGACATGCCGATGATGGTCGTGGTCAAACAGGATTTGCCGGCAAAGACTTTGGCAGAGCTGGTCGCCTTGGCGCGCGCCAATCCCGGCAAGCTCAATTTCGGCTCGCCCGGCATCGGCACCACAGGACATCTCGGTCTGGCGCTTTTGATGCATGCCGCGAATATCAAAGTGACTCATGTGCCCTATCGCGGCGCGGCGCCGGCGATCACCGATCTGATTGCCGGTCAGATTGATGGCGTGGTCGACAATCCGCCGACCGTCCTGCCGCATATCGAAGGCGGCAAGCTGCGTGCCCTCGCGGTGGCGGCGAAGCAGCGGATGACGTTGTTGCCGGACCTGCCGACCGCCGCTGAAGCCGGTGTCGCCAACTACGAAGCCTCGTCCTGGTTCGGCGTGGTCGCGCCCGCCGGTACGCCGCCGGCCATTATTGCCCGTTTGCATAAGGAAATCGCCGCGGCGACGCAAAAGCCGGCGATGCGCGAGCGCTTCGCCAAAACCGGCGCGCGGCTCATCGGCAATACGCCGGATGAGTTTGCCCGGCAGATCAAGGCGGATCGCATCATGTGGGGCGAGGTCATCCGCGCCGCCGACATCAAGGCGCAGTAGCCCGCGCTTCGGGCCGATCGGCAGTGTTTCGCTAACATGTTGATATAAAACAGTAATATATGGCAGGCCGGGCTCAAAAATAAAGTTTGAGACGGGGGGAACCTTGCGCCTTGGCGGGGATTATCAATCAGCCCTGATAGCGACCCGAACGAACCTTGGTCCTTGGCCACGGGTTCCAACGCCGCGATTTTGTTTGTCACGGCAGGGGGATAGTGTGTGGCCGTTGTATTGGTCGTCGAAGACGACGTTTTCATCCGTGAAATAGCGGAGATGATGATCCAGGACTGGGGTCATCAGACGCTTTCCGCCAGCGACATCGACGAGGCGCTCTTGTTGCTGCGCTCGCCGCAACAAATCGACGCGCTCTTTACCGATATCTATCTCAAGGATGCCGTCCTCGGCGGTTGCGACCTTGCTATTCAGGCGATTGCGTTACGGCCGGGTTTGCGCGTGCTGTACACAACCGGCAACACTATCACCGAGAAAATGACCGCGCTGCTGATCGAAGGCACGCAATTTCTGCGCAAACCCTACACGCAAAATCAGCTACACGAATCAATCAAAACCACGCTCGCAAGTTGATCCGCGCCACGAGCAAGACAAAGTTACTGGGGGCGACGTTTTGGAAAATGCAATCGGCGATACGCGGCCGCAGGGAACTCTCGACGGAGTCGACCAAATCGTGCGCAAGCAGGCGGAGGAAACGCTGCTGAAGGCTGGTGCTCTCCAGAATGCGATCTTCAACAGCGCCAATTTCTCCAGCATCGCCACCGACGCCAAAGGCGTCATTCAAATTTTCAATGTCGGCGCCGAGCGCATGCTTGGCTACGCGGCGGCGGAGGTGGTCAACAAGATCACGCCAGCCGATATCTCGGATCCAAAAGAGTTGACCGCGCGCGCCACCGAGCTTAGCGCCGAACTCGGCACGCCGATTACGCGGGGCTTCGAGGCGTTGGTGTTCAAGGCCTCGCGCGGGATCGAGGACATTTATGAGCTGACCTATATCCGCAAGGACGGCAGCCGATTCCCGGCGGTGGTCTCCGTCACCGCGTTGCGCGACGCGCAAAACGTCATCATCGGTTATCTTTTGATCGGCACCGACAACACCGCGCGCAAGCAGGCCGAAGAGGCCCTGCTCAAGGCCGGTGCGCTGCAACGCGCGATTTTCAACAGCGCCAACTTCTCCAGCATCGCCACCGACGCCAAGGGCGTCATTCAGATCTTCAACGTCGGCGCCG
>CAITJJ010000010.1 GCA_903892675.1 uncultured Hyphomicrobiales bacterium | reverse complement strand
GGCCACCAGCCGGTCAAGTGAAAAGGATACGCAATGATCCGCGACGACATCAACAAGGCGCTGACCGAGGCGCAGAAGGCCAAGAACGAGCGCACCGTGTCGACCTTGCGCATGGTCAACTCGACCTTGAAAAACGCCGACATCGAGGCGCGCACCACCGGCAAGCCGCTGGGTGATGCCGAAGTGCTGTCGATCCTGCAAAAGATGATCAAGCAGCGGCAGGAGTCGGTCGAGATGTACAAGAAGGGTGCGCGGCCCGATCTGGTGAAGCAGGAAGAGGAAGAGATCGCCGTCATCTCCGCCTATCTGCCGAAGCAGATGTCGGACGCCGAGGTGTCGGCCGCGATCGACGCCGCGATTGCGGAAACCGGCGCCGCCGGCATGAAGGACATGGGCAAGGTCATCGGAATTTTGCGCGCCAAATACGCCGGCCAGATGGACTTCGGCAAGGCCTCAGGTCTGGTGAAGGCGAAGCTTACATAATTAGTATTCCGTCATGGCCGGGCTTGTCCCGGCCATCCACGTCTTACGCTGCGATATGACGTGAAGACGTGGATGCCCGGCACAAGGCCGGGCATGACGATAAAAATAGGGAGGACAAAAATGAAACGCTTATTGGTTGCCGCGGCTTTGGCCGCTGCGCTCACCGCGACCGCCGCGCAGGCGCAGGACTATCCGAACAAGCCGATCCACGTCTTGACCACGTCGAGTGCCGGGGGCTTGAGCGACATCTTCATGCGCGTCCTCGGCGAGGAGATGCAGAAGCGTACCGGCCAGCCGCTGATCATCGAGAACCGCGCCGGCGCCGCCGGCAATATCGCGGCGCGCGCCTGCACCGAAGCGCCGCCGGACGGCTACACCATCTGCATCCTGATGGCCGATGCGCTGATCTACAACGAATTCCTGTTCAAGAAGCTGCCATACGATCCGAACAAATTGACGCCGATCGTCAACCTGTTTCACCTGATCCAGGTGCTGGTGGTGAACGCGGATCTCAAGGTGAAATCGGTCGACGAACTGGTAGCGGCCTCGAAGGCGAAGGCGGGCACATTCAACTATCTCACCGCCTCGCTGCCGCTGGCGAGCTACATGGAATATCTCAAGCGCGAAAAAGGCGCCGACTGGGTGCGCGTGCCGTTCAAGGGCGGCGGCGAGGCGACCAATGCGATCCTGTCCGGCACCACGCCGATCGGCCTAATCGGTCTCGGCAACGTGCTGCCGCAAATCAATGCCGGCAAGATGACGGCGCTGGCGCTGACCAACAACATCCGCTCGCCGGAATTGCCCAATGTGCCGATCCTCACCGATATCGGCTATACCGGCGCGCCGTCGCGCACCTGGTACGGACTGTTCGCGCCGCAAGGCACGCCGCAGGCGATCATCGACAAGCTCAACGCCGAAGTGACGCGCGTCGTCAGCGACAAGACGTTCCAGGAAAAATTCATCATCAGCCGCAGCATGGTGCCGGCGCTCAACACGCCGGCGCAGTTCGCCGCCGAGATCAAGGCCGACCGCGAAGTGGCCAGGCAAGTGGTGAAGGAAAGCGGGCTGGAGCCGCAGTAGTCGCTGTACCGGAAGCGTCATCGTCCGTGCAGGCGGACGATCCAGCTCTTGCCGCATTTGGCGCCAATTGCTGGATTCCCCGCCTGCGCGGGGAATGACGGCATCATTCAAGTTCGTTCAGAATCTCCGCCAGCCGCGCCGGCTCGTCGACCATCACATTGTGCCCGCACGACACCTCAAAGGTGCGCCAGCCTTCGGCCTTGGCGCGCGCATGCGCTGCCTCGAACGAGACATTGGGATAGCCGGTGGCGCGGATGTAGGCCTTCTTGCCGATGCGGTCGCGCGCGCGGGTGAGTTTGAGTTTCTCGATCATGGTGCCGATCGGCTGCGGAAGCGCGAGCGCGTCGACCCAAGGCCGGTCCTTCTCGTTGACGTTAAAGGCGGCGGCATCGCGGACCGGCACGGTGGTCTCGCCGCGCGCGGCATTGGCCAGGATGATCTCCTTCACCGCCGGCTGCACCAGATCGACGGTGGCATCGCCATCGTCGGGGATGAAAGCGTCGAGGAAGACGATCGATTTGATCTTGTCGGGCACGATCTCGGCGACGCCGGAGACGACGCAGCCGCCATAGGAATGGCCGACCAGCACAATGTCACTCAACCGCTCGTAACGGATGACATTCACCACATCGGCGATGTGCAGCGTCGCGTCGATGTCCGGCCGGATGAGATGCGCGCGCTCGCCAAGCCCCGTCAGCGTCGGCGCGAACACCGTGTGGCCCTGCTTGCGCAATATTTCGGCGAGCCGCACCCAGCCCCAGCCGCCATGCCAGGCGCCGTGTACAAGAACGAAAGTGGAGGGCATTGGAATTCCTTATTGCGCACCGCAGATCTTGCTTCGTCGCGATTTGGGAGAACGCTATCACATCCTCCGTTCGTTCCCGCGAAAGCGGGAACCTAGTTCTTTGGCCGAAGCGCTGGATCCCCGCTGTCGCGGGGACGAACGGGGATTGGGCTGTCTGCTGCCCGCGCCTCGTAACCCTGTGACTATCGGGGACAATCGGCCCTCTTGCCCGCCTTATTTGGCTGATATGCGTGAATATCGACGGCTGACTGCCGATTCGGTGCTCTAAGGCCCCCATGCGCTTCACGCCGCAATTCCTCGATGAGCTGAAAGCCCGGCTTCCGGTCTCGGAAGTCGTCGGCAAGCGCGTCAAGCTCATCCGCTCGGGCCGCGAGTTCAAGGGCTTGTCGCCGTTCAACAAGGAGAAAACGCCGTCCTTCTTCGTCAATGACCAGAAGGAGGCCTGGTTCGATTTCTCCTCCGGCAAGAACGGCTCGATTTTCGACTTCATCATGCTGACCGAAGGCGTAGCTTTTCCCGAAGCGGTCGAACGCTTGGCGCAGATGGCTGGCGTCGCATTGCCGAAAGTGTCGCCCGAGGAGCAGCGGCGCGATGCGCGCGCCAAGAGCATGTACGACGTCATGGACCTCGCGGCGAAATTCTTCGAGACGACGCTTTCCGGCCGCTCGGGCGCCAAGGCGCGCGGCTATCTCGCCGATCGCGGCCTGACCGCGGCGACGCAAGTTCAGTTCCGTCTCGGCTTTGCGCCAGGCGAGCGCTTCGCGCTGAAGGAGCATCTCGGCTCGCACGGCATTCCGGTCGAGGACATGATCGAGGCGGGTCTACTCGTTTCCGGCGACGACATTCCGGTGCCGTTCGATCGCTTCCGTGACCGCGTGATGTTTCCGATCACCGACGCGCGCAACCGCGTCATCGCCTTCGGCGGCCGCGCCATGGAGAAGGACGTCGCCGCGAAATATCTCAATTCGCCGGAGACGCCGCTCTT
>CAITJJ010000009.1 GCA_903892675.1 uncultured Hyphomicrobiales bacterium | reverse complement strand
GCGCGGATCACCGTGCCGATGGTCGCGACCTGTTCGCCGGCTTTGCTCAAAGCGCCGTTGACAGCGTCGGCGTCGTTCGGCGCGACGACGACAATCATGCCGATGCCGCAGTTGAAGGTACGCAGCATTTCGTTTTGCGCGACCTTGCCGACATCGGCGAGCCATTTGAAAACCGCCGGCGTCTTGACGGCGGCAAGATCGATGCGCGCGCCTAAACCCTTCGGCAGCACGCGCGGGATGTTGTCGGGAAAGCCGCCGCCGGTGATGTGGGCGAAGCCTTTGACCGCATGGGTTTCGCGGATCGCGGCCAGGCACGACTTCACGTAAATGCGCGTCGGCGTCAGGATGGCTTCGCCGAGCGACACGTCCGGCGCGAAAGGCGCAGGCGCGGTCCAGGGCAAGCCGCTTCTGGCGACGATCTTGCGCACCAGCGAATAGCCGTTGGAATGCACGCCGGAGGAGGCGAGGCCGAGTATGACATCGCCCTCGGCAATGTCGGCGCGCGGCAACACTTCGCCGCGCTCGACAGCGCCGACTGCGAAGCCGGCGAGGTCATAATCGTCGCCTTGATAGAGGCCAGGCATTTCCGCGGTCTCGCCGCCGATCAGTGCGCAACCGGCCTGGCGGCAGCCGACGCTGATGCCGGCGACAACGGCGGCGCCAATTTCCGGCTCGAGTTTTCCACACGCGTAGTAGTCGAGGAAAAACAGCGGCTCGGCGCCTTGCACCACCAGGTCATTGACGCTCATGGCGACCAGATCGATGCCGATCGTGTCGTGGCGCCCGGTCTCGATGGCGATCTTGACCTTGGTGCCGACGCCGTCATTGGCGGCGACCAGAATGGGGTCCTTGTAGCCAGCCCTTTTGAGGTCGAACAGGCCGCCAAAACCGCCAATTTCGGCGTCGGCACCCGGCCGCGCGGTGGCGCGCACCAACGGCTTGATCAGGTCCACCATCCGGTTTCCGGCATCGATATCGACGCCCGCCTGCGCGTAAGTCAGCCCGCGCTCGTTATCAGCCATGCTGGTCCCCGTAGCGCATGGCCGCAGACCCTGCGCCTTGCGAAATAAGGCCGGGTCGTACGGCGAAAACGCAATTCGCGCAATGGCTCGCGTGCCGTTATACTCTCCGCTAGTGAGTGTTGTTGCCCTCGTGCCGGGGGCGTTCTGCCACGAGCCGGGGTCACGCTTTGAGTATTCCTAACCTCATTACGCTGGGGCGCATCCTGCTGGTGCCGGTCGTCGTCTGGGCGATCATGTCCAATGCCATGTGGATCGCATTCATGTTGTTTCTGGTCGCCGGGGTCAGCGACGGAGTCGATGGTTTCCTGGCCAAACGCTTCGGCTGGACCACGGAGCTGGGAGCTTATCTCGATCCGCTCGCCGACAAGGCTCTGATCGTATCGATTTATCTCACCCTTGGGATCAACGGGGACATCCCGCGCTGGCTGGTGATCCTGGTGGTTTCGCGCGATATCCTGATCGTCGGAGGGATCATGCTGTCCTGGCTGATGGGTAACCCGCTCAAGATCAAGCCGCTGCTGGTGTCCAAGCTCAACACGGTGGCGCAGATCGCGTTCGCCTGCGTGGTGCTCGGCTCGCTCGGCTTCAACTATGAGGTGCCGGTCTTCAAGCTGGTGCTGATGGGGCTGGTGGCGACGTTGACCCTGTTGTCGATCGCAGCCTATCTGGCCGAATGGGTGCGCCATATGGGCTCAACCATGGCGCAGCCGTGAGCAAATCCCCGACGCGCAGCGCGCCGAAGCCGTCGCGCCCGCCAGTTGGCGGCATGGCGATTCAGCGTCAGATCGCCTTCTGGCTGGCGGCGCTCGCCGTTTTCATCCTGCTGCTCTGGCTGTTGTCGGAAATTCTGCTGCCGTTCATCGCCGGCCTGGCCATCGCCTATCTGCTGACGCCATTGACGGATCGGCTCGAACGCGCCGGCGTCAACCGATTGGTTGCCGCGCTCACGATCATCACCGTCGTCGTGTTGGCGATCATCGTGCTGATCCTGCTGGTGGCGCCGGTGCTCGGCGGCCAGTTGTGGTCGTTCATCGACAATATCCCCGGCTACGTGGCCAAGCTGCAATCGCTGCTCAGCGATCCAAGCCGCCCCTGGGTGCAGAAGCTGGTCGGCGTCGGCCTCAACACCGACAAGGGGCTTTCCGATCTGGTGACGCAAGGCGCTGGCTGGCTGACCTCGTTCCTGAAATCGCTGTGGTCGGGTGGGCGGGCGCTGGTGTCGATCTTCTCGCTGATCGTGGTGACGCCGGTAGTGGCGTTCTATCTGATCTATGACTGGCACACGATGCTGCGCGTCGTCGATAGCTGGGTGCCGTTGCATCAGCGCGACACCGTGCGCGGCCTGGCGCGCGAGATCGACGCGGCGATCGCCGGCTTCGTGCGCGGGCAGAGCGCGGTATGCCTGATCCTCGGCTCGTTCTACGCGGTGGCGCTGACGCTAACCGGCTTGAATTTTGGCCTGCTGATCGGGCTCATTTCCGGGCTCATCACCTTTATCCCTTACGTCGGCTCGATGACCGGGCTTATCCTGGCGCTCGGCGTCGCGGTGGCGCAGTTCTGGCCGGATTACATGCCGGTCATGATCGTGCTCGGCATCTTCCTGGTCGGTCAATTTCTCGAAGGCAATGTGCTGGCGCCGAAACTGGTCGGCGAGAGCGTCGGCCTGCACCCGGTCTGGCTGATCTTCGCGCTGCTCGCCTTCGGCTATCTGTTTGGCTTTGTCGGTCTGTTGGTCGCGGTGCCGCTGGCCGCCACGATCGGCGTCCTGGCGC
>CAITJJ010000008.1 GCA_903892675.1 uncultured Hyphomicrobiales bacterium | reverse complement strand
GGGCTCGCCTTCGGCCTGTCGGTGCTGGGCTTGAATTTTCTGCCGTGGTCGGTGGTGGTCTCGCTCATCATCGGCGGCAGCGTCTTTATCGCCGCCTATCTGGTGCATGCGAAACACACGGCGATCCCTGCGCTCGACCTCACATTGTTCAAATTGCCGACATTCCGCGCCAGCGTGCTCGGCGGCTTCATCTTCCGCATCGGCATCGGCGCCTTGCCGTTTCTGCTGCCGCTAATGTTGCAGGTCGGTTTCGGCAAATCGCCGTTCGAGTCCGGCCTGATCACCTTCGGCTCCGCCGCCGGCGCCATGGGCATGAAGATGGCGGCGGCGACGTTGCTCAAACGCTTCGGCTTTCGCGCCATTCTGATGTTCAACGCGGTGATCAGTTCGTGTTTCCTCGCGGCCTGCTATTTCTTTTCCAGCACCACGCCGGCCACGATCATGTTTGGCGTTTTGTTGATTGGCGGCTTTTTCCGCTCGCTGCAATTCACCTCGATCAACACCATCGCCTATGCCGAGATCGAACAGGCGCGCGTGTCGCGGGCGACCGCACTGGTCAGCGTCGGCCAGCAATTGTCGATCTCGGCGGGCGTTGCGATCGGCGCGCTCGCCGTCGATCTCACCGCCCAGTTCCGCGGTCACGCCGATTTGCACGCCGAGGATTTCCAGACGGCGTTTCTGATCGTCGCGGCGATTTCGGCGCTGTCGGTGTTTATATTCAGCCGGCTTTCGCCTGAAGCCGGCGCTGAATTGTCGGGCCGCGCGCCGCCCGATCTGAAGCCGACGGCCTGACCGAACGGCCTGATTCAATTAAGTGGACATCGCCAGCCGCGATCTGGAAAAACTCGACCTGCTCACCCATGGACTTCGCCTGGCTTTCAAGCGTCTTGGCAGTGGCCGCGTTTTCCTCGACCAGCGCCGCGTTCTGCTGGGTGACATCATCCATCTGGGTCAAGGCTTTGTTGATCTGCTCGATACCAGTCGACTGTTCGTTGCTGGCATCTGCAATATCGGCAACGATGGCGGCCACGCTCTTGATTGACTCGACGATTTCGCCGAGGGAAGCGCCGGCGCGATTGACCAGCTCGACGCCGTCTTTGACCTGACCGTTGCTGTTCGTGATCAGGTCCTTGATATCCATGGCCGCTTGCGAGGAGCGCTGCGCGAGGCTGCGGACTTCCGAGGCGACCACCGCGAAGCCACGGCCGGCTTCGCCGGCACGCGCCGCTTCGACTGCTGCGTTGAGCGCCAGCAGGTTGGTCTGGCGGGCGATCTCGTCGATCACTCCGATAATATCGGAAATCTTGCGCGACGATTCCTCGATCTTCGCCATGGCCTGCACGGCCTCGCTGACGACTTCACCGCCACGATCGGCGACCTTCTGGGTTTGCGCAGCCGAGGCGCTGGCCTTGCGAGCATTTTCGGCATTGTTCTTCACCGTCGATGAAATCTCTTCCATCGAAGCGGATGTTTCTTCCAGGCTAGCCGCCTGCTCCTCGGTCCGTTGCGACAGGTCCGTGGTGCTGGTCGAGATTTCGCCCGAGGCGCTGGTGAATTCGT
This sequence comes from uncultured Hyphomicrobiales bacterium, assembly GCA_903892675.1. Taxonomy (GTDB): domain Bacteria; phylum Pseudomonadota; class Alphaproteobacteria; order Rhizobiales; family Xanthobacteraceae; genus Pseudolabrys. Next base: position 760 of record CAITJJ010000008.1, on the reverse strand, counting down.
GCGCGGACGATTTCACCGAGCCAACGACCTCGAGAAATTTGCCGACCGCGATGTTGAAATTGTCCTTGAGTTGCCGATATTCGGGCGGCATCGGCTGATTGATAGTTACCGTGAGATCGCCTTTGGACAGCCTGTGCAGGCCCTGGCCCAGGATGGCGAGTGGCGACACAAGGCGCCTGATAATGACGACAAGCCCAATGACCAGCAGCAGAGCCAACGCGCCGTCCACTGCGCCGATTGTCCAAAGCGAAAGGCTGACCTGGCTCGCAGATCGGGCCTCGACTTCTTTGGTGAGCTTTTCTGAATCGGCGACGATTTCATCAACAGCCGTTCGATGCGGCCGGAATGCAACCATCAACTCCGCGTATGCCCTGGTCGTCTCGGCATCGTTGTTTTGTTCGAACGCCGGCAGCATCTTTTGCTCGAGAATATTCCAAAATTTCTGGGCGTGGGAATCCGAGACTTCGGTTAATTTCCTTTTGATCGCCGGATCGAGATCCGCCGATTTCCAGAACGCCAAGCGCTCGTCATAATCTTTGTGAAGCTGAGAAATTTTCTTCTTCGAATCTGCGTAGGGCTTCGACTTTAAAAATATGCCCCGCGCTTCCATAAGCGATTCGACGAGGTATAGCGGCGGCGGCAGAATGTCGGCTACCAGATCCTTGACCTGGACGAGTCCGTCGTAAGTCGCGCCGCCTATGCGGATTTTGTTAATGGAATAGGCACTCACGGCGATCGTCGTTGCGATCCCGGCGGCCAT
>CAITJJ010000007.1 GCA_903892675.1 uncultured Hyphomicrobiales bacterium | reverse complement strand
TGTCGCCATCGGTCTTGAACAGCACCGCGGTGCCGCGATGTTCGCGGATCTGCTTGGTGGTGCGCTTGATCATTCCGTGACGCTTGCCGGCCTGCTGGTACTTCACTTTGCCGCCGGCGGTGATCTTGAAACGCTTTTTAGCGCCCGATTTGGTCTTCAACTTGGGCATTTTGCTCTCCATCAGGCCGGTGGCCAAAGTCGTTTAAGACCTGCCACAGCCAAAAATCAGCCCGAGGCCAACAAGCCTTAGGCCGGTGCTCGGAATTGAGCGGGTATCGCCGCCACGGCAGCCCTAACGGCCGGTCGACGAGAGCGCGGTGTATGCCAGAGCTGGCTTGCGCTTGCAACCCAAACCGGCGCTGGAGCGTTAACCGGAAAATCGAACCCGGCGCTTGTTTTTGCCCAAAACAGCACCAAATCCGCCCTTTCGGCACGATACGTCGCCTTATAACGCTGCCCAGCCTAGGAGATTGCCCGTGCTTCGCCCTTTGACAGTGATGGCCGCCGTAGCTCTCGGTTTCGGCCTTCTGGCTTCGACGCCGGCGGCCTTTGCCGCCACCCATGATGGCAACTGGTCGGTCGTGATCATTACGGAGAAAGGCACCTGCGATCAGGCCTACCGCTACAGCGTTGGGGTGGCAAACGGCCAAGTGCGCTACCAGGGTGATGCCGCGGTCAACTTCAACGGCACGGTCGAGCCGAGCGGCGCGGTCAAGGTCAACATCCGTCTCGGCGAGCAAGGTGCCAGCGGCACAGGGCGCTTGAACGGGAGCAGTGGCACCGGAACCTGGCAGGGGGTTGGTGGTACCAAGGAATGCTCCGGCCGCTGGGAAGCCGAACGGCGCTAAAAGCAAACGCGCGCCGGATTTGCCGGCGCGCGGGAATTGCCTCGTATATTCGGCTTTAAGGCGCGCTCAGCGCGGCGCCAGCAACATTACCATCTGGCGGCCTTCAAAGCGCGGTTCGGATTCGACCTTCGAAATCTTGTCGGTGTCGTCCTTGACGCGCTGGAGCAGCTTGTAGCCGAGCTCCTGGTGGGCCATTTCGCGGCCACGGAAGCGCAAGGTAATCTTGACCTTGTCACCTTCCTCGAAGAACCGCTCCATCGAGCGCATCTTCACCTGGTAATCGTGATCGTCGATCATCGGCCGGAGCTTGATCTCCTTGATCTCGACGACCTTCTGTTTCTTGCGGGCTTCCGCCGCCTTCTTCTGCGCCTGGAATTTGTACTTGCCGTAGTCCAGGATTTTGGCGACGGGCGGAACCGAATTGGGGGCGATCTCGACAAGATCAAGCCCGGCGGTCTGGGCCATGCCGATGGCCACATCGGTAGCGACGACTCCCTTGTTGTCGCCGGTGGCATCGATCAGCTGAACCTCGCGGGAGCGGATCTCCTCGTTGATGCGCGGGCCACCTTTTTCGGCGGGCAGCGCGGATTTTTGCGGACGACGAATGGCTAGTCTCTCCTCATGCTGTTTCGACTGGTAGCCTTATAGCATCCCGCGCCGATCATAGCCGAAAAACGGTGATCGCGCTCAGGGGCTGGATACCGTGCCCCGTATACGAGAAAGATCGGTACAAACGGCGAATAAGTCAACGCAGTTCCACGGAATCGATAGGCGTGCAATCCGAATTGCCGTCCAAATCGTTCAAATTGCGCTAATTTTGTCGGCAGCCGGTACAGGAAGCGGCGCCTGCGGGCGGCCGGCGATCTCGCCATAGAGCCGCAGCATCTGTCCTGTGCCGATCTCTGCATCGAAATGGCCTAGTACCCAGTCGCGTCCGCGCTGGCCGATGGCGCGCACCGCCAGTTCCGGCATCGAGAACAACTGCATCACGGCCGCCGCTAGCGCCCGGTCGTCACCGGCATGAAAGCGCAAGCCGGTGATCCGGCTTTCCGGAACCGCCGGCGCGGTCAAGACGACGTCGGGTCCGGCGCCGAGGTCGGACGTGATGACCGGCCGCGCCATCGCCTGCGCCTCGAGCATCGATCGCTGCACGCCTTCCGGCTGAATCGCCGCCGACACGACCGCCGAGGCGGCGCAATAGGCGGCTGGCATGTCACGCACCGGCGCGGCCATGCGGATCACATCCATCGTGCCGGTTGCCAGGACCAGGTCCCAAAGCTCGCCTGTATAATTGCTGTGGCCACGGTCTTCGCCGACGAAGACGCAAAGGAAATTGGTCAGGCCGAATTCCTTCAGCCGTTGTATCGCCCGCACCGCGACATGATGGCCTTTGCGGCGCAAAATACGGCCGACGATCAGGATGATCTTGGTGTCGTCTTTGACGCCCCAGGCTTCGCGCACCGCGGCGATCCGCTCGCGCGACAACGTCGCCGGATCGAAATGATCGAAGTCGATGCCACACGGCACGACCGCGATCTTCTCCCACGGCGTTCCATATCGATCGTTGACCAGTTGCGCGATCTGCTCGCAACCGGCGATGACGCGATCGCCGCGCGCCATGACGCCATTGTAAAGGCGTTTCAAAACGTTCTGTTCGCGAAAGCCTTTGTACCAGCTGGTGACAAAGGGAATGCCGCGTAGCCGCGCCGCGACGCAGGCGCTCCAGGCGCCGGCGCGGCCGAGCGCGTGAATGATGTCGCAGTTGCGCTCGCGCGCCAATCTGATCAAGGCGGCGGCGTTGCGCAACATGACAAGCGGATTCTTGCTGGCGACGTCGAGTGGAACGTATTCGGCGCCGGCGGCGGTGATATCGGCGAGCAATCGGCCGGCGCGCGCCACCACGATGGCCCGATGGCCGGCGCCATGAAGAATCCGCACCAGCTCGACCGCGCCGATTTCGGCAGCGCCGACATCGAGCGTCGGCACGACGATCATCACCGTGATCGGATTGTCGGGCGACGTCGCGCCGATCGATCTGCCGGCAACGATATTGAGCGCGGGCGCGGCGTTTCGCTTCGTCGCGGCAGGCCTCTCGTGCATTGAAAAACTCGACATACCGTCGCGGCCTCATACCATCGAGTAGCGGAATTCAACTGCGTGTCATGGAAATTACACCGCAGCGGATTCTTGCAGCGGATCAATTATCGCGAGCCAGAAGCGAAGTGTAAACGCCGCGAATGGCTTCAGCAACGCTTTGCGGCGAAAACATGAATTCGGCGAATTGGCGGGCGCGGGCGCCCAGCGCCTCTTGCGCCGTCAGGTCGAGCGCCAAAGCCGCCGTGGTCGCGCGCGCCAGTTCGCCGACATTGCCGGGGCGGACCAGCCAGCCGGTGCGCAATTCGTCGCGCATGCGCGGCGGGCACAACAGGCTTTCCGGCAAGGCGCCGACCGATGCCGCTACCACCGGCCGTCCCAGGGCCTGGGCCTCGATGGCGGCGCGGCCCGATAGTGGCGGCCGCAGCGACGGGATCACCACGACGTCGGCGGCCGCCAAAGCCGTCGGCATGTCGGTATGATGGCCGACCAGCCGGATCAAGGTATCGATGCCATGCTCGTGGGCGCGCCGCTTGAGCGCGCTGCGATAGCGAATCTGGCCGCGGTCTTCGCCGGCGAAGATGAAGGCGATGTTGCGATCGCCGCCGGCGACCATCAGCCGGGCGGCGTCGATCATGCTCATCTGGCCATTCCACGGCGCGATCCGCCCCGGTACCAGCACGACGCGCATTTGCGGCAACACGCCCCAGGCGCGGCGCAGGGCGGCGACGCGCTCGACATTGACCGCCGCCGGGCTGAATTTGGCGGTATCGAGCGAACGCGGGAGGACGGTGATGCGGTCCGATGGAATTTTGTAGCGCTCGATCATCGTGCGGGAAATGTAACTCGTTGGGGCGATGACGCGGTCGCCGCGCGCGAGAGAGCTTTGGAAGAGCCGGCGCGGCCAGGCGGCCGTCGCGAGCCGGTCCGGAAACGACGTCACCAGAAAAACCGGCATGCGGTCGGTGGCGGAAAGCGCGCTCCAGGCGGCGGCGGCGCATTGTGCATGGACGATGTCGATACGTTCGCCGGCGATAAGCTTTTGCATCTGCCGTGCATTGCGGGCGATACGCAAAGGGTTGGCAGTATCGGTTCGCATCGGCAGCCATTCGCCGCCAAAGGCGCGCAGTTCGCCGACCAGCGGGCCATCTTCGCCGGCGACGATGGCGCGGGCGCCCGACTGCAGCAACGTCAGCGCGACATCGACGGCGGCCTGACCCTCTGGATCGTCGCGCAGCGCCGGCACGAGTTGCAGAATGGTGGCGCCGGCAAGCGAACGCGCTTTGGGACGAGCAGCAATCACCACCGGCGGCCTCCCCTTGCGGAGTGGCGCGCATTGAGGCGAGAAGGGGATATCGAAATGCTGCCTGATCTTGATATGGCCGAACCGCCCCCGATGGTGCCCAACTGGTTTCCAAGATGACTATGAGCGAAGCGCGTCTGACAAGCCTGACCGTCGAATCGCCGCCGCCTGCGCGGACAATTGCCGTGCGCGCGCGAGAGAGCAAGGGGAAGGATCATGGCCCCGGCCTGGTCTGGCTTGGCGGGTTCAAGTCCGACATGGCTGGCACCAAGGCTTTGGCCCTCGATGCCTGGGCGGAGGCGCATGGCCGCGCCTGCCTGCGCTTCGATTATTCCGGCCACGGGAAATCCGGCGGCGATTTCAGCGACGGCAGCATCGGCCGCTGGCTCGAGGAAGCCGTCGCGGTTTACACGCGATATTGTCAAGGCTCGCAATTTGGGCCGCAGGTGCTGATCGGTTCGTCGATGGGCGGCTGGCTGGCATTGCTTTTGGCGGCGCGATTGCGCGAATTGAAAGAATTCGCGCCGCTTGCGGGCATGGTGCTGATCGCGCCGGCGGTCGACTTCACCGAAGAGTTGATGTGGAAGCAGTTCTCCGATCCGATCAAGCGCGAGATCGAGGACAAAGGCTTCTGGACGCGTCCGTCGGAATATTCGCCGGAGGGCTATCCGATCACGAAGCAACTGATCGAGGAAGGCCGCAACCATCTGTTGATGGGCGGGCTGATCGAGCCGGGCTGCCCGGTGCATATTCTGCAAGGCGTGCAGGACCCGGACGTGCCATGGCGGCATGCGATCGAGCTGGTGTCGCGGTTCTCGCGTGACGACGTGGTGCTGACCTTGATCAAGGACGGCGATCATCGGCTTTCACGGCCGGAAGATATCGAGCGGCTGCTGAGCGCGGTGGCAGAATTCTAGACGAGCGCTTGCGCCCACTCGTCTTTTACCGACGGGTCGTCTTCATTGGCCCTCGCCGCCAGCGATGAAAATTGCTCTTTCGGCAATAACCTGCTCAACGCCCACACCGCAGCGCCACGCACCAAGGGCGAGGCGTCATCGAGCAATCGCTCAGCTTCCGGCGCTAATGCAACATCGCCGGAATTGCCGATCGCATTGAGCACATTGCGAATGAATCGGTCGCGGCCGGTGCGCTTGATCGAGGTCTTGGCAAACAGCGTGCGAAACTGCGCATCGTCGAGCCGCGACAATTCACTCAATGTTGGCGCACGCAAGACGTCGCGCGCCGCAAGCTTTGCCTCGCGGCCTTGCTCGGCAAATTTATTCCACGGGCACACGGCAAGGCAATCGTCGCAGCCGTAAATGCGATTGCCCATCAGCGGACGAAATTCGCGCGGGATCGGGCCTTTGTGCTCGATGGTCAGATACGAGATGCAGCGGCGCGCATCGAGGCGATAGGGCGCAGGGAATGCAGCGGTCGGGCAGGCATCGAGGCAGGCACGGCAACTGCCGCAGCTGTCGGCCACCGCGTCGTCAATCGGCAGATCGAGCGTGGTGAAGATCGCGCCGAGGAACAGCCACGAGCCGAAATCGCGCGAGACGACGTTGGTGTGTTTGCCTTGCCAGCCCAAACCCGCTTTGGCGGCCAGGGGTTTTTCCATCACCGCCGCGGTGTCGACGAAGACCTTCACGTCGCCGCCAGCATTGGCGACCAGCCAGCGGGCGATCTCTTTCAAACGCGACTTGATCAACTCGTGATAGTCGTCGCCTTTGGCATAGACCGAAATCGCCGCATGGCTGCGCGCATCTAAAATCTTCAGCGGATCTTCGTCCGGACCGTAATTCATGCCGAGCATGATGACCGAGCGGACATCCGGCCACAGCGTCAAAGGCGAGCCGCGCCGCTCGGCGGTGGTTGCCATCCAGATCATGTCGCCATGCGCGCCGTCGGCGATGAATTGTTCGAGCCGCGCCTTTGCGGTTGGCACCGCTTCCGGCCGTGTCACGCCGACGGCGTCGAAACCGCGCGCCCGCGCTTGCGAAATTAACGCGGATTTTATTTCTTCGGCGCGAGAATGCATTTCGCTTGGCGCATGATCTTGTCCGAAAACCGGTTCCCACTTTTCGGGATCATGCGCTAGAAGTCCAGGTAGGCGTAATGCTTCGCCGGCGGAATCCCCGCCAGGGTGTCCGCCAGCAGCGGACGAAACGCCGGCCGCGACTTCACCCGCGCGTACCAGTTCCTGGCTGCTTCGTCTTCGTTCCACGGTACATCGCCCAGATAATCGACGGCTGACAGATGCGCGGCCGCGGCGAGATCCGCCAGGCTCAGCCGCTCGCCGGCCAGCCAGTCGCGGGTGCGGACCAGCCAGCCAATATAGGCCAGATGATAGCGGATATTGTGGCGCGCGGCGCGCAACAGCCCGGTGTCCGGCGGGCCGCCGCCCTGTTCCAGCGTCATGTGGCGCTTGAACACCCGTTCGGTGACCAAAGGCCCGCTGACTTCGGCGTGGAATTTGTCGTTGAACCAGCTGGCCAGCCTGCGTATCTCGACCCGTTGACCCGGCGCGGCCGGCATCAGCCAGCCGGCATTGTCCTCGGCAGGTAGGCTCTCTTGGCGGGTCTCATGGATATATTCGGCGATGATGGCAGCGCCGGGGATCGCCGGTTCACCGTCGGCGACCAGCACCGGGATGGTGCCGGCCGGGTTAATGCGCAGAAAATCCTCGCGCCGCTCCCAGAACCGTTCTTCCAGCAGCCGCGCTTCGATGCCGTATTCGTTGAGCATCAGGCGCACGAAGCGCGACAGCGGACAAAGCGGATGATGCAGCAGCGTCAGCATGAGAGTCCGAAGGAAGGAGGTGCGCTTGATGCCAAATTTATGTCTGCACTACACAAACCCATAAGACAGCGCAAATTGCCGCATTGCTGCTGACTTTTCCATTGCCTGTATGAGGCTGGTGAGCCAAAAACAGCCTACCCGTACGATTCGCCCAGCCGCTCGTTGGCGCACGTCTCCCTCCGGAGCCCTGATTCATGTCATTCTTGGCGAGCCACATTGATTTGATCAAGGCTGCCATTCTCGGCGTCGTCGAGGGCCTGACCGAGTTTCTGCCGGTTTCTTCCACCGGGCATCTGCTGCTGATGGAACACTTCCTCGGCTGGGGCGACGACTCTTTCGGCAAGTCGTTCGCCATTCTCATTCAGCTCGGCGCCATCCTGGCGTTGCTGAGCATCTATTTCGGCCGCATCTGGGCTCTGGCCACGACCATGTTTTCGCAGTGGGATGCTGCGCGCTTCGTCATCGGCGTGCTGCTGGCCTTCCTCCCGGCAGCGGTGATCGGCGCGCTGTTTGGCACCGTCGTGAAGACATACCTGTTCGACGTGCGTGTCGTCTGCATCATGTTCATTCTCGGCGGCTTCGTGCTGTTGTGGGTCGACCGCATGAACCTGCAGTCGCGCTACCTCGATGCGATGACGATGCCGCTCTGGATTTATCCGGCGATCGGACTTTGCCAGTGCGTCGCGATGATCCCGGGCGTGTCGCGCTCCGGTGCAACAATCGTCGGCGCCATGTTGTTCGGCGCCGACCGCCGCACGTCGGCGGAGTTTTCATTCTGGCTGGCGATGCCGACCATGGTCGGCGCCTTTGCCTATGAGGCGTTCAAGAGCCGCCACGAACTCGCCGACGCCAACATCACGGCGATCGTCGTCGGCTTCATCTTTTCGTTCATCTTCGGCTGGATCGTGGTGAAAACGTTCCTTCACTATGTGCAGCGCCACTCATTCGCGCTGTTCGCCTGGTGGCGTATCGTGCTCGGCAGCATCGGCATCTACGCGCTATATCTGCTGTAGGTTGACGGCGTCAGATATTGCGGCGCGGATCGTCGTAATTATCGTACAGGATGTCGCGGCCGATATCCGCGACATCGCGCACGCCGGTCAGCGACATGCCGACCTTGAGTTCTTCCGCGATCAGGCTGATCGCCTTGGCGACGCCGGCTTCGCCCATCGCCGCCAATCCGTAAAGATAGGCGCGGCCGATCAGGCAGCCATGCGCGCCGAGGGCTAATGCCTTCAGCACGTCCTGGCCCGAGCGAACCCCGCCGTCGAACAGCACTTCAAGGCGGTCGCGCACGGCGTCGGCGATGCGCGGCAATACGGTCGCGGTGCCGGGCGTACCGTCAAGCTGACGGCCGCCATGATTCGACACGACGATGCCATCGACGCCCATGGCGGCGGCGCGCTTGGCGTCTTCCGGATCGAGAATTCCTTTCAGCACCAGCTTGCCGGGCCATAATTTGCGGATCCAGTTGACGTCGTCCCACGACAGCGATCTGTCGAAATTGTCCCCGCCCCAGCGGCCGGCGGCCCAGATGCCGCCTTTGTTCTTGAGATAGTGATCGACGTTGCCAAAGGATTTGCGCCGGCCCATCAGCACGCCGGCGAGCCAGCGCGGCTTGGTCACGATGTCGAAGGCATTGCGCGCGGTCAGGCGCGGCGGCACCTGCAGGCCATTCTTGATATCGCAATGGCGCTGGCCACGCATCGGCAGATCGACGGTGAGAAACAGCGCGCTGCAGCCGGCTTCCTTGGCACGCTCGATCACGGACTCGCTGAAGCCGCGGTCCTTGAAGACATAAAGCTGAAACCAGAACGGCGTCTTGGTCACTGAGCGCACATCCTCGATCGAACAGATCGACATGGTTGAGAGCGTGTAGCGGATGCCGGCGGCCTCGGCCGCCTTCGCCGCCAGCATTTCGCCATTGCCGTGCATCAGGCCGGTCAAGCCGGTCGGCGCAATGGCCAACGGCATCGACACCTTTTCGCCGAGCATGGTGGTGGCGAGGGAACGATTATCAGCGTCGATGAGAACGCGCTGACGAAAACGAACGGCGTCGAGGTCTTTGCGGTTGGCCTTGAGGCTCAACTGATCGTAGGAGCCGTGGTCGATATATTCGAAAATCGCCTTGGGGACTTTGCGCTTCGCCAGTTGACGAAGATCTTCGACATTGGTGATGACCGGCATGCGGGCTCCCCCTGGCGTGTTCTTATATTTATTCTTATGCGCGCGACTTCCGCCGGATATGCTTCCGGCTTTTTAAATGTCGCGCGTTCAAGCGGCGCGGCTCCTGAACTGGCCGGCTTTGCGGAATCGCCAGAGATAAGACGGCACGATCGCCTCGATCGACGCGGGATCGATGCCGATGCCGGCGAAGGTCCGCTTCTCGGCCTTGGCCGCTTCGGACACGACATTGTCAACGCGCAACAGGTCAACCTGGCCGGGCGTCAGTGTCAGCGGCGCCGGCGCATATTGCAGGAACAACGCCTTGAACCTGGCGGCGAAGAACGGCAACGGCACCAGCAGCCGGCGGCGCTCGATGGTGGCGAGCATGAACTGCATCAGTTCCTTGAACGTGCGGACTTCCGGCCCGCCCAGCTCGTAGATCGTGCCGGCGCGCAACTTGCCCTCGGCCGCCTCGGCGATAGCCTGAGCGACATCGCCGACGAAAGCCGGCTGGAATTTTGTGTGACCGCCGCCGATCAGCGGCAATACCGGCGAGATGCGGGCGAGCGCGGCGAAGCGGTTGAAAAAATCGTCTTCCGGTCCGAAGAGGACCGATGGCCGCATGACGACTGCTTGCGGCTGCGCCGCCAGCACCAGGCGCTCGGCGGCCGCCTTGGTGCGGGCATAGGCCGCCGGCGAGTTCTCGTCGGCGCCAATGGCCGAGACGTGCACCATGCGGGCGCCATGGGCGCTGGCCGCGAGCGCTACCTGCTCGGCGCCAAAGCTGTGGATTGAATCGAAGCGCTGGCGGCCGCTTTCCTGCAGCAGGCCGACCAGATTGATCAGCACATGGGCGCCGCGCGCGGCGCCTTCAACCGAAGCCGCATCGCGCAAATTGGCCTGCACCGCGTGAATCTGGCCGACGCGGCCGAGCGGCTGCAAGTGAAAGGCCAGATCGGGACGGCGCACGGCGACCCGGATGCGGTAATCACGCTTGGCCAGCGCCCGCACGACATGGCGGCCGAGGAAACCCGAGCCGCCATAGACGGTGATGAGGGTGTCGAAATTGCTTCTGGCGGTCATTTGCCGGTCATTTCCGCGTTTGCTTCGAGAGGCCTTTATAGTCCGCTGGCGCGGGGCGGCAAGGTGGTTGGCCCGGCGTTTGGCGGCCGGTTCGCTGAGCTACTCGGCAAGCCTCAATTGACAAGGCGAAGTCCGGTCCGTACCTAGACCCACGCTTGAGTTCTAAAGCCATGTTTCTAAAGCCTTGCCCAGGTGGCGGAATTGGTAGACGCGCTGGCTTCAGGTGCCAGTGGCCGAAAGGTCGTGAAGGTTCGAGTCCTTTCCTGGGCACCATAAATTCCCGCGTATGATCCCGAATCGCGGGGCTCTCCGGAGCGCTATTCGGGTTCAGGACCGGCTTCTCGCGGGCTAAACCGGAACACCGAATGACCGTCCGTCTGCATCGCGGCGATTTGCCTAACCTGAATGCCTACAAAGGCGCGGTGGCGATCGACACTGAAACGATGGGCCTCGACCCGAGTCGCGACCGGCTCTGCGTCGTTCAATTATCGCCCGGCGACGGCTCCGCCGACGTGGTGCAGATCGCGGCCGGCCAGACCAGCGCGCCGAATATTCAGCGCCTGCTTGCCGACACGACGAAGGTCAAAATATTTCATTACGGCCGCTTCGACATGGGCGTGCTGTTTAAATCCTTCGGTGTGATGGCCGCGCCGGTCTATTGCACCAAGATCGCCTCGCGCCTGGCTCGTACCTATACCGACCGGCATGGGCTCAAGGATCTGGCGCGCGAAATTCTTGGCGTCGATCTGTCGAAGCAGCAGCAGTCATCCGACTGGGGCGCCGATACGTTGACCGATCCGCAAGTCGCCTATGCCGCCACCGACGTGCTGCATTTGCACGCGTTGATGGACAAATTGAATGCGATGCTGGCGCGCGAAGGCCGCGCCGAACTGGCCAATGCCAGTTTCGGTTTTCTGCCCGACCGGGTGCGGCTCGATCTGGCCGGCTGGGCCGACGAGGATATTTTTTCGCATTCGGCCAATAGAACGTAAGTCGTTGATTTTCAGTGTGTTCGCCAGAGCGAGGGCGCATTCCGTTGCCGTGCCGGGGCCATATTCGCCGGGCATGCTGCGCAAGATGGGTCGCGTCAGGGAGCGAAGGGGACTTCGGATGATTGCGAGGGCCCAACAGGTACGGAGCGCGGTAAGCTTTCGATCATGAACCGGGGCATAACAGCCAGAGCCGATCCGGAGGCGGTGCGCGCCTACTGGAACATGAGCCGGGGCGACAGCGCGCGCGCGTTTCGCGCCGCCCGCCGCCACAGCCGGCTGGTGCGGTTCCTGCGCATCGCGCTGCCGGTGTCAGTCGTGCTTGTGACCGTCGGGATGGCGCTGCTGACCTGGCTCAATCCGCTGCGCATGCTGGTGGCCCTGCCCGTCAACATCAACGATCTGGTCGTTTCCGGCACCAAGATCACCATGGAACAGCCGCGCGTGAACGGCTTTACCAAGGATCAGCGCGCCTATGAGTTCACCGCCGAAGCCGCGGCGCAGGATCTGACCAAGCCGGACATCGTCGAACTGCGCAACATCAACGCAAAGGTCGAGATGGAAGACAAAAGCACGATGAACATGAAGGCGGCGACCGGTGTTTACGATACCAAGCGCGAAGTCCTCAAGCTGGAGGGCAAAATTCTGCTGACTTCGACCAATGGCAATACCGGAAAATTGACCGAGGCGACGGTCGATGTGCGCAAGGGCAATGTCGTCTCCGACAGCCCGGTCGAGCTCGAAATGCTGCAAGGCATCCTCAACGCCAACAAGCTCGAAGTGATCGATTCCGGCACCTTGATTCGCTTTCATGGCGGCGTCAGCATGGTCCTGATGCTCGACGGCACCGCCGTTTCAAAAGCGAAGATAGGCGCGCAATGAAGTTATTCGGCAGCTGGAATGTGCCGGCGCTGCTGGCCGCCGCGATATTAATGTCCGGCGCAACGGCGAACGCGCAGCCGGCGTCGAAAGGCCCGCCGAACGCATTGCAAGGCTTCTCGCAGAATCGCGACCAGCCCGTTCATATCGAATCGGCAACGCTGGAAGTGCGCGACAAGGACAAGATGGCGACCTTCAGCGGCGACGTGCGCGTCAAACAGGGCGACACCGGTATGCGTTGCAAGACGCTGCATGTCTTCTACGAACAGAGCAACGATCCGGCCGACGGCGGCAAGAGCATGCCGGCCGCGCAGCCGGGGCCCGGCGGCGAGCAAAAGATCAAGCGGCTTGAAGCGCGTGGCGGCGTGGTGGTGACGCAAAAGGAGCAGACCGCCACCGGCGACATCGGCATCTTCGACATGAAGACCAATACTGTCACGCTCACCGGCAATGTGATGATGACGCAAGGCAAGAACGTCTTGCGCGGCGATAAACTGGTTGTCGACATGACCACCGGCGTCTCGCGTGTCGAATCGGGCAAGGCCGGCAATGGCCGCGTGCAGGGCCTTTTCCTGCCCGGCAGTCAGCCCGGCGCGCAGGCGCCCGAAACCAAACCGGGCGGCAATCCCGCTCCGGCTCCCGGCGGCGCAGCTCCGCCGCGGCCGCTATCATTGCAGCCGCTCAATTGAGCGAAAGCGGTTTGCATCCTCGCGGCGATATGCGGTCGGCCAAGGGTGGCGCCCGTCATGCCGTATTGCCGCGTGGGAATCAGGTAAGGTCGCGCACGATCGGCGCAGAAGCGCCTTCCGAAATCGGTCTTGCCGAATCGGTCTTGTCGAATCGATCTTGCCAAATCGATCCTGGCGGCGCGGGGTAAGCCGGTGAACATCATTTCGCTGTTTCGACGCCGTCAACCGCCCAAGCGCCGTGCCACCCAGGCTTCGCCGCCTGCCCCGGCGCAGGGCGCGCGCGCGGTGGCGCCGGCCGCCGCCCAACAGCAGGCGGCTGGCCGTCAGCATCGCGATGCCGGCCGCCAGGCCGCCCGTAACTATCTCGCCGCCCATGGCATCGAAAAAAGCTTCGGCGCCCGCAAGGTGGTCAAAGGCATCACGTTGTATGTCCGGCGCGGCGAGGCCGTCGGCCTGCTCGGCCCGAACGGCGCCGGCAAGACCACGGCGTTTTATATGATCACCGGCCTCATCAAGGCCGACCGCGGCCGTATCGAACTCGATGGCTATGACGTCACCGCGCTACCGATGTATCAGCGCGCCCGTCTCGGCATCGGCTATCTGCCGCAGGAAGCGTCGATCTTCCGTGGTCTCAATGTCGAGGACAATATCCGCGCCGTGCTCGAAGTGGTCGAGCCCGACCGCCGCCGCCGCGAGGCCGACCTCAACGCGCTGCTGGAAGAGTTCAACATCACTCGCCTGCGCAAGACGCCGACCATCGCGTTGTCGGGCGGCGAGCGGCGTCGCGTCGAAATAGCGCGCGCGCTGGCGACGCGGCCGAGCTATATGCTGCTCGACGAGCCCTTCGCCGGCATCGACCCGATCGCGGTCGGCGACATTCAGCAATTGGTACGTCATCTGACCAATCGCGGCATCGGCGTCCTGATCACTGACCACAATGTACGGGAAACGCTCGGTCTAACTGACCGCGCCTACATCATCTATTCCGGTGAGGTGCTGATGGAGGGCCGCGCCGAGGATATCGTCAATAATCCGGATGTCCGCCGGCTCTATCTGGGCGAGGAATTCCGCCTCTGACGGCGGCGGCCGGCCGCCGGGCGCGCCTATAACCTAGCTTGTCACTCTAATTGCCAATAATTTGTGCAATGCTGCAGTGCGGAATCACATACCGCTGCCGCCAAAGACCTGCTATAAAACGATTCAAGCAAGAATCGGACCAGTTTCCGCCGGGAAACCTCTATGGCGTTGTCGCAACGACTCGAATTCCGCCAGAGCCAAGCGCTGGTGATGACGCCGCAGCTGATGCAAGCCATCAAGCTGCTGCAGCTCTCCAGTCTCGATCTGGCCGCCTATGTCGAGGGCGAGCTCGAGCGCAATCCGCTGCTGGAGCGCGCCGGCGAGGATGACGGACCTGCCCCAGTCAGCGAGCCGGACAATTCCTCCACCGGTTCCGACGGCGATAGCGGCGGCAATGGCGACGGCGAAATCACGCCGGACTGGATCGGCGCCGATCTCGAAACCAGTCGCTCGTCGATGGAGCAGGGTTTAGGCACCGAGCTCGAAAACGTCTTTCCCGATGACGGCGGCGAAAAAACCGCGCCGGTCGAAACCCCGCCGCCGGCCTACACCGAATGGTCGGGCTCGGGCACCGGCGGCGAGGACGGCAGTTACAATCTCGAAGCCTTCGTCACCGCCGAAATTACCCTGGCGGATCACCTCGGCGAACAGATGGCGCTCGCCATCACCGATCCGGTCCAGCGGATGATCGGTCAGTATCTGATCGATATGGTCGACGAGTCTGGATATCTGGTCGGGGAACTGCAATCGGTCGCCGACAAGCTTGGCGCGCCGCTTGCCGAGGTCGAGAAGGTGCTGGCCGTGCTTCAGGCCCTCGACCCGGCCGGTGTCTGCGCCCGCAGCCTGACTGAATGCCTCGCCCTTCAATTGAAGGAGCGCGACCGATTCGATCCGGCGATGCGTGCGCTGGTCGAGAATCTGCCGATTTTGGCCAAGCGCGATCTCGCCGCGCTGCGGCGGATCTGCGGCGTCGATGACGAAGACCTCGCCGACATGATCGCCGAGATCCGCAATCTCAATCCGAAACCGGGGCTCGCCTTCGGTTCGACCCTGGTGCAGCCGATCATTCCCGATGTCTATGTACGCGCGGCGCCGGACGGCAGCTGGCAGGTCGAATTGAATTCCGACACCTTGCCCAAGGTTCTCATCAGTCAAAAATATCATGCGCAGGTGTCGAAAACGACGCGCAACGACAAGGACAAGACCTATCTCGCCGACTGTTTGCAGACCGCGACCTGGCTGGTGCGCGCGCTCGATCAACGCGCCAAGACGATTCTGAAAGTCTCCAGCGAGATCGTGCGGCAGCAGGACGGCTTTTTCGTCAAAGGCGTGCAGCATCTGCGCCCGCTCAATCTCAAGACGGTAGCCGACGCCATCGGCATGCACGAATCGACGGTGTCGCGCGTCACCGCGAATAAATACATGGCGACGAGCCGCGGCATTTTTGAATTGAAATATTTCTTCACATCGTCGATTGCCGCCGCCGACGGCGGCGACGCCCATTCGGCCGAATCGGTGCGCCACCGCATCCGGCAATTGATCGATGCCGAGCCGGCGGCCGATGTTCTGTCGGACGACACCATCGTCGACAAGTTGCGCGAGGTGGGAATCGATATTGCGCGCCGAACGGTCGCCAAATACCGCGAGGCCATGCGGATTCCGTCATCGGTGCAACGCCGCCGCGAAAAACAGGCGGCGACCACGTGAGCGGGGATTCAGGATATCTTCAGCACGCTTCACGACGCCTTTCGCAAGGGCCAGGGAAAAAATATCAAGCATTGACCTGGGGAACGATTCGCAGATCATATGATTAGCCCGCTGGAAAAATGGTGCGGTAAACGTCGCGGCGAATGGATCACGATGTGTGGCACGCGCCCGACAAGGAGGCTCGACAGATGCCTTTACGTGTCTCGGGAAAAAACATCAGCATTGGCGCAACGTTGCAACAGCGGATCAGCGACCGCGTCGAGGAAGCAACGTCGAAATATTTTCACGGCGGCTATTCCGGTCACGCCACGGTTGGACGGGATGGCTTTGGGTTTCGCACCGATTGCGTGCTGCATCTCGATTCCGGCGCTTCGCTCGAAGCCGAGGGAATGGCGGCCGATGCCTATGAAAGCGCCGACCAGGCGGCGGTCCACATCGAAAAGCGGCTGCGCCGCTACAAACGCCGGCTTAAGGATAATCAGGCGCGCCGCGGCGGCTGAAATGCCGAAAAATACGAAAAACCGCGGCAGTTTTGGTCGCATCGCGGCCATTGACGCCGCCGGGTACCATCCCTATGGTCCGCGCCATTCACACCCCAAGAAACCCGCAGTTCAACCCGGCGCCGCCGCTTTTGATCATTGGACACGTCCATGACGCTCACCGATCTCGTCGCGCCCAGCGCGATCATTCCGGCGCTCAAGGTCAACGGCAAGAAGCAGGCTATTCAGGAACTCGCCGCGCGCGCGGCTGAGCTGACCGGGCAGAATGAGAAGGCAATTCTCGAGATATTGCTCCAGCGCGAGAAGCTCGGTTCCACCGCGGTGGGCAATGGCATCGCGATTCCGCATGGCAAGCTGCCGAAACTCGGCAGGCTGTTTGGTTTGTTTGCGAGGCTGGAACGCGGCATCGATTTCGAAGCGCTCGATTCGCAGCCCGTCGATCTGATATTTCTGTTGCTGGCGCCGGAAGCCGCCGGCGCCGATCATCTTAAAGCGCTGGCGCGCGTTGCCCGGCTGCTGCGCGATCCCGAAATTGCCCGCAAGCTGCGCGATTCCCGCGACACCGATGCGCTTTATGCCGTGCTGTCGATGTCGCCGGCGAGCAGCGCGGCTTAGTTGGTGTCTTCCCCGCGAAAGCGGGGACCCATACGCTGTATATTCAAATGAATAAAAAAAGCGCAGCCGACATCGCTGCGCTTTTTGCTTTCTGTGATTATAGGTCCCCGCTTTCGCAGGGACGGCAACTCGTCAGTGCACGCTGACGGCCTCGAGTTCGTTGCTCCAGGCGCTGGCGATTGCCGATTCACGCGTATCGGTGAGCATGATCGGTGTGCCGTCAGCGGCATGCAGCGCGAACAGAGTCACGCCCGGCGCGATCTCGGGCGCCTGCGGGAACATTCCGGCGACATCTTCGGAACGGATCGCCTTGACGTAGGCCAGACGGCCATCGCCGAGATGCGCAAGCGCATCCTGCGTGATGATGGGATTAGTCGTCGTCTCAATCTGCTTATTTGTCATATTTCCAGCCATGGCCCTCGATCCTTTCCTATTGAACGCTAACGCGGTCGAGTCCTCTTTGTGTCCTTCAAGTTCCCGTCATCTATTCCAGATCGTTGATTGCGATGGATTTCACGAACCTTTCCGGCTGCGGCCGGACCAGGTCGATCGACAGCAATCCGTTTTTCAAATCCGCGCCCATGACCTCCATGCCGTCAGCCAGCACGAAAGTGCGCTGGAACTGGCGCGCGGCAATGCCGCGGTGGAGATATTG
>CAITJJ010000006.1 GCA_903892675.1 uncultured Hyphomicrobiales bacterium | reverse complement strand
CCCGGAATCCAGGGGCGACGGTCACGGCGCTTTACTCTGGATTCCGGGCTCGCGCGCAAAAGCGCGCGCCCCGGAATGACAGCGTTGGCTATTTCTTGTTCTCCAGCATCAATTGCCCCTTGTGCCCGATCACCCTTTGCGCGGCGGCGGCAAATTTCGCCAGCAGCCACGGCAGCGTGACTTCCAAGCGGACGCTCGCCTCGCCGACATCGATGAAGCCGGACGCGCTCTGGCCGAGCGCGCGGGCCGAGAAGGTCAGCCGGTTATCGTCCCACTTTTCATTGTCGATTGTCAGCACGCGCGCGAACTCGCCGCGGGCGCGGCCAATGCCGTCCTTGATGCGGCGCGTCGCCTCGGCCTGGCCGAGACGATGCGGAATGACGACGACCAGTGGTTCAGCCATGCGCCTCGCCCTGTTCTTTCGCCTTCTTCGCGACGCTGAAACTTATGTCCTCGCCGCATTCGAGGCAGGTGTAGGTGTGGCGCATGTGGTCCGGGTCGTCGGCGATCGGCGACACGGTGGCAATCTTGGCCGTGCCGCCGCAGCCGCATTGCACATAGGCGTCGGTCCGGGCCGGAATCCGGGGGATCATCGATTGATGCTGCTACCAGCGGCCGCGCCTGCGCACCAGCCGGAGGATCAGCAGCAGGATGATCGCGCCGAGCGTGGCGTAGATGATTTCGCGCACCAAAGTGGACGCGGCGATGTGGAAGCCGAGCTTCGGAAACAGCCACGAGGCGATGAAAGCGCCGACGATGCCGATCAACATGTCGCCAACCAGGCCGAAGCCGGTGCCCTGGACGATCTGGCCGGCGAGCCAGCCGGCAATGAGGCCGACGAGCAGGATGACGAGAATGCTTTCGCCTGAAAGGTACATGGTAGAACCCCCTGTTGATGCCGCCACAGGCTCGCGCGGCGCGCGGGCGGGCGCAAGTATGCAGTCTCGTGCATATAGCCTATCAAGCCGCCCGGGCTTGACCGGTTCCCTCCGGATCGGCTTGTTTAGCGGCTTATTGTCGTCACCCCCGCAGAAAGACCTCCGCAATGCCGCTCTCCGCCCAGATCCAGTCGCTCATCGGCTCCGCCTGGGACGACGGCTATCCCTGCCTGCTCGCCACCTGCGGGCCGCTCGGGCCGAACATCGTGCCCAAGGGAAGCCTGATCGTGTTCGACGACCAGCATCTGGCCTATTGGGAGCGCTCGAAACGAGGCGTGCTGGAAAACTACAGCCACAGCAAGAAGGTGTGCATCATGTACGCCAACATGAAGGCGCAGCGCGACGGCGTCATCGAGATGGGCTTCCTGCGCTTTTTCGGCACCGCCGAGCTGCACGAAAGCGGACCGGTGAAGGACGCTATTTTCGCCAAGCTTCTGCCGCGCGAGCAGACCCATGTCGGCGCCGACGCCGGCATCGGCGTCCTGATCAAGCTCGAGCGCGCCACCGACATGCGCGGCAAGGAATTGCTGTAGCGCTGAGAGACCTCGCGGCATGAACGAAGCCACCATTGTCGCCCGTCTCACTTGCACCGACCAGGCCGCCGCCCGGCGCATCTCGGCCTACATGGCCGAAACGCTGGACGCCAACGACACCGCCTGCGGCTCGTTCGAGACCGACGACGGCGTCTGGCACGTCGCGCTGCATTTCCGCGAGCCGCCGGACGAGGCGATGGTGCGCGAGCTGATCGCGCTCGCCGCCGGCGACGACATGGCCGCGGCGCTGACCTTCGAGAATGTCGCCGCGAAAGACTGGGTGGCGGAAAGCCTGAGTGGTCTCATACCGGTGCGCGCCGGGCGCTTCATCGTGCATGGCGCGCACGACCGCGCGCAGGTGAAATCGAACGAGCTTGGCATCGAGATCGAGGCGGCGCTCGCCTTCGGCACCGGTCACCACGGCACGACGCGCGGCTGTCTTTTGGCGCTCGACGATCTGGCGAAACGGCGGCGCTTCCGCAACGTGCTCGATCTCGGCACCGGCTCCGGCGTACTGGCGATCGCCGCCGCCAAGGCCTTCCACACGCGCGTCATCGGCACGGACATCGACCGTATCGCCGTCATTGCCGCGGCCAGCAATGCGCGGCTCAATCGCGCCGGGCCGATGGTCACATTGGCGCATGCCACCGGCACCAAGGCGCCGGCGATCGGCGCGCGCGCGCCTTACGATCTGATCTTCGCCAATATATTGATGGCGCCGCTGCTGCGCCTCGCGGTCGCGCTGTCGGATCTCGCCGCGCCGCACGGCCGGGTGGTGCTGTCCGGGCTGTTGCCGGCGCACGCCAATGCGATCCTTGCGATCTATCGCGCGCAAGGGCTGGTGCTGGTGCGGCGGTTTCCGCTGGAAGGCTGGATGACTTTGGTGCTTAAGCGCGGCTGACCGAAATGCAAACCGCCCCGGGCGGGGAGACCGGGGCGGTTTTTTCGTCAAACGTCAGTGAAAGACTTACCAGCCGCCGCGCGGCGTATCCTTGGACACGCTCTGGAACGGCAACTCGGCCGACGCATCGTCCAGCGGCCGCACCAGCCGCGCGTGCAGCCTGATTTCGCGCTCGGCCTGGCGCATGCGCGACTCCATCATCGCCGCGTAGAAGCGGGCGAAGAAGCCCGGCCGCGGCGCCGTCGTGGCCACAGTCTTGGTCGGGGTCTTGGTCGCGGTCTTGGTCGCGGTCTTGGTCGCGGTCTTGGTATCGGCACCCGAAACGCGGGTATCGCCGTAGGTCAGTGCAACCATGTCATTTCTCCTTCGAAGAATTCATTCGCCAGGACGCCGGGGATTCGCCTGACTGCTGCATTGCAACATAATCTATTTCGCAATTGCGAACACCCCATGACATTGCATGGAAGCCCCGTATTTACAGCATGAAACGATTAATGCGCGTAAAGATTGGCGGCGGAATTGCGACAATTTTAATGCACTGCACAATTTTGAGTCAGGCGACATGATTCGTTGCCGAAGCGGTCAGCAGACACGCCGAATATTTCGTCCGTCGCTGCTTTTGCGACATGCATTTGCCCAGCCGGGCCTGTACTGCATGCCTGCGTTGCCCCGCTGCGGAACGGCGCTACAGTGCCGCCACGCGCAAGCCTGAGCCAAAACATGTTTGAAGCCCGCTTCCAGACCTTCGATGATTCGAGCGAGCCCGCCGCCAGCGCCGGGCGGGTGGCGGCATTGCGCGCCGAGTTGAAGCGCCGCGGCCTCGACGGCTTCGTCGTGCCGCGCGCCGACCGGCAACAGAACGAATATCTCCCCGCCAGCGAAGAACGCCTCGCCTGGCTCACCGGCTTCACCGGCTCGGCCGGCTCGGCCATCGTCCTTCTCGACCGCGCCGTATTGTTCGTCGACGGCCGGTACACCGTGCAGGTGAAGTCGCAAACCAACAGCGCGGTGTTCGCCATCGAGCATCTGGTCGACTGCCCGCCCGATCATTGGCTGGAAAAGAACCTCACGAGCGGCGCGAAAATCGGCTTCGATCCCTGGCTGCACACGACCGAGAGCGCCGAGAAACTGAAATCTGCCTGCGCCAAAGCCGGCGCGACGCTCGTCGCGCTCGACGACAACCCGATCGACGCTTCGTGGGACAAGAGGCCGGCGCCGCCGCATGGTCCGGTGATCCTGCGCGACATCAAGCTGGCCGGCGAAAGCGCGGCGGACAAACTGCGCCTCGTGCGCGTTGAGCTGGTCCGACTGCGCGCCGACGCGCTCATTGTCTCCGATCCGCAGAACGTCGCCTGGACCTTCAACATTCGCGGCTCCGATGTCGCGCATACGCCGCTGGCGCTGGCCTTCGCCAGCATCCCGCGCGATGGACGGCCGCGGCTTTATGTCGAGCCGGTCAAGCTGACCAACGAGGTGCGGCACGCGCTGGAAGAAATCGCCGACATTCGCAATCCGGCCGATCTCACCGCCGACCTCGCGCAGTTCAAGGACAAATCGGTCTGGCTCGATTCCGCCAGCGCCGCCGCGGCGCTGACGCTCGAGGTCAGCGCCAAGGGCGGCAAACCGGCACGCGGCGCCGATCCGATCACGCTGATGAAGGCCGTGAAGAACAATGCCGAGATCGCCGGCGCCCGCGCCGCGCATCTGCGCGACGGCGCGGCGCTGACGCGCTTTCTCGCCTGGTTCGATCAAGAAGCGCCGTCCGGGCAACTGACCGAAATCGGCGCGGTCGAAGCACTGGAGACTTTCCGCCGCGATACGGGATTGCTGCGCGATGTTTCGTTCCCGACCATTTCCGGCTCGGGGCCGAACGGCGCCATCGTGCATTACCGCGTCACCAAAGACAGCAACCGCGTCATTGGTAACAACGAATTGTTCCTGATCGATTCCGGCGCGCAATACGAGGACGGCACCACCGACGTCACCCGCACCGTCGCCGTCGGTCAGCCGAGCGAGGAAATGCGCGACCGCTTCACCCGCGTGCTGAAAGGCCACATCGCCATCGCCACCGCGGTGTTTCCGGAAGGCACCAGCGGCGCGCAGCTCGATTCGCTGGCGCGCGTGCCGCTCTGGCAGGCCGGGCTCGATTTCGATCATGGCACCGGCCACGGCGTCGGCTCCTATCTGTCGGTGCATGAAGGCCCGCAGCGCATTTCCAAGCTCGGCACCACGCCGCTCAAGCGCGGCATGATCCTGTCGAACGAGCCGGGCTATTACAAAACCAATGCCTACGGCATTCGCATCGAGAACCTGCTGCTCGTCATCGCCGCGCCGTCGCCCGACGGCGCCGAGAAGGTGCTCAATGCGTTCGAGACGTTGACGCTGGAGCCGATCGACCGCCGCCTGATCGACACCCGCCTGCTGACCGGCAAGGAGCGGCTGTGGCTGGACGGCTATCATGCGCGGGTGCGCGACGCGCTGCGGCCACTGCTCGACGCGGCGACGCAAGGCTGGCTCGATGCGGCGACGCGGCCGCTGTAAGCCATGCATCCATCCCGTGAAATCCATACCGCCAGACCGTGGCGCCTGCTGCCGCTGCTGATGGCGATGACCGCCATCGGCCCGGCCACGCTCAACATCGTCGTGCCGGCTTTGCCAGGCATGATCACACGGCTCGGCACCGACGCGGCGACCGTGCAACTGACGTTGTCGCTCTATCTGCTCAGTCTCGCCTGCGCCCAGCTTCTGCTCGGGCCATTGTCGGATCGCTTCGGCCGCCGGCCGGTGGTGCTGGCGGGATTGGCGCTGTCCGTTGTCGCGTCGCTGGCCGCCATCGCCGCCTCCTCGATCGGCATGCTGATCGCCGCGCGCATCGTGCAGGCGGCCGGCGCTTCGACCGGTATCGTCATCGGCCGCGCCATCATCCGCGATCTGTACGACCGCGATCGCGCCGCCGGCATGATCGGACTTGTCACCACTGCGATGGTAATCGCGCCGATGGTGGCGCCTTTGATCGGCGGCATTCTCGACAGCCATTTTGGCTGGGAGGCGATTTTCCTGTTCATCACGCTGTCGTCCGGCGCGGTGTTGGTATGGGCAGTGCTGATCCTGCCGGAAACGCATCACACCGGCGCGGCTTCGAGCGCGACGGCGCTGTGGCGCGAATGGCGCGGGCTGCTCGGCAATTCCAAATTCTATGCCTATGTGCTGGCCGGCGCGCTCGGCTCGGCGCCGTACTTCACCTTTCTCGGCGGCGGTCCGCATGTCGTCATCACCTTGATGGGACGCAGTTCGGCCGAATATGGCCTGTGGTTCGCACTGTCGTCGTTCGGCTACATGACGGGAAACTTCACCGTGTCGCGGCTGGCGCAGCGCGTTTCCCTCGACACGATGATCGTGGCTGGCCTTGCGCTCGGCATTGTCGGCGCTTGCCTGACAGCCGTGCTGTCTACGCTGTGGCCGAATGGCGGGCCAGCGACGGTGTTCCTGCCGCAGTTCCTCATCTCGTATGGCAACGGCCTGCTGCTGCCGAACGCGATTGCCGGCGCGGTCAGCCTGCGCCCGGAAGCCGCCGGCGCCGCCTCCGGCCTCACCGGCTTCAGCCAGATGGCGATCGGCGCGGCGGCGACACAGACGATCTCGATGCTGCTCGCCGGCTCGAGCAGCGCCATGCCGATGGCATGGATGATGTTCGGCATTCTTGTTGTGGCGATCGTGTCGTTTCGGGTGCTGGTGAGGCGGTAGCTACCCGATCAACTTCAGCCACTCGTCCTCGGTGAGCACCGTGACATTGTGCTTCTTGGCTTCTGCCAGCTTGGAGCCGGCGCCGGGACCGGCGACCAGATAATCGGTCTTCTTCGACACCGAACCGGCAGCCTTGGCGCCGAGGCGTTCGGCGGTGGCCTTGGCCTCGTCGCGCGTCATCTTTTCCAGCGCGCCTGTAAAGACCACGGTCTTGCCGGCGATCTTTGAATCGGTCTTCGGCTTTTCGGCGTCGAGGATTTTCACCTCCCGCGTCAGCCGCTCGACGATACCGATATTGTGCTTCTCGCTGAAATAGGCGGCGACGGCCGCGATCACCGTGTCGCCGATCTGATCGAGCGCATCCATCTCGGCAATGGTGTCTTCGTCGCCTTTGGCGACTTTCAGCGCGGCGTCGTGGAACGCTTTCCACGAACCGTAGCCGCGCGCGAGCGCCAGAGCCGTGGTCTCGCCGACCTGGCGGATGCCGAGCGCGAAAATGAATCGTTCCAGCGAAATCGTGCGCCGCTCGTCGATGGCGGCGAACAGATTGCGCACCGAGGTCTCGCCATAGCCTTCGACCCCTTCGAGCTTGAGCTTTCCGTTGCGTGCCTTCAGCGTGAAGATGTCGCCCGGCTCCTTGACCCAGCCGTTCTCATAAAACAGCTCGATCTGCTTTTCGCCGAGGCCTTCAATGTCGAAGGCGCGGCGCGAGGCGAACAGAATGAGGTGCTGGATCTTCTGGAACGGACAGGCGAACTCGCCGGTGCAGCGGTTGCGCGCGCCCTCCTCGCCGGCCGAGGTTGCTTCCCGCACCACGTCGGTCTTGAGCGGGCACGGACATTTCTTCGGGAAGTGATAGGGCCTGGCCGACTTTGGCCTCTTGTCGAACAGCACATCCACAACCTGCGGAATAACATCGCCGGCGCGCTGGACAATGACGGTGTCGCCGATGCGGATATCGCGGCCCTCGCGCAACGGCTCGCCGTCGCCGCCGATGCCCTTGATGTAGTCCTCGTTGTGCAGCGTCACGTTGGAGACGATGACGCCGCCGACGCCGACAGGCTCCAGTTTGCCGACCGGCGTCAGCGAGCCGGTGCGGCCGACCTGGATTTCGATGTCGTTGAGAACCGTCGTGGCGCGCTCGGCCGGGAATTTATGCGCGATGGCCCAGCGCGGCGTGCGCGAGACGAAGCCGAGGCGCTCCTGCCAATCGAGGCGATCGACTTTATAGACGACGCCGTCAATGTCGTAATCGAGCCTGGCGCGCTCCTCGCCGATCTTGCGGTGGAAGGCGATCAGCTCCTCGACCGAATGGCATATTTTCGTGAGCGGGTTGGTTTTGAAGCCGGCATGCTCGAACCATTTGATCATGCCGGATTGCGAGTCCGCCGGCATGTCCGTCATGTCGCCCCAGGCGTAAGCGAAAAAGCCGAGCGGGCGCGAGGCCGTGATCGACGGGTCCTTCTGCCGCAACGAGCCCGCGGCCGAGTTGCGCGGATTGGCGAAGATCTGATCGCCGGCGGCCTTCTGGCGTTCGTTGAGCTTGAGGAAGTCGCCCTTGGTCATATAGACCTCGCCGCGCACCTCGGTGACTTTCGGAATGTGCTTGCCCTTGAGGCGGTGCGGCACTTCGCTTTGCTTGAGGGTCTTGATGTTGGCGGTGACGTCCTCGCCCTCCTCGCCGTCGCCGCGCGTCGCGGCGGTGACGAGTTCGCCGTCCTCGTAGCGCAGCGACATCGACAGGCCGTCGATCTTCGGTTCGGCCGAAAAGGTGATCTTCTCGTCTTCGGCGAGGTTGAGAAAGCGGCGGATGCGGCCGACGAAATCGATGACGTCCTGCTCGGCGAAGGCATTGTTGAGCGAGAGCATGCGCACGACGTGGCGCACTTTTTTAAAGCGGCCGGTGGGCGCGGCGCCGACTTTTAAAGACAGCGATTCGAACGTGCGCAGATCAGGAAAGCGCGCCTCGATGGCGTTGTAGCGCCGGCGCAGTTCGTCATAGTCTGCGTCGCTGATGACGGGCGCGTCCTGCTGGTAATAGCGCTTGTCGTGGCCGGCAATCTCGCCTTGCAGGCGGGCGTATTCCGCCGCCGCCTGTTTGGCGGTGAGCAGATCGACCGGGGTTTTGTCGGTTTTGACTTTGCTGGGCATTCGTTTTCCGTCGCCGGCTATCCACGCCTGATGCGCCTGCCAATCTAGAGACGTCGCCGCCGGGCAACAAGGTTCACCACCGACCCGGAACCGGCGCCGGGGTTAATGGCAGGCGCGGGCCGCGATGTTAACCGTCGCGTCACTTCCCGGTCCTCGGGGCCGCGTTAGTTTAGTAGACTGGAACCCATGTCAAGACGATCCGTGAACCCTTCGACGACCAGGCGTAGCCGATATTACGCGGCGATCGTGGCGTCATTCGTTGCCGCGATGGCATCGCCGGCGGCGGCCAATCCAATGCTGCCGCCGACCGCCGATTATGTCGCCGACGTCGAGGTGACGCGCGCGACCGATTATTCGGTCAACGTGCCGGCGCGTTACGTTTACTCCAGCCGCCGCATCCGCATCGATTTCGTCGGCATCGTCACGCTGGTCGATCTCGACCGCAAGAACGTGACGACGATGATTCCGCGCGTGCGGACCTATTGGGCGCCGGTCGCGCTGGCTAAGCCTGCAGCGGACGGACGGCGCTGGGTCGGCGTCGAAGCCACGACCGCGGAAGCCGTCGGCACCGAGACCTTGCTCGGCCGCCCGGTCACCAAATACAGCGTGCGCGGGACCGTCTTCGACAGCCGCACTCCGTTTGCGGGATTTGTCTGGACCACGGCGGAGAATATCGTGCTGCAGATCGATGGCACCGGACAGGTCGAGGGCGTCAGCACGCCGGTCAAGGTGACGCCGGTGCAGCTAACGATTGCGCCCGCTGATCCGAGCCAACTGAACGTACCGCCGACCTATGGGCGAGCCTCCGGGGCGCCTCACCCTATCGATTGAAGCCTCACGTGCGCGCACCGATTTTTTCGTCTGATGTGGCCGCAGGGAGACACTTGTTAACTATATATTCCTTGCCGCTGACCCCGGCGGAACTATAGAATTCGTTAACGATTACAGCCCCCTTGGGGCGGCTGATGGCGGGCGTCAACGTCTTCTGGGGTTTTGGGCCTTCGGGGTTCTGGGGTTTCCGGTTTCTGGTGTCACTTTGTGTGTAGGAGTGCTGCACGTGTTGCGCATGTCCCGTAGTTTGTCCGCGCGAGCTTTCGCCGCGACAATTTTCCGTTCGGCGAGTCTCATTGCCGCCGTGACCGCCGGCGCATCGAACGCCATGGCCTTCGATGAGCGCTTGCCCGCCGCCGCCGCGACACACGGCCTCGACGATACGCCCTCGATCGTCCGCCGGGAGTCTGTGCCCGGCTCGACGCAATACGCGCAATCCTTCTTCGAACGGCTGTTCGGCGCTCCGACGCCCCAGCAGGACATCCGAAGGCCGGCCGGCCGCGACCAGGGCCCGCGCGACACCGTGATCCGCTCGCGCGATGCATCCGGCAAGCCGGGCCCCGCTTACCGCGTGCTCGGCGTGGTGCCGAAGCAGCAGCCCAACCGCACCTTCAGCCAGGGCGAGCGCTGGAAGAAAAAGATCGCGCAGGATCTGCTCAAGGCGCCGCCCGCGCCGCCGACGCAAGGGCCGTTGCTGCTGGCGGTGTCGATCGCCAAACAGACCGTCACCTTGTATGACGGCGGCGTTGCCGTCGCCAAATCGCCGGTCTCCACCGGCACGGCGGATCATCCGACGCCGACCGGCATTTTCAGCGTCATCGAAAAGCAGTGGTGGCATCGCTCCAATCTCTACAGCGCGGCGCCGATGCCCTACATGCAGCGCCTCACCTGGACGGGCATCGCGCTGCACGCCGGCGACTTGCCCGGCTATGCCGCCTCGCACGGCTGCATCCGGCTGCCCGAAAGCTTCGCACTGCGCCTGTGGGGCACCACCAGGATCGGCGCCCGCGTGATCATCACGCGCGACGAGGTCGTGCCGGCCGAGATCAAGCACGCGCGGCTGTTCTCACCGAAACCGAAGGTCGAGCCGGCGGTCGAGCCATTGCCGGAAATCAAGCCGGACGTCATCGCGCCGCCGGAGTATAAGCCCGAGGAAATAGCGCCGCCGGCGAACAAACCGCAGCAGGAAGAGATGTCGGTGTCGATCGACGCGCCGGTGCGCCAGTTCGCCGCCGCGACGCCGTTCGTCGACTATGTTGCGCCGGCGCCGGCGCCATCTCCGACGCCAGCCCAACGTGTCGCGCCGGTCGTTGAATATACCGCGCCGGCCCCTCGCGCCGCGCCCGCGCCGCGCGTCGCGCCGGTGATCGTGACGCCGCCTGCCTTCTCGGGCGGCGGTCCACGCGTCATCGTCGTCGCCGATGCGCTCGCGCAGCTCAACAACGCGCAGCAAACCGCTGTCGCGCCGCCCGCCGCCGACGAAGACGAGCCGGCCGACACCGATATCGACGACGCGACCCGGCAGGCGCTGCAACAAGTTGAGTTGATCGATCCGGAGCGCAGCGTGATCAACGGTACCGCCGAGGTGACCATCAACCGGCCGGGCCAGCCGGCACAAACCGTGCTGCTGTCGGTCGAAATGATACCGGTGGATGCCGGCTCGACGCCGGAAAGCCAGCCCAATGTCATGCTGGCGAGCCTCGACGGCTCCGACCTGCCGCTGCCATCGCGCGCGTCGGGCGATAGCCAGGCCGCCCGCCGGGAAAAATCGGCGGCGGCCGAGCCGGTATCGACGCAGCCGAAGGTGCTGCGGCCCGGACCGCTATCGATCCTGATCAGCCGCAAGGAACAGCGTATGTATGTGCGCAAGGGCATGCAGCCGCTGTTCGAAGTGCCGGTGGCGATCGAAAAGACCAATGAATCGATCGGCACGCATATCTTTACCGCCGTGGCCGGCGACGATCCGGCGGCGATGCGCTGGATGGTGGTGTCGCTCGACGGCGCGCCGCGGACGGGCCAGGCCGCCGACGCACGTAATGTCGCCGGCAAGCGCCCGCCCGATCGCATCGAACCCAAGCTGAAAGGAACGGCGGCCGCGCGCGCCGCGCTCGATCGGCTCGACCTGCCGCAGGACGCGGTCGACCGCATCTCCGACCTCATGTCGGTCGGCGCGACGCTGATCGTCAGCGACAAGGGCATCGGCCGCCGCGCCGCGGTGGCGCTCGATTCCGATTTCATGATCGAGATGCCGTGATCCGCAGGGTGCGGTAAAAACTCAGCTCGCCGCCTTGATCAACCGTTCGGCGGCGGCGCGCGCCTCGTTGGTGATCTCGGCGCCGGCCAGCATGCGGGCAATTTCCTCGCGGCGGCGTTCCTCGGCGACTTCGATGACTCGCGTCGCAACGCGCTGGCCCTTTTCCAAAGCATCCTTGCTGATGACGTAATGCCGCGTCGCGCGCGCGGCAACCTGCGGCGCATGCGTCACGGCGAGCACCTGCACGTTGCGGCCGAGGCGCGCCAGCCGCATGCCGATGGCGTCGGCCACCGCGCCGCCGACGCCGGTGTCGATTTCGTCGAACACCAAAGTCGGCGCCGAGCCGCGATCGGCCAGCACGACTTTCAGCGCCAGCAGAAAGCGCGCCAGTTCGCCGCCCGAGGCGATCTTCATCATCGGCCCCGGCTTGGTGCCGGGATTGGTCTGCACCCAGAATTCGACGCGGTCGATGCCGTTCGGTCCCGGAGAGGCCGGATCGGTTTCGATCTGCGTGGTGAACACTGCGCGCTCCAGCTTGAGCGGCGGCAGTTCGGCGTTGACCGCCTCGTCGAGCGCGCTCGCTGCCTTGACGCGCGCCTTCGACAAAGCCTCGGCGGCGACGCGGAATTCGGCATCGGCGGCGGTGGCGGCGGCGAGCAACGCCTTCAGCTTCTCCTCGCCGGCATCGATCAGTGCAATGGCGTCATTGTACTTGCGCGCCAGCGCCGCGAGATCGTCGACCGGCACGGTGTATTTGCGCGCGGCCGCTCTCAAGGCAAAAAGCCGTTCCTCGTTGCGCTCCAGCTCGGCCGGATCGAAATCGGCGGTGCGGATCGCTGCCTCCAGATGCAGCCTTGTTTCTTCCAGCGCGTTGAGCGCCAAGTCGAGCGACTTGACCGCCGGCTCGACCAGCGATGGCGCCTGCGTGGCGCGCCGCTCCAGCCGGCGAATGACGCTGGCGAATTCCGGCACCGACGACTTCGATCCGGCGATGGCGTCGTAGGCCTCGCGCAGATCCTCGGCGACCTTTTCCGACTGCCTCATGATGGCGCGGCGGGTGGCGAGCGCGGTCTCTTCGCCCGGTTCGGGCTTGAGCTTGTCGAGTTCGTCGACGGCGTGGCGCAGCCAGTCGCTCTCTCGTTTGGCCCGCTCGACCTCGGCGCGGTGACTGTCGGCTTCTTCCTGTGCGGCGCGGCGCGCCTCCCACAGGCTGGTGACTTTCGCGGCGCTGCCCTCGAGCGCGCCGAAGGCGTCGAGCAGGCTGCGATGGGTGGCGGCGTCGACCAAAGCGCGGTCGTCATGCTGGCCGTGGATCTCGACCAGAACCGAGCCCAACTGCTTCATCACCTGCACGGTGACCGGCTGATCGTTGACGAAGGCGCGGGTGCGCCCGTCGGCGAATTGGACGCGGCGCAGGATCAGCTCATCCTCGGCCGGGATATCGTTGGCGGCGAGAATGGCGCGAGCCGGATGCTTCGGCGACACCTCGAACACGGCAATGACCTGGCCCTGCTCCAGCCCCTGACGCACCAAAGTCTGGTCGCCGCGGCCGCCGAGCGCCAGCGCGAAGGCATCGAGCAGAATTGACTTTCCGGCGCCGGTCTCGCCGGTCAGCACGGCCAGATGCCCGGCGAAATCGATGTCGAGCCGGTCGATCAGGACGATATCGCGGATGGAGAGGCGAGCGAGCATGGCGACACCCGGGCGCTGTCATGCCCGGCCTTGTGCCGGGCATCCACGCCTTACAGATTCGCATCATTAAAGACGTGGATGGCCGGGACAAGAGGGCGTTTACGCCCGTCTTCGACGGGCTATGCCCGGCCATGACGTTAATTGAAATCCCGACCCTATGTCGCCGGGACCTTTAGCCCAGACCGACCTTCTTGAAGGCCTTGCTGATCCAGGAGCCCTTGTTTTCGTTCGGCTCCAGCCCGCCGCCCTTCACCAGATTATAAGCGTGCTTGTACCATTCGCTGTCGGGGAAATTGTGCCCGAGCACGGCGGCCGCGGTCTGCGCCTCGCCGACGATGCCGAGCGACATATAGGCTTCCGTCAGGCGCTCCAGCGCCTCCTCGACGTGGCGGGTGGTCTGG
>CAITJJ010000005.1 GCA_903892675.1 uncultured Hyphomicrobiales bacterium | reverse complement strand
GTCGGAAATGAGAACTTTGGGAGCGGTCATGGAAACCTCTTTGCCATTCCAGCCGAGCGCGTAGCGCGAGAGCCGGAATCCAGATGAATTATTGCGGTGTATGGATTCCGGGTTCGCCGCTTCGCGGCGCCCCGGAATGACGATTGTTACGCCGCTTTCGGCAGCGCGGCCTTGGCTTCGCCGAATGCCCAGTCGAGCCAGGGCGTCAACGCTTCGACATCCTTCGTCTCGACGGTGGCGCCGCACCAGATGCGCAGGCCCGGCGGCGCGTCGCGATAGTAGGCGATGTCGTAGGCGACGCCTTCCTTCTCGAGCAGGCCGGCGAGCGACTTGGCGAAGGCCGCCTGCGCATCGAGCGGCAGCGCCGTCACCGCCGGATCGGTCACGACAAGACAGACCGAGGTGTTCGAGCGCGTCGCTTCGACCTTGGCGAGATGGCCGACCCACGGCGTCCTGGCGACCCAATCGCTGATCGCTTTGGCATTGGCATCCGAGCGCGCGACGGTGGCATTGAGGCCGCCAACCGACTTCGCCCAGTTCAAGGTGTCGAGATAGTCCTCGACGCACAGCATCGACGGCGTGTTAATGGTCTCGCCCTGAAAGATGCCTTCGTTGAGCTTGCCGCCTTTGGTCATGCGGAAAATCTTCGGCAGCGGCCAGGCCGGCTTGTAGCTTTCCAGCCGTTCGACCGCGCGCGGCGACAAAATCAACATGCCGTGGCCGCCCTCGCCGCCCAGCGCCTTCTGCCAGGAGAAGGTGACGACATCGAGCTTGGTAAAATCGAGCTTCTGCGCGAAGGCCGCCGAGGTGGCGTCGCAAATGGTCAGGCCTTCGCGGGCAGCAGAGATCCAGTCGGCATTCGGCACGCGCACGCCGGAGGTGGTGCCGTTCCAGGTGAACACCACGTCGGTCTTGAAATCGACTTTGGACAGATCGGGCAATTCGCCATACGGCGCCTTGAGCACCGTGACGTCTTTCAGCTTCAGTTGCTTTTCGACGTCGGTGACCCAGCCTTCGCCGAAAGATTCCCAGGTCAGCATGGTGACGGGCCGTGCGCCCAGCATCGACCACAAGGCCATTTCGACGGCGCCTGTATCGGAGGCCGGCACGATGCCGATTTTATAACCGGCCGGCACGCCGAGAATTTCGCCGGTCAGATCGATCGCGCGCTTGAGCTTCGCCTTGCCGATCTTGGCGCGGTGCGAGCGGCCCAGCGCCGCGTCGGTGAGAGCTTGGAGGGACCAGCCGGGGCGCTTGGCGCAGGGGCCGGACGAAAAGTGCGGGTTTGCCGGCCGCACGCCGGGCGTGGTCGCTGTCATAATCTATCCTTCCAGATAGCAAGCCTCTCGTTGGGGAGAGGTGTCCCACTGGCGGGATTAGTCGAACCGGCGGCGGCGGTCAACAGCGGCTTTATACTTAAATGGGGATCAGCTCCGGCCTCAGCGCAATACCGCTATGATACGTGTGCGGGGCCGGACGCGATCCAGCGGACCGGCTATCGTCCGATCGGCTGGTCGTCGAAGTTCCAGCGCAGACCGACCCGCACTTCCTGCGCCGTGATCTTCCTCAGCCGCATGTTGCCGAACACGTCGTTCGAAGTCGTGGCATCGCCAAGGCTGAGGTAACGATAGCCGACGTCAACCAACACATTCTGCGACAGTGCGTAAGAGACGCCCGCCATTCCTGCCCAGGCAAAATTCGTCTGGCCGTGCGACTTGACCGTGCCGAACGGCGGCAACACGGTGCTTTGATAATCGGAGATATTCATATTCGCCATGCCGACGCCGGCGCCGACATACGGCGTCATGCGATACCAACTGCCAAGATCGAGATAGCCGTTCAGCAGAAGGGTCGTCGCCGTCACTTTCGCAATGACGTCGCCGGGCGCGGCAACCTGGCCGGTGTAGTTCGCCGGCGGGGTGAAATCGACCGTCAGGTCGGTACGGAACCAGCCGTTCTTGTAACCCGCGCCAAAACCGGCGGCGACGGTGCTGTGAAGATCGTTGTTGGTCGGCGATGCAAAGCCAGACGCGGCGCTGGCGTTCGATATTTCTTGCAAGCGGTAGCCGACATCGCCGCGCAAATACCAGCCGGCAAATGGTTCAGAATTCCGCGGCGAGAATGTCGAGGGTGCCGCCGGCTCCGGAGAAGGAAAAGTCCGTCCACCGGGCGCATCGGCAGCGAGGGCGCCGGTCGCCGACGCGATAAACAGCGCGCTTCCGAAAACAGACTTGCGCAACAGACTCATGACTCGTTCCTTCACAACGCAGAACTCAACTCTTGCGCCCAGTATGCCGGGCTTTGGCTAAACGGCGATTAACCAAGCTTTTTCACCATAAATGCCGGGCGATTAACCAAGCGGCGCGCGTAAATCCCTTTCGTTCGCCGATGCCTTATTCGAAAAGACGCGCCGGATTATTCCGGGCTGCGCATCAGCCTCTGCTGCGCAACGGCGGCTGTACGTACATCGGCTGCGGCGCGTAGACCGGCGGCCGCTGATAAACCGGCGCCGGCGCGTAGTACGGCGCCGGCCGCGAATCAAAAGTGTCGAAATTGAACCGCAGGCCGAGCTTCAAGTCGTGCGAAGTCAGGCGCTTGAATTCCATCGGATTGTAGACCGCGTTGCCGCCGAGATAGGTGTACAGATCCCCCGACGTGGCATCGCCGAGATCGACATAGCGATAGGCGAATTCGACGGTGAAATTCTTGGTCACCTTGTAGGCGACGCCGGCGTGCAGCGCTCAGGCCAGGCTCCATTTGGAATTCGTATCGCCGAAGGCAACGCCGAGATTCGGCGTGTTGACGTCCTGCAGGCTGTGAATGGTGTTGCGTGACGCGCCGATGCCGGCGCCAACAAACGGCGTAAAGCCGCTCCAGGTGCCGAGATCGGCATAGGCGTTCAATAGAAACAGCCATTCCGACTTGCTGCCGGTGTATTCGTCGGTGTAGGTGGAGCCGCCGCTTCTGATGACCTGAGTGCCGTGCAAGTTTGCTTTTGAGCGATATTCGCCGGTCAGATCGAAGCGCAGCCAATCGTTATAGTAATAGCCGATGCCGATGCCGAACACCGGCGAGGCATCGAAGCCAAGGCCGATATTGCGCACCGAATTGTTGACGTCCTGAACATTGGTCAGATCGCCCACCGACTGATTGGTGATGCCGATGTCGCCGCGCAGATACCAGCTGGAGAATTCTTCGACCACCGGGGCCACATAGCAGGGCACGGCGCCATAGGGCGCGCGACCGGTTGCGATGAGCGCCGCGTCGTAGCACGGCGGCGCATAATCGGCTGCGCGCGCGGCGCTTGTTACGCTCGACGTCAATGCCGCCAACGCCGCCAGAACCAAAAACTTGTTACGCGAACCGATCATACCGGCATCCCTCGAAATTTCTCCGTCGTTCGCCGAAGCGACGGAATGTTCGAGGACGATGGCAGGAAAACCTTAAGTGGCCCTTAACCGTACTTTTTAACCACGTCGATTAATCAACGTGGAACGCGCGCGAGACGCGCGGCCGCACCGCCGGCTGAAAAAGATGAATTTTAAGAAAACGTTTACCAAGGCCGCGCGGCGCCGCGCCAAGGACGTTGTGACTTGGGCGTTGTGACTTGGGCGTTGTGACTTGGGCGTTGCGACAAGGACGTTGCGACAAGGACGTTGCGACTTGGGCGCCGCGACTTGGCGGCGTCCGGTCACTTCATTTTGCGGACCCAGTCAAAGCTGACCAGCCGCTCGGCCAAGGCCACCAGCGCGCTGCGCGCGGCGGCATCCTCAATAGCCAGGAAGGCTTGCGCCAGGCGCATGGCCTCTTTGACCCGCGCATCGTTTGACGGGGGTAGTTCAGGCGCCCCGGCCCCGCCAAAGCTTTCGACCGGCCTTCCCGCGGCCGGCTGCTTCGTTATCGGCAGCTCGACGACGTTATGGCCGTGCTTTCGCGGCGGCTTGGATGTGGATTTCATCGTTGTTTGAACTCATGAATTCGAAGATTTGGGCAGGTAACGGACTACGCGGCCCGGCGAAGGTCGGCGATACATCAACTTGGCGTTGAAGATCGTATCTGGCGGTCCGGAAGTCATTAGCGGCGTTATGGAGTTTTATGAGGTTTCATCGCATAATGTTTTCATGGAATTGCGCCACCTCAGATATTTCACCGCGGTTGCCGAGGAACTGCATTTTGGCCGCGCCGCCGAGCGGCTCAATATAGCCGCGCCGACGCTGAGCCACCAGATCGGCGCACTCGAAGCGATGCTTGGCGCCAAGCTGTTCACGCGCAAGACCCGGTCCGCGGTCGCGCTCACCCATCCCGGCAAGCGTTTTCTGGTCGAAGCGCAAGCGACGCTGCGACAGGCAGCCCAGGCCGAAATGGTCGGACGGCAAGCCGCACGCGGCCATACCGGGTCGATCGCGGTCGGCTTTATTCTATCGGCCGGGTTCAGCGGCCTGATCTCGACGACCTTCATCAAATTCAAAAAGACGCATCCGGACGTCACGTTTCAGATCTGCCGGATGCTGACTTTCGCCCAGTTCAAGGCAATCGCCGACGGTTCGCTCGATGTCGGCTTTTCGCAGGCGCCGCAGCGCTATCCGTCCGGTCTGAGCGGATTTGTTATCAACCGAAATCCATTATGGGCGGTGCTGCCGGAAGGACATCACCTCGCCGCGCGCAAGAAAATCGCGCCGGCTGTCTTGCTGCGGGAAGGATTTGTCGCGATGTCGATGGAATTGGAAACCGGATTTTGGGGAAACATCGCGGCCATTTCCCCGCCCGGCGTTTCGGCGCGCATCGTCGAACGAGCGCCCGATGCCTTCACCTTGATGACATTGGTGGCTGCCGGTGTCGGTGTCAGCGTATTGTCGGAACCGTTCACGCGCATCGCCATGCCGGGAATTGTCTTCCGCAAACTCACCGACACTGTCGCAACCGCTAACCTGGCCGTCGTCCACCGCAGGAACGAAGCCGCTCCCGCGGTCCTGGCCTTTATCGAATCGCTGCGGTCGCAGGCGCGTTCAGCCT
Organism: uncultured Hyphomicrobiales bacterium; assembly: GCA_903892675.1. Taxonomy (GTDB): domain Bacteria; phylum Pseudomonadota; class Alphaproteobacteria; order Rhizobiales; family Xanthobacteraceae; genus Pseudolabrys. The sequence goes on along the minus strand of CAITJJ010000005.1, from coordinate 1,305 downwards.
GAGCGAGCGAGCCGGCGCTCGAACATGGCGAAAATCTCGCGCCAGTCGGTTTCCGCCGCGGCGGAATCGTAAACGTCGCGATCCGGCAGGCTGTAGCCGTGGTTGGCGCCTTCATGCACATTCCGGCGATAGCTGACATTGTCGCGGCCGGCGAAGGCTTGATCGAGCGCGGCGCGCGTCGCCGGCGGTGTGAGGCCATCGCGGTCGCCGAAGCCGCAATACATTTCGCCGCGCATCACGCCGACCAGACGATGCGGCGAGTCCGCCGCGTCGGATACCAGTCGCGTGCCGTGCAGGCAGGCATTGGCCTGAAAGCGGCCGGGAAATTCCTGCGCGGCGTGAAACGCCAGCCGTCCGCCCATGCAAAAGCCGACCGCCCCGGCCGCGGCTTTGCTATCGACCGGCCGGTCGCGGCAAAAATCGAGAACAGCGGCAATATCGGTGATCGCCGTTTTGCGGCTGAGCGCCAAGGCGTGGACGCGCATTTCCTCCTGCAACGCGCCTGGCAAAGTGTCGTACGAGACCATTCTGCCTTCCGCGTTGCGCCGCTCGTAACGGACCTTGCCCTCGCGATAGAACAGGTTCGGCACGACGCAATAGTAGCCGTGCGCGGCGATGCGGCGCGCGATCGCGAACAATTCCTCGCGCAGGCCCCAGATATCCATGAACAGCACGACCAGCGGAAACGGGCCGGCGCCGGCCGGATGGGCCGCGTAGCCGTCCATGATTCCGTCCGGGGTGGGGATGTCGATCGCCTCTCCGGTCACGCCGCGGTCTTGCATGTCAGCGATCTTGCATGTCAGCGATCTTGCCTAACAGCGGCGTTGCCTATCAGCGGACGATGCATGTCACTTGGAAAGATCGATATTGACGCTGCTGATGATATCCGTCCACTGGGCGCGATCGGCGGCGATGCGTGCGCTCATCTTGTCGGGGGTGCCGCCAATAATGCGCAGACCGATGGGGTCGAATTTTGCGCGCGCATCGGGCTTGCGCAGGTAGGCGTCGATCGCGGTATTGAGTTTTGCGACGATCGCCGGCGGCATGTTCGGCGGCCCGAAAACGCCAGCCCAGGTGGAACACACCACGTCAATGCCGCTCTCTTTCAAGGTCGGCAGATTGGGCTGCAACGCCATGCGCTGATCGGCGGCGACAGCCACGATCAGCTGGTCCATGCCGGGGCCGTAGGCCGGCGTGCCCATATCGATTTGACCGCCCGTCAGGTCGAGGAGGATTTGCTGGGCGCCGCGATAGGCGACGAAGTTGCCTTCGATTTTCGTTTGGCGCGCGAGCAGCACGCCGCAG
>CAITJJ010000004.1 GCA_903892675.1 uncultured Hyphomicrobiales bacterium | reverse complement strand
GACCGAACGCCTGATCGAGCAAGGCCGCGCCGAGATCGCCGCTCTAAAGCTCTAATGCGCTTCATGCGCGCCTTTGAGCTGCGTGGCGAGTTGATGAAGCCCCGCGTCGCGCACGCCGAGCGTTTCCAGTTCCTGCACCGCCGCCAGAACGTAATCGCGGCACGCGCCGGAGCGGCCATGGCCCTGCCGGCAATAATGCAGTTGTTCGGCGAGGCCAAGGCGACCGGCATATTGCCGATGGCCGCGATCCACCACATAGCAAAGCGCCTGGACGTTGCGCTGCGGATCGTCGTCGAGCCAGACCCGGCGCCAGGCCTCGACATAGACCATGGTCACCTGCTCGCGGGCGCGCAGATAGTCGATGACCTCGGTGCGCCTGTCGGCGGCGACCCGGTAGGCGATGCCGCGGCAATTGCCGCCGCGGTCGAGGCCGAGCACCAGCCCGGGCTTTTCCGGCGTGCCGCGATGCACGAATGAATAGACGCACAGCGCGCGATGGGCGCCGACCAGGCGCGCCTTGCGCCGCTCGAGCGCGTCGAACCCCGGCCGCCACATCAGCGAGCCGTAGGCGAAGACCCAGAATTCGCCGGTGTTTTGACGACTATCGGTGCTCATGGCGGGTGTCGCCTACCAGCCCGAATGTTCCGGTGCAACCCGGCGGTATTGCGTCCCTTGCGTTCGGTCACGATCTTGCGCAGAGAAGGGATTATAAAGAAATGGCGTATAAACGCCTTATTCCGCAGGTTCTCACAGGTCCATGACGACAGCCTATCCCGCGCGCCGTACGGCCTGGCGTTACATTTCACTCCTCGTCCTTGTCGCTGCCCTGTTCGGCGGCTGGAGCTGGTTTTGGGTCGCCGCGACCGACAAGGCGCAGGCCACGGTCGAAGGCTGGCGCGCGCGCGAAGCCAAAGCCGGCCGGATCTATGCCTGCGGCTCGGAAAGTATCGGCGGCTATCCATTCCGTTTCGAGATGAATTGCGAATCCGCGTCGGCTCTTTTCCAGAGCAACCAGCCGCCGGTCGAGATCAAGGCGCGCAATATTCTCGTCGCCGCCCAGGTCTATCAGCCGACTCTGCTGCTCAGCGAATTCCACGGCCCGCTCACTGTCGCAGCGCTTGGCCAGGCGCCGGACCTCGTCGTCAACTGGAAGCTTTTTCAGTCGAGCGTACGCGGCACGCCGGCGGCGCCGGAGCGCCTGTCGCTGGTGCTCGACAAACCGGTCGTCGAGAGCATGAGCACTGGTAGCGCGCGCACGCTGCTGCGCGCCAATCATGTTGAGATTCATGGCCGCCTCGCCGAGGGCTCGGTGCTTAGCCAGCCGGTGATCGACGTGGCGCTGCGCCTCGATGGCGTGGTGGCGCCGGATTTGCATCCGGCGATGGCGCAGCCGGTCGATGCCATGATCGACATGGTGCTGCGCGGCTTAAACGACTTTTCGGCAAAGCCGTGGTCAGAGCGTTTCCGCCAGATCCAGGCGTCGGGCGGGCGCATCGATGTGACGCAAGCGCGGGTTCAGCAGGGCGAAATCATCGCGGTCGGCAGCGGCAGCGTCTCGATCAATCCAAACGGCCGGCCGCAGGGGCAGTTGCGCGTGATCATCGCCGGCCTGGAGCCGTTTCTCAAATTGATCGGCGCGCAGCAAATCGTGCAGACCTCGCCGCAAGTCGACAAGCTGGCCGGCGTGCTTGATCGGCTGTCGCCCGGTCTCGGCAATATGGCGCGTCAGCAGGTCGGCGCCAATCTGTCGGCCGGTATCAATTTGATCGGTGAGCAGACCACGCTGGAAGGCCAACGCGCGGTCGCATTGCCGCTGAAGTTCGAGGATGGCCGGATGTTCCTCGGGCCCATCCCGCTTGGCGACGCGCCGGCTTTGTTTTAGTTCTCGTAAGGCTTCGGCAGCGGCTCGTGCGGCAGGTCCGGATGCGGACGGCCGAAATCGGGCGCCGGTGAATCCTGGCCGATCTGGACGATGCCTTTGCGAATGGCGCGCGTGCGCGTGAAGTGCTCGAACAGCGCATCGCCATCGTCCTTGCGGATCGCCTTGGTCAGCAGCGAAATATCCTCATTGAAGCGGCCGAGCATTTCCAGCACCGCGTCCTTGTTGGCCAGGAACACGTCGCGCCACATGGTCGGGTCGGAGGCGGCAATGCGGGTGAAATCGCGGAAGCCGCCGGCCGAGAATTTCAAGACTTCCGAGCGCGTCACCGTCTCCAGCTCGTCGGCGGTGCCGACGATGGTGTAGGCAATCAGATGCGGCAAATGGCTGGTGACGGCCAGCACCAGATCGTGATGATCCGGCGCCATGGTTTCGACATTGGCCCCAATGAGCCGCCAGAACGCGGCGAGCTTCTCGACCGCGGCAGCGTCCTGTCCTTCCGGCGGCGTCAGGATGCACCAGCGGTTGACGAACAGTTCGGCAAAGCCGGCATCGGGCCCGGAGTATTCGGTGCCGGCCACCGGATGCGCCGGCACGAAGTGGATGTTCTTCGGCAAATGCGGCGCCATATCGCGCACCACCGAACCCTTGACCGAGCCGACGTCGGACACGGTCGCACCGGCCATCAGATGGGCGCCGATCTCCTTGGCGACCGGGCCGCAGGCGCCGACTGGAATGCAGACGATGACGAGGTCGGCGCCTTCGACGGCCGCCGCACTTGTCTCTACCACCTGATCGGCGATGCCGAGTTCGGCGACGCGTTTGCGCGTCGCTTCCGAGCGCGCGGTGGCGATGATCGAGCCGACCGCGCCTTGCGCCCGCGCCGCGCGCGCAATCGACGAGCCAATCAGGCCGACGCCGATAAGTGCGAGCCGGTTATAGAGCGGCGCCGGTTTGCTCACGCTTTGCGCTCCAGAAAATCCTTCAGCCCGGTAACGACAAGATGGTTGGCTTCCTCGCTGCCGATGGTCATGCGCAAGGCATTGGGCAGGCCATAGCCGGCGACGCGGCGCAGGATGATGCCGCGCCTGGTCAGGAATTCGTCGGCATCAGTGGCGGTCTTGCCTTTGCTCTCGGGGAAATGGATCAGCACGAAATTCGCCACGCTCGGCGTCACCTTGAGGCCGAGCTTGCCGATTTCCTGCGTCACCCAGGCGAGCCACTTGTTGTTGTGCGCGACCGATGCCTCAACATGTGCGGCGTCCTCGATCGCGGCAATGCCCGCTTTCATCGCCGGCGTATTGACGTTGAACGGATTGCGCACGCGGTTCAAGGCATCGACGATGTGCGCCGGCCCGTAGAGCCAGCCGAGCCGCACCGCGGCAAGGCCATGGATCTTCGAGAAGGTACGACACATCACAACGTTCTCGGATGTGGCGACCAGTTCGATGCCGGCTTCGTAGTCGTTGCGCTGCACGTATTCGGCGTAAGCCGCGTCGAGGACGAGAATGACATGCGGCGGCAGCGCCTGCTGCAGGCGCTTGATCTCGTCGAATGGCACGTAGGTGCCGGTCGGGTTGTTCGGATTGGCGATGAAGACAATGCGCGTGCGCTCGGTCACCGCCGCGATCATCGCGTCGATGTCGGCGGTGTAATTCTTCTCCGGCACCTTGACCGGCTTGCCGCCATGGCCGAGCGCGTAGATCGGGTACATCAGGAAGCCGTGCTCGCTGTAGATCACCTCGTCGCCGTCGCGCAGATAGGCGTGCGCCAGCAGATTGAGCAGATCGTCGGAGCCGGCCCCGCAAACGAGGCGCGCCGGGTCGAGCCCGAACACGCGGCCGATCGCGCTGCGCAATTCGCTCACCGAGCCGTCCGGGTAATCCTCGAGATGCGGCACGCCGGTCCGATAGGCGTCAAGCGCCTTCGGGCTCGGGCCGAGCGGGCTTTCGTTCGACGAAAGCTTGATGACTTTGTCGATGCCGGGCGCGCTGCTCTTGCCCGGAACGTAAGGGGCGATGTCGAGCACGCCGGGGCGCGGGTTGGGTCGTTGAGCGGTCATGGCAGGCTTTCTAAAGATCAGGCCTTTACTTTGTTTTGCGCATGATCTTTTCCGAAAATCGGAATCCACTTTTCGGGATCATGCGCCAGCGGCAACCGTATAGCGGGTCGCGTGGCTGCCGACGAGGGCCGTCGCGCGGACGGTGGCCCCGGCCTTGACCAAAGTCTCAGTGACCGTGCCGATGCTCTGATCCTGCGGCAGCGTCACCAGCAAAGCGGCGCCGTCGAAGGCGCGGTCGGGGACGGCAAGAAAATCGGCCATGGTCGCCAGCGTTTGCGCCGCCTGCGCGGTCCAGCCGGAGACGCGAATACTCCACACGCCGGCTTCCGTCGCCATGGCGTCGGCGGCGGCGCGCGAGATAACGAACACCGGCAGCGCAGCCGGATGGTCGGCGCGCTCGACGAAGGGCAGGCGGGCGATGATCTTGGGCGCCGCGTCGAATTCGAGCGCGGTCCACCAGGCGCCGGCGCTGGCGATCGCCGGCACCAGGCCGAGATCGCCTTTCGAACTGGAGACGGCGGCAACCACGGCGGCGGCACCCATGTGCGGTATGAGCGGTACGGTAAATCCGAAATGGAAGCGGGCGGAATCCCGCATCGAGGCGTCGCCGGCGGAAAAATCCGCGTGGGCCGAGAAGGGCGCCTGCACATACGTAAAAGTAGCGATGATGACCCGCCAGATGCTCTCGACGGTGTCGAGCGGCAGGATGCCTTTGTGGCGCTTGACCAGCCGGCGCATCATTTCGGCTTCGCGCGCGGGGCGGAAGGCCGAGCCGGTGTCCTGGCTCTTTTTGACCGCGATCAGCCGGTCGATGATGTCGCCGCGCTCCATCAGCAGGCGATGCATCGACTCGTCGATACGGTCGATCTCCTTGCGGAGTTCGGTCAGGTCGGGAGCTTTTGGTGGCGTAGGCAAGTTCGTAGGCATGGCCGCATTGATAGGGGGCGCGGGGCCTGAAATCAAACCGGCAGGCCCCGTTGGCACTGCCTTGACGGGCCCCGCGACCGGTACTAAATCCTTATTCCGTGGTCATTTGAGCCGGCCGGCTTGCAGCCACGTTAAACAACTCGCTAAACAGGCCGGGGAACATGTGTCCCGGCCGAACCTTTGTTCAGGCCGGGTTTTTTATGGCCTGATGTCGAGCGGTCCGGAAAACCTCGTTCGGGGGCTATTTTTGCGATGGCGGACAATCAAACGGCATCAGACCTGATCGTGCGTGACGCGGATCATCCGCGCGACGCGCTGATCGCCACCTTCGGCGCCGACAAGCCATTGAAGCTCGACGCCGGCGTGTCGCTGTCGCCGTTCCAGATCGCCTACACCACCTACGGCACGCTCAACGCCGACAAGTCCAACGCGATCATGGTGTGCCATGCGCTGACAGGCGATCAATATGTCGCGCAAGTCCATCCGGTGACCAAAAAGAACGGCTGGTGGGAGACCTTGATTGGTCCCGGCAAACCGATCGATCCGGCGCGTTACTTTGTCATTTGTCCGAATGTCATCGGCGGCTGCATGGGCTCCTCGGGTCCGGCCTCGACCAATCCGCAAACCGGCAAGCCCTGGGGCCTTGAGTTCCCCGTCGTCACCATTCGCGACATGGTGCGGGCGCAGGCCATGCTGCTCGATCGTCTCGGTATCGATACCTTGTTTGCCGTGGTCGGCGGATCGATGGGCGGCATGCAGGTGCTGCAATGGGCGGCGAGCTACCCGGAGCGCGTCTTCGCGGCGGTGCCGATCGCCTGCGCCACGCGCCACTCGGCGCAGAACATTGCGTTCCACGAAGTCGGGCGTCAGGCCATCATGGCCGATCCGGAATGGCGCGGCGGCCGTTATCATCTTGAAGGCAGCAATCCGCGACGCGGGCTCGCGGTCGCACGCATGGGCGCGCACATCACTTATCTGTCGGACGCGGCCTTGCACCGCAAGTTCGGCCGCAAGTTTCAGGACCGCGAAAACCCGACATTTTCCTTCGACGCCGATTTCGAGGTGGAATCCTATCTGCGCCACCAGGGCATCACGTTCGTCGAGCGTTTCGATGCCAATTCGTATCTTTATCTGACGCGGGCGATGGACTATTTCGATCTGGCCGCCGATGCCGGCGGCGCGCTGGCGAATGCCTTCAAGGGAACGCCGACGCGGTTCTGCGTCATCTCGTTTACCAGCGACTGGCTGTTTCCGACGACGGAATCGCGCGCCACCGTGCATGCGCTTAACGCCGCCAGCGCCCGCGTGTCGTTCGCCGAAATCGTCACCGACAAGGGCCACGACGCCTTCCTGCTCGAAGAGCCGGAAATGTTCGGCATCGTGCGCGGTTTTCTCGAGGGTGCCAGCCGGGCGCGCGGCCTGACCGGAAAAAAGTGATGTCATCCATGACAGACTTCAATGCTGCGAAGATAGCGCGCACCGCCAGTGGCACCCGTGTCGACCTCGTCCTGGTGTCGCAGATGGTGGCGCGCGGCGCCAAGGTGCTCGACGTCGGTTGCGGCGACGGTGAACTGCTGCATCTGCTCGGCGAAAGCCGGGACGTCGACGGCCGCGGCATTGAACTGTCGCGCGAAGGCGTCAATGAATGCGTCGCCAAGGGCCTCGCCGTGATCCAGGGCGACGCCGATACCGATCTCGGGGACTATCCCGACGACGCCTTCGACTACGTCATCCTCTCGCAGACTCTGCAGGCGACCCGCCACCCGCGTGTCGTGCTGGAGCACATGTTGCGCATCGGCCGCCATGCCGTGGTCTCGTTTCCGAATTTCGGCCACTGGACGGTGCGGCTGCAATTGCTGTTTGCCGGCCACATGCCGCAGACCGATATCCTGCCCTATAGCTGGTACGACACCCCCAATATCCACCACTGCACGATCAAGGACTTCGTCCAGCTCTGTAACGAGATCGGCGTGAAAATCGAAAAAGCGGTGGCGCTCAATGCCTGGGGCTCGCCGCTGCGGCTCAATGCGCCGTGGTGGTTTTGGAACCTGTTCGGCGAGCAAGGCGTGTTCCTGCTCAGCCGCAAGGACTAGCCGTCTCGCCGATTGGCTGCGACGCCGACATCTTTACTGCACTGCACCGTTAACTTGGGTCGCTGACGGCGACAACTTGATGACGCAGTATTTAAAAGTTCTAATACAGTATTCAGTTTTATAAATTAGTATTTATTGAATGTAATTACAGAAAATGTTCATAACGGTAAGGTAATGACGAACAAACAAGTCGCCAGATTCCAAAATGACCTTACCTGGAACATGAAGTCGCCATGATTAGTCGGCGTCTAGACAGTGCATTACGGGGCGATTCCCAATCCGTGCCCAATGCATTGCTTAGGTAGCTAGAGGACTAAACATTATGAAGCGACTAAGAAAGCAGGCGACGCTCTTGTTGTGTGCGGTGACGGCAGCAAGCTTTGCCGGTTCGGCCATGGCAAGACCGCACAAAGGCGTGCATCGCCCGCAAGCCGCGACCCAACAGCAGGGGGATTCCCGATCGGCGGACGGTCAGCCTTATCCGATCATGGATGGCCATGCGTCGACTGGGAGGCTCGAGATAACCCGTGGCCGGGATCGGCGGGTCGCCGTAGCTCATGCCACCGACGCCTTCGGCGGCTTCGGCTCGAACTCTCTCGTATCCGAGGCCCGGAAATATCTCGGCACCAATCCGACCGGCCGGGGCAGTCTCTGGTGCGGCGCTTTCATGGATATGGTGCTCAAGCGCACCGGCCATGCCGGCGGCGGAAACCTGGCCAGTGCCTATGCGCGTTACGGCGCCCGTATTTCGGGTCCGCAGGTCGGCGCCATCGCCGTCATGCATCGTGGCAGCGGCGGTCATGTCGGCGTCGTGTCCGGAATCGATCCGAACGGCAATCCGATCATTATCTCCGGCAACCACAATCGCACGACCGCCGAGGCGGTGTATCCGCGCGGCCGGATCTACGCCTATGTGATGCCGGGCAACTGATCGCTTTTAGGGCAGTCAAAAACACGCCGCGCCTCCATGAGGCGCGGCGTTTTTTTATGCGCTGACAATCGCTCCGACCGCGTCGCCGATGGCGATGTCGCCGCCCGTCGTCACCTCGGCATAGATGCCGCAATCGGCATGGTTGAAGTTCCGCTGCAAGGTCGTCGGGATCGTCAGGTCGCGAATGCCGGTGGCCGGATCCACATTGGTGGCGGCGCAGCGCACGATCCGCTTGACCACCTTGAGCCGCGCCGTGCCGATCGAAAGCTCGCGGCCCAGCAGGTCGAATTCGTGCCACGCCGGCCAGCCGCTGACATGGATATTGCCGCGAAAACGCAGCGGGTCGACCGGCTGGCCGGCGGCGGCTTCGACCGCGGCGACCGACGCGAGATTAATGATCGAGACGACCTTTTTGGCCACGTCCGAGAAACTGTGCGGTACGCCGGTTGGCGCTTCTCCGGACAGGACCTTCGGCGGTCCGCTCAATTCGTCCGGAATATAGCGGCGGAAAAAGGCCTCGATCGCTAGCCGGCCTTCCCTGGTGCGCAGATCGCCACGCGCCGCTTCGCGCCCCTGCGAAACGATGCTCAGGGTGTGGCTTGCCTCGTCGTAGTCCGTCCGCAAGGCCGCCAGACGCTCGTTCTTCATCAGCATCAAAAAGCGATTCTTGGGAAAGTAGCTTGGCGCCGCCGGATCGAAGCCGGTCGGGCCGTTCTCGATGGCGTAGAGCCGGTCGGCGGCGATGGTCCGCCCGGGGAAAAGAGTGGTTCGCGGCAGTGGCTGCGGCGACAGGCCCTTCACCGGGTAGCGGTAGAGGCCCTCGATCCGGGCTGGGGGGCTGGTCATGCGGGGGCACTTTCGGTTCGCGGGCCGACGTTAACGGTGACCTATATCAAGTCGGCCGCCCCTTCAAACCGGCATAAAGTATCCCCACATGATGGCGTGGAGGGGTTGCCTTCGGGGACCCGCGAGCATGATCCCGAAAAGTGGGTTTGCGGTTTTCGGAAAAAGATCATGCTCCATTGAAATGTCCGGTGCCATCATGGGCCGAGGGAGTTGAGACATGAACTTCGAGAAATATACCGACCGTGCGCGTGGCTTCGTGCAGTCCGCGCAGTCCATGGCCCTGCGCGAGGGCCATCAGCAATTTTCCCCCGAGCATATGCTGAAAGTTCTCCTCGACGACCCGGAAGGGTTGGCTGCGGGCCTGATCGACCGATCCGGCGGCAACTCGCGGCAGGTGCTGCGCGACGTCGAGACCGCGCTCGGCAAAATCCCGAAAGTATCCGGTGCCGGCGCCGGCCAAGTTTACCTGAGCCCGCAATTGGCGCGGGTGTTCGACGCCGCCGAGAAGGCGGGCGAGAAGGCCGGCGACAGCTTCGTCACAGTTGAACGACTCTTGCTCGCGCTTGCCCTTGAGAAGGACAGCGATGCCGGCAAGGCGCTCGCCAAGTCCGGCACGACGCCGCAAAATCTTAATGCCGCCATCGAGACGCTGCGCAAGGGCCGAACCGCGGATTCGGCGTCGGCCGAGAATGCGTATGATGCGCTGAAGAAATATGCCCGCGATCTGACGCAGGCCGCGCGCGACGGCAAACTCGATCCGGTCATCGGCCGCGACGAGGAAATCCGCCGTACCATCCAGGTGCTCTCCCGCCGGACCAAGAACAATCCGGTGCTGATCGGCGAGCCCGGCGTTGGCAAGACCGCCATCGTCGAGGGGCTGGCGCTACGCATCGTCAACGGCGACGTGCCGGAAAGCCTCCAGGATAAGAAACTGATGGCGCTCGACATGGGCGCGCTGATCGCCGGCGCGAAATATCGCGGCGAGTTCGAAGAGCGCCTCAAGGCTGTACTCAATGAAGTCACTTCCGCCGAAGGCGGCATCGTATTGTTCATCGACGAGATGCACACGCTTATCGGCGCCGGCAAGGCCGACGGCGCGATGGATGCCTCAAATCTGCTCAAGCCCGCATTGGCGCGCGGCGAACTGCACTGCATCGGCGCGACCACGCTCGACGAATACAAGAAACACGTCGAGAAGGACGCGGCGCTGGCGCGGCGCTTCCAGCCGGTGTTCGTGTCGGAGCCTACGGTCGAGGATACGATTTCCATTCTGCGCGGGCTGAAGGATAAATACGAGCAGCATCACGGCGTGCGCATCGCCGATAGCGCGATCGTTGCGGCGGCGACTTTGTCGAACCGCTACATTACCGACCGCTTCCTGCCCGACAAAGCCATCGATCTGATCGACGAGGCCGGCGCGCGGCTTAAGATGCAGGTCGATTCCAAGCCGGAAGAACTCGACTCTTACGACCGCGAAATCGTGCGGCTGAAGATCGAAGCCGAGGCGCTAAAGAAGGAGAGCGATCCTGGCTCGAAGGACCGGCTCAAGCGACTTGAGGTCGAACTGAAAGACCTCGAGATGAAGTCGGCCGACATCACCTCGCGCTGGAAGGCGGAGAAGGAGAAGCTGTCGGACGCGCAGAAGCTCAAGAACGAGCTCGACACGTTGCGCGGCGAACTCGCCAATGCGCAGCGCAAGGGCGACTATCAGCGCGCCGGTGAGCTGGCCTATGGCCGCATTCCTGAACTCGAGAAGAAACTCAAATCGACCGAAGGCTCGCAATCGCCCGGTTCGATGATGGAAGAGACCGTGACCGCCGATCACATTGCCGGCGTCGTCTCGCGCTGGACCGGCGTGCCGGTCGACAAAATGCTAGAAGGCGAAAAGGCCAAGTTGCTGCGCATGGAGGACGAACTCGGCAAGCGCGTCATTGGCCAGGCCGAAGCGGTCAAGGCGGTCGCTACAGCGGTACGTCGCGCGCGCGCCGGGTTGCAGGACCCGCACCGGCCGATCGGCTCGTTCATGTTCCTTGGCCCCACCGGCGTCGGCAAGACCGAGCTGACCAAGACGCTCGCTGCCTATCTTTTCGACGACGAGAACGCGCTCATCCGCATCGATATGTCGGAATACATGGAGAAGCATTCGGTCGCGCGTCTGATCGGCGCGCCTCCGGGCTATGTCGGTTACGAGGAAGGCGGCGCACTCACCGAGGCGGTGCGGCGTCGGCCCTATCAGGTCGTGCTGTTCGACGAGATCGAGAAGGCGCATCCGGATGTGTTCAACGTCCTGCTGCAGGTGCTCGACGATGGCCGTCTGACCGACGGGCAGGGTCATCAGGTCGACTTCCGCAACACCTTGATCGTGATGACGTCGAACCTCGGCTCCGACTTTCTGGTCAACCAGCCGGAAGGCGAAGACACCGAGGTGGTGCGCGATTCTGTCATGGGCGTGGTGCGTTCCGCGTTCCGTCCGGAATTCCTCAACCGCATCGACGAGATCATTCTGTTCCACCGGTTGAAGAAGTCGGAGATGACGGCGATCGTCGATATCCAGATGGGCCGCCTGCGCAAGCTGCTGGACGACCGCAAGATCACCATCGAGCTCGACGCCGGCGCGCGCGAGTGGCTGGCCGAGAAGGGCTGGGACCCGGCTTATGGCGCGCGGCCGCTCAAGCGTGTGATCCAGAAAGCAGTGCAGGATCCGCTCGCCGAGATGATCCTGTCGGGTGCGATCAAGGACGGCGAGGCGGTCAACGTCTCGGCCGGCAAGCAAGGCCTGACCTTCAACGGCAAGCTGGCCCAGGCGGCGTAAGTCGCGATCGCGCGAATGAAAATCGGGCGCTCCGTCGTAAACGGAGCGCCCATTTCTATTTCCACATATTCCGCATGCGTGCGCCGACATCGACCGGCACGCGCACAGGGCTCGCGCCCGCCTGCGCGGCGTGGGGCGGTGGCCATGCGCGATGGTCGAAATGCGTCAACAGGGAATTCGGAATGAAGCGCGTGCGCTGCGCATAGACATGGCGGTCGCCATGGCCGCGCTGGCCGTGCGTGAAGAATCGCTGCGGCACCATGACGTGCAACTGGTCCTTGGCGCGTGTCATGGCGACGTAGAGTAAACGCCGCTCTTCCTCGATCTCCGGTGTCGAGCCGGTCGAGAGGTCGGACGGCAAGCAACCATCGACGGTATTGAGCACATAGACCGATGTCCATTCCTGGCCCCTGGCGGAATGGATCGTCGAGAGAATCAAATAATCCTCGTCAAGCAGCGGCGGGCCGGACTGGTCGCTGGTCGCGCTCGGCGGATCGAGCGTCAGTTCGGTCAGGAAGCGCTCGCGGCTTAGATAGGTCGCCGCGATCTGCGCCAGTTGCGCCAGATCGCCCTGTCGCGCCGCTGCGTCTTCGTGCATGCGCTCAAGATGCGGCGCGTACCAGCGGCAGACGCAATCGATTTCGCCGGGCCAGCCGACGACGTTGCGCCGCAGCAGGCCGATGGTCTCCTCGAAATCAGGCCAATGCTCGATGGCAGCCGCCGGTGGCTTGAAGCCTGCGAGCGCAGCAACGGGGTCGTCTGTTTCGGCCATGCGATCGAGCAACCGGCCGGCGGCGCTCGGGCCAATGCCGGGCAGCATCTGCGCGACGCGAAAGCCGGCGACGCGGTCGCGCATGTTGTGCACGAAGCGCAGCACGGCGAGCACGTCTTTGATGTGCGCGGCTTCGAGAAATTTCAGCCCGCCGAATTTGACAAACGGAATATTGCGCCGCGTCAGTTCGATTTCGAGACCGGCGCTATGGCTTGAGGTGCGGAACAGCACGGCTTGGCTCTTCAGCACAATACCGGCTTCGCGATTTTCCAGAATCTTCTCGACGATATATTGCGCCTGTCCGACATCGTCGGCGACGTTGACGATGCGCGGCCGCTCCGCCGAAGGCCGGTCCGACCAGAGATTCTTGGTGAAACGCTCGGATGCCAGTTCGATCACCGCATTGGCGGCGGCGAGGATCGGCTGCGTCGAGCGATAATTGCGCTCCAGCGTGATGACCTGCGCGCGCGGCGTGAAGTGGCCGGGAAAGTCGAGAATGTTGCGCACGGTCGCGGCACGAAACGAATAGATCGATTGCGCGTCGTCGCCGACCACCGTGAGGCCGCGGCCATTGGGCTTTAAGCCCAGCAGGATCGAGGCCTGCAGCTTGTTGGTGTCCTGATATTCGTCGACCATGACATGATCGAAGCGCGCGGCGATGTCCTGTGCGATAGCGCCCTCGCTCATCATCTGCGCCCAATAGAGCAGCAGGTCGTCGTAATCGAGCACGTTCTGTTTCTGCTTGGCCTCGACATAGGCGGAGAAAAGCGCACGCAATTCGCTTTCCCATTCGGCGCACCACGGAAAGAAATTTTCCAGCACTTCCAGCAGCGGCGTCTCGGCATTGACCGCGCGCGAATAGATCGAAAGACAAGTCCCCTTCATCGGGAAGCGTTTGCGCGTTTTCGAGAAGCCGAGTTCGTGCTGCACCAGGTTCATCAGGTCGGCGGAATCCTCGCGATCGTGGATGGTGAAAGGCTGATCGAGCCCGATGTCGCGCGCATACTCACGCAGCAGCCGCGCGCCGATAGCGTGGAACGTGCCTGACCAGCCGAGATTGCCGTTGGCGGCGCCGGTTTGCGCGCCGAAAACCTGCGCGGTGATGCGCTCGACTCGCCGCTGCATCTCCGCCGCCGCGCGCCGCGAAAAGGTCAGCAGCAGAATGCGACGCGGATCGACGCCGCCGACGATGAGATGCGCCACGCGGTGCGCCAAGGTGTTGGTCTTGCCGGAGCCGGCGCCGGCGATAATCAGCAATGGCGGCGCTTCGGTGATCTCAACGCCGCCAAATTCGCTGCCATGTTCCACGGCGCGGCGCTGCTCGGCGTTCAATTTGGCGAGATAGGCCGCATCGGCCGGTAGTGGCGCCGCAAAGGTCATGCTTGTACAAAGCATGAACGCCGTGATTCGTCGATGTGTCGTTTGCGTTTGAAATTCGGGCGTTAACGGAACTTAACGCGCGCTCGATGCGACGCGCGCCGGCTTGCGGGCCATGATGTTGTCGAGCCGTTCGCGCTCCATCTCGAAACTCGACATCATCGAACCGGCGAGTTCGCGGCCGCGCGGCAGCTTGATTCGCATCGGATCGACGAAGCGGCCGTTGACCAGAATTTCGTAGTGCACATGCGAACCGGTAGAAAGGCCGGTCGAGCCGACGAAGCCGATCACCTGGCCCTGACGCACGCGCTTGCCCTCTTCGACGCCGCGCGCATAAGCGCTCATGTGCCCGTACGCGGTTTCGTAGCCGTTGTTGTGACGAAGGCGAATATATTTGCCGTAGCCGGACTCCCAGCCTTCCTTGTCGACGACGCCGTTGCCGGCGGCATAGATCGGCGTGCCGGTCGGCGCCGCCCAGTCGACGCCGGTGTGCATCTTGCTGTAGCCGAGGATCGGGTGGCGGCGCAGGCCGAAGCCGGAGCGCATGATGCCGGCGATCACAGGCTTGCGCACCAGGAACTTCTTCGCGCTCTTGCCGGTCTCGTCGTAATAATCGACCAGGCCGTCATCCGGCGACTGGAAGCGATAGAACTTCTTGGCTTCGCCGCCGACGGTGAGCGCGGCGAACAGCACGTCGTTGCGGCTGTCGGCGCCCGGCGTTTCTTCTTCGCCGGCATACAGCACCTCGAACGAGTCGCCCGGCTGCACCTTGCGCTGGAAATCGACGTCGTAGGAGTAGATGCGGATCAACTCGTCGATAATCGGCCGCGGAATCTGGTTGCGCAGCGCGGTTTCATAGACGCTCTGATACAGGCGCACGCCGGACGTGTCGTTTTCATCCGGTTCCTGACTGGAATTGTCGGCGACTTCGGTGTCGATGCTCTTCACGTCGACCGAAACATATTTGCCGGTATCGGCCAGAGCCACCACCGCTTCGATCACGCTGTCGGCGGCGACGATCACGCGGATGGGCTGCAGCCGCGGCGAACCGGCGGTCGGCGCCATCAGAACGCGCAGCTTCTGGCCTTCCTTGATGCCGCCGTCGCGCCCGCGCGCGCCGAGGATGGCGACAACCTTGGCAATTTCGTCTGGCGCGGCGCCAAGATCGCGCAGGATCGAGGTCAGGCCTTCGCCCTTTTTGGCGATGACGACTTTTTCGTTGAAGTTGTTGCCGCCGGTGGTCTGGTTGGCGGTCTTGGGCAGCAACGTGATGTTCTCAGGCACGACGCGCGCCTCGAAACCGGCATAAGGGTCGGTCGCAACCGTGCCGGCATAAGCCAGCTTGATGCCGGTGACGTTGTTGGAACCGACCTGGATCTGGTTACCGGCTTTCTCGCTCCACTCGGCTGCTTCCTTGACGCGCGCCATCACTTCCTCGTTGGGCGTGAGCAGCGCGATCTTAAGGCGCGGCATCATCGGTACGAGATCGCGCATGACGAAGGCAACTTCGGCGTCCGGCTCGGCGGCCGGCGCATCGTCCGGTGTGGCCGTGCCGCCGGGGGCGTTTTCCGCCAGCAGCGTTTGCGGATTGAAGGCCGGGATGGACGCGGAAAGATCGGACACGGTCAGCGACAGGTTGCCGGCGATGCGCACGAAGGGACGCACGCGCACCACTTCATGATTGCCGACGCGGGTGGTGGTGGAAACGCGGATCAGTTGTTTGGCGAATGAGGGTTCGTCCGCGGTTTGCAGGCGGTCGCTCTTGCGCGCGCCCAGTCGCTCGGCGCCCGCGGCGAGTGCGCCGCGCAGCGCCACTTCAACCCGTTCCGGTAACGACGCGAAATTCGTTTCGCCGTCGAGCGATGTGAAAACGGCGCCGCCCATCAAGGCAGCGCCGCACAAGGCGGTCAAAATCGTGCCGGCAAACCATTGCACCGAAACGCGGCGGCGATCGACGAACGCGGAAGTGCCGCCGTCCACGGACAGCGGCGCCTCGTTGCCGAGCTCGATTACCTCGGCATTCTTCAATCGATGCGCGCCGCGCGACCGTGTGTGGTCCAAGCTGACCGTCCCCTCAAGCGTCGTGATCGACGATGGATCGCCGCAAGCCGGAGCCCCTATATCACCGGCAAATCGTTGAACAGGCTGATTAACTTGCCCTTTGAATCGGCGCCGGCACGATGCCGGTTAGCCCCCGGCCCGTCAATCGCGGGTCGCGGGCCTCGTTAATGGCCTGATCGACGGTGGTGGGCCCCTAAAATCGCGATTCCATCCCTCAACCAAGGGGTCAAGGACGTCCTATGAATATGGCTTGAGTGCGGCACCAAGCCTCCGGGTGCGATGGATCGGCCGCAATACTGGGCCTTGGCCCGGCCGGCCCGGGCTCCGTGCCCGGCACCCGCAAAACTGGGCGGTCAAAACCGGTCGCGCGGGGCTCATTCGCCGGCCAAAGGCCGGCTCCGCGCCCCCGGACGGCAGCGCCAAAGTTTTCGAAGTTTTTTTCAAAATACTTTGGCCGGCCGGCCGGATTCGAGCGCCTAAAAATGACGAAAAAGCCCGTCAATACGGGCTTAAAAGGCTGTCACAGCCCTGTTGCTTTTCTCGGTTGACAAGCCGAGGAGCCGAAGCCTATATACGACCCATCGGCGCGCCGTTCCGCAAGTTACGGCTCGATGGCGCGCCTCTGAAACTCCTCACTGGTTCAGTGAAAATGCCTCCGATGGTATTCGGAAGCATGAGTTTCGACGACGCATTTAGATACCTTGCCGTCTGGCAAGTGGGGTTTTCGGATCCCGGGCTGTTTGACAAGTGAATCGGAAGAAAGAGAAACGTGGACGGCGGGGTCCTTGCGGACCGCGGTAACGTGAAGAAGTAATTCAACACGGTGCACGCGGTCGGAAGAGACTTCTGACGGTCTACGTTTTCAAAGGTACACTGCTGGTCATTCTCACGAGTGATCAGTTTTGTGGACCTCGTCAAAACGTGAAATTTTGCGCAAGCGAAAAGACCAGTCAGTTTTAAATTTCTCATCCAACTTGAGAGTTTGATCCTGGCTCAGAGCGAACGCTGGCGGCAGGCCTAACACATGCAAGTCGAGCGGCCGTAGCAATACGG
>CAITJJ010000003.1 GCA_903892675.1 uncultured Hyphomicrobiales bacterium | reverse complement strand
CTCGCATTCGCCGGAAAGCCGGCGATGCGCGCCTACACGCCGCACGGCGGTAGCCTGCTGCTCGATCACACCTCGTTTTCCGGCAAGGCCTATCTCGCGCTCGAGCGCATTCTGAGGTCGCGCGGCGATCTCTTTTTGTTCGAGAGCGCGTTCAGCGCCGCGGTCTTCAACGCCAAGATCGGCACGCCTTCCGGGCTGACGCGCGTCGTCCATAACGGCGTCAGCGCCGCTGAATTCGAGCCGGTCGCGCTGGCGAGCGATGCCACCGATCTGGTGTTTCTCGGCGAACTGCGCGCGGTCAAGGGCATCGATATCCTGATCGACGCCATTGCCCTGCTGCGCAGCAATGGCGCGCCACCGGTCACCGCGACCCTCGTCGGCGGCGGCCCGTCCGAAGCCGAATTGCGGGCGCGGGTCGAGAGCCTTGGTCTGACCTCCGCCATTCGTTTCATGGCGCCGATGCGCGCGCGTGCCGCCATGGCGCTCGGCCGCGTTATGGTCATTCCGTCGCGTGCCGAGTCGCTGCCTTACGTGGTGCTGGAAACCGCCGCCGCCGGCAAACCGCTGATCACCACGAATGTCGGCGGCATTCCGGAAATTTACGGCGCGCTGTCGCCGGCGCTGATCCCGCCCGGCGACGCGGCGCAACTCGCCAAGGCAATCGCCACCGCCATGTGCGAACCGGCGGCGATCAACGACACCGCGCGGCGGCTGCGCACGCAGGTCGCCACCTCGTTCTCGGTCGAAACCATGGTCGATGGTGTCCTCGCCGGTTATGAACAGGCGCTGGCGCTGCTGGCCGCGCCGCGCGCGGGAATGGTGGCGCAAGCCTAGCGCCCGATCCCGCAAGCGAACTCCGGAAGCCCCCCACGAATCGTTCCGCCCCATGGAACTGCGGCCATAGCAGGGCGTTATCGCCGTAATTCCGGCCTCAATCCTTCGCAAATCGGGCGGCTTTGGGCCGCATGTATCGCGGCTTGCGAAGCGTGATTCGCCTTCATTTTTATTTTTGTCCGCCAGCGCGCCGTGTGCGCCGGGCGCGCGCTCGGAGGATGTGAAAGACATGCGGCAGCTTTTTCTGCCCGCCTGCGTCTGCCTTTTGACGTGGTCAGGCGCGACCGAGCCGGATGCAGCACGGTTGTCGCTCGACTCCTTCACCGGCAAGAATGGCAGCCACGCCGCCAGCGCCGCGCGCGGCGATGTGCGCGACGATCAATCAAGCGTCACCGTCAAGATTCCGCGCCAGCCTGACATTGCCGTGCAGCGCGATGGCGCACCGGCTGACACATTGCTCGCTGCATTGGATCTCGCGGTTGAATTTCCGGTGCCGTCCGGCGTCGTCGTCAATAACGGAATCCCGATCGGCATTCCGCTGCCGCCGATCGCCAAGCCGGTGATCGCACGCTCCACCGCGGAAATCTGCGACACGCTGACCAAATCGGCGCAGATCAACGATCTGCCGGCGCCGTTTTTCATTCGCCTGCTGTTTCAGGAAAGCCGCTTCAATCCCAGCGTGATCAGCTCGGCCGGCGCGCAAGGCATTGCCCAGTTCATGCCCGACACCGCGACCGACATGGGCCTCGAAAATCCGTTCGACCCGGCGCAGGCAATCCCTGCGTCCGCGCGTCTGCTTAACAGCCTGTTGCAGCAGTTCGGCAATCTCGGACTGGCCGCCGCCGCCTACAACGCCGGGCCGCGTCGCGTCATCGACTGGCTGAAATCGAAGGGCAAAGGCAAGCTGCCCGAGGAAACGCAGGGCTACGTGAAGATCATCACCGGCAAACAGGTCGAGAACTGGACCTCGGCCAATGCGCGCCATCCGGGTCAGAAACTGCCGCGCCACGCGCCGTGCCAGGAATCCGCCGGCCT
>CAITJJ010000002.1 GCA_903892675.1 uncultured Hyphomicrobiales bacterium | reverse complement strand
TTCTAATGTGCTTCACCCTTGTGCCGCGGGCTTATCCCCGCGCGATCCCTGATGCCGGGCGCCGGCATCCGGCGAGACCGCGCGCCAACCACCCCGCCGGTGTGTCCAATGTCCATGATAACTGCCCAGCGCGAAGCCCAGACATCGACCCAGGCAGCGGCCGAGAGCAGCCGCTCGCCCTTCGTGCGGCTGACCGATCTCATCGCCGGCATCGAACCGGGCAAACCAATCATCAATCTGTCGGTCGGCGAGCCGCAGCACGCGATTCCCGATTTCGTCGGCCCGGTGCTGGCGGCGCATCTGGCCGAATTCGGCCGCTATCCGGCCAACAAGGGGCTCGACCCGTTCCGCAAGGCGGTCGCCGCCTGGCTCGGCCGCCGCTACGCGTTGGCCAAGCCGGTCGATGCGGAAAATGAAGTGCTGGTGCTCAACGGCACACGCGAGGGTCTGTTCCTCGGCGCGCTCGCGGCGAAGCGTTACGTCGGCGACCGTGCAGGCAAGTCAGGTACCTTGCCGGCGGTGCTGATCCCCAATCCGTTTTATGCCGCCTACTCGGCCGGCGCGCTCGCCGCCGATTGCGAGCCTGTCTATTTGCCGGCGACGCGCGCGAGTTCCTTCCTGCCCGATCTCGGCGCGCTCGACGAAGCTTTGCTCAAGCGCACGGTCGCTTTCTATCTCGCGTCGCCGTCGAATCCGCAGGGCGCGGTCGCCTCGCGCGATTATCTCGACAAACTCCATGCGCTGTCGCGCCGCTTCGGCTTTCTGGTGTTCGCCGACGAATGTTACGGCGAAATCTACAGCAAGGATAAGCCGGCCGGTATGCTGGAAGCGTCTGGCGCAGGCTTCACCAACACCGTTGTATTTCATTCGCTGTCGAAGCGCTCGAACCTGCCCGGCCTGCGCGTCGGATTCGCCGCCGGCGACGCCAGATTTCTCGCCGCCTTCCTCGAATTGCGCAACGTCGCCGCGCCGCAAGTCCCGGGACCGATGCAGCATGTCGCCGTCGCCGCCTATAACGACGAAGCGCATGTCGAAAAGAATCGCGAGCTGTACAACGCCAAATTCGATCTGGCCGACCAGATCATCGGCGACCGCTACGGCTACAAGCGTCCCGCCGGCGGTTTTTTCTTGTGGCTCGATGTGTCGAAATTCGGCGGCAGCGAAGTGGTGACCAAGCGGCTGTGGGCGGAAGCCGGCGTACGCGTCGTGCCGGGGCGCTATCTCGCGCGCGAACAGGCCGACGGGACAAACCCCGGCGCCGACTATATCCGCGTCGCCATGGTGCAGGATGCGGCGACGACCGGCGAAGCGTTGCACCGCATCGTCGCGGTTTTGGGATAAACGGTAACAACAGATGGCATCGTCCGACCGCAATCTCGACGTCGTCGCCTTTGTCACGGATCATTTCCGCGACATCGTGCGCCGCCGTTTGAGCGAGCTGGCGGGGCTGGCGCTGATCACCTGCGCGTTGCTGGGTGTAATCGCGCTCGCAACCTGGTCGGTGCAGGACCCTTCGCTCAGCCATGCCACGCAGACGCCAATCAAGAATCTGCTCGGCTTTCCCGGCGCCATCTTCTCCGATCTGGCGATGCAGTTGCTGGGTCTGGCTTCCGTGCTGCTGCTGTTGCCGGAAGCGCTGCTCGGCTGGCGGCTGCTGGCGCATCGGCCGCTCGGCGAGAAATGGCGCGGCCTGGTCTGGATCGCCGCGACTTTCCTCGCCGCCGCCTTTGCCTCGACGCTGCCGCGCAGTGGCTCCTGGCCGCTGCCGACCGGCCTTGGCGGCGCCTGCGGCGACGGCATTTTGACGCTACCGACTATACTGTTCGGCGCGCCGCTCGACGGCATGACCCTGATCGCTTTGTCCGCGGCCTTCGGACTTGCCGCCGTGCTGACCCTGGCCATCGCGTCCGGCCTGCGATGGCCGAGCCATGCGGAGAAGCCGCCCGCGCCGGCGCACGAGGAAGTTGATGACGAGATCGATGACGACGCCGAGGCCGATCATGGCTCGCCCTGGCTCGGCATGGTCGTGCACGCGCTGTTGAGCTGGAAGGCCCGTCTCGGCCGGATGCTGCGCGGCGCCGTGCGCAAGCCGCTGCCCGCTGGCGCCGTTGCGCCTGCCGGCGCGCGTCAGGAGCCGCGTTTCGACAATCTCGGCCGCGTTGCCGCGCCAAGCATGGCGCCGGCGCCGGAGGCTTTCGATCCGGAAGAAGAATACGAGGACGAAGAGGCCGAACCGGCGCCGCGCCGCCGCGCCGCCGCGCCGAAGCCGCGCAAATCCGGCTCGGGCTTCGTCCTGCCCTCACTCAATCTGCTGACCGCACAAAAGGTTTCCGAGCGCACGACCCTGCCCAAGGACGTGCTCGACGCCAATTCCACCGCGCTGGAAAGCGTGCTGAGCGATTTCGGCGTGCGCGGCGAAATCATCAATGCGCGCCCGGGCCCGGTGGTCACGCTCTACGAACTCGAGCCGGCGCCCGGTATCAAATCGTCGCGCGTCATCGGACTTGCCGACGATATCGCTCGCTCGATGAGCGCGGTGTCGGCGCGCGTCGCCGTCGTTTCCGGCCGCAACGCCATCGGCATCGAACTGCCCAACCCGGTGCGCGAGAAGGTTTACTTCCGCGAATTGCTGGCGGCAAAGGATTACACCGAGAGCAGCTCCAAGCTCGCGCTCTGTCTCGGCAAGACCATCGGCGGCGAAAGCGTCATCGTCGATCTGGCGCGCATGCCGCATCTGTTGATCGCCGGCACCACCGGCTCGGGCAAATCGGTTGCCATCAACACCATGATCCTGTCGCTGCTGTACCGGCTGAC
>CAITJJ010000001.1 GCA_903892675.1 uncultured Hyphomicrobiales bacterium | reverse complement strand
GATGGTCACCATGACCATGCGCGAAGCCCTGCGCGACGCGATGGCCGAGGAAATGCGCCGCGATGGCGATGTCTTCGTCATGGGCGAGGAAGTCGCCGAATATCAGGGCGCCTATAAAGTCACGCAAGGCCTGTTGCAGGAATTCGGCGACAAGCGCGTCATCGACACGCCGATCACCGAACACGGTTTCGCGGGATTGGGCGTCGGCGCGGCGCTTGCCGGCTTGAAGCCCATCGTCGAATTCATGACCTTCAACTTCGCCATGCAGGCGATCGACCAGATCATCAACTCCGCCGCCAAGACCCTGTACATGTCCGGCGGCCAGATGGGTTGCTCGATCGTGTTCCGCGGTCCGAACGGCGCGGCCTCGCGCGTTGCCGCGCAGCACAGCCAGGATTATTCGGCCTGGTACTCGAACATTCCCGGCCTGCGCGTGGTCACGCCATCGAATGCCGCCGACGCCAAAGGGCTTCTGAAGGCCGCGATCCGCGATCCCAATCCGGTGATCTTTCTCGAAAACGAAATGCTCTATGGCCACTCGGGCCCGGTGCCCAAGCTCGATGATTTTGTGCTGCCGATCGGCAAGGCGAAAATCGCCCGCGCCGGCAACGACGTCACCATCATCGCCTGGTCGAACGGCATGACCTATGCGCTCAAGGCCGCCGAGGAACTGGCGAAGGAAGGCATCGAGGCTGAAGTCATCGACCTGCGCACCTTGAAGCCGATGGACACCGAAACCATCATCGCCTCGGTCAAGAAGACCGGCCGCGCCGTCACGGTGGAGGAGGGCTGGGCGCAGTCCGGCGTCGGCGCCGAAATCGCCGCGCGCATCATGGAGCAGGCCTTCGATTATCTCGACGCGCCGGTCGCGCGCGTCTCGGGCAAGGAAGTGCCGATGCCTTACGCCGCCAATCTCGAGAAGCTCGCTTTGCCCTCGGTTGCCGAAGTCGTCGAGGCGGCGAAAGCCGTCAGTTACCGGTAGGCGAAACGCATCATGCCCACCAACATCCTCATGCCCGCGCTGTCGCCGACGATGGAAAAGGGTAACCTTGCCAAGTGGCTCAAGAAAGAGGGCGAAAAGATCAAGTCGGGCGACGTCATCGCCGAGATCGAGACCGACAAGGCGACGATGGAATACGAGGCGGTCGACGAGGGCACGCTCGCCAAGATCGTCGTGCCGGAAGGCACGCAGGACGTCGCCGTCAACGCGGTGATCGCGGTGATGGTGGCGGATGGCGAAGACGCCAAGGCGGCGAACGCGGCTCCGCCCAAGGCTGCCGCACCGGCTGCGAAAGCGCCAGACAAGACATCGGCGCCACAAGCTGCGCCCGCCAAGGCCGCCGCACCGCAAGCCGCGGCACCCGCTGCGCCAGTCGCCAAAACGGCCGACTATGGCGCGCGCGTATTCGCTTCCCCGCTCGCAAAGCGTCTCGCCAAGGACGCTGGCGTCGATCTCTCCCGCGTGTCGGGCTCTGGTCCACACGGTCGTGTCATTGCCCGCGATATTGAAGATGCCAGATCGGGCAAGGGGGCGATGAAGCCCGCCGCTGCCGGCGCACCAGCCGCAGCCGGCGCGCCTGTCGCCGCCAGCATGTCCGACAAGCAGATCCTCGGCCTCTACGAGGAAGGCTCCTACGAACTGGTGCCGCATGACGGCATGCGCCGCACCATTGCGCAACGGCTCACCGCCTCGACGCAGACCGTGCCGCATTTCTATCTGACGATGGACTGCGAAATCGGCAAATTGCTCACGGCGCGCGAGGAGATCAATAGCGCCGCGCCCAAGGATAAAGACGGCAAGCCGGCCTACAAATTGTCGGTCAATGACTTCGTCATCAAGGCATTGGCGCTGGCGCTGCAACGCATTCCGGAAGCCAACGTGTCCTGGTCGGAAGGCGGCATGCTCAAGCACAAACACTCCGACATCGGCGTCGCCGTGGCATTGCCGGGCGGCCTGATCACGCCGATCATCCGCCAGGCCGAACTGAAGTCGCTGTCGGTCATCGCCAATGAGGGCAAGGACCTGATCGCGCGCGCCCGCGGCAAGAAATTGAAGCCGCACGAATATCAGGGCGGCACGTCATCGGTATCCAACCTCGGCATGTACGGCATCAAGGACTTCACCGCGGTGATCAACCCGCCGCAGTCGACCATTCTCGCGGTCGGCGCCGGCGAAGAGCGCGCCGTTGTCCGGAACGGTCAGATCGTGCCGGCGCATATCATGAGCGTGACATTGTCCTGCGATCACCGCTCGGTCGACGGCGCGCTGGGGGCCGAACTCATCGGTGCTTTCAAGAAATTGATCGAAAACCCGATAATGATGGTGGTGTAAGCATGCGTCACATTCCGTGGTTCACGCTTGCTGCATCGATCGTATTTTTCATGACGCCCCTCGGGCAGAGCATCGTCCAGTCTGTTTTTTATTCCGGCGAGGCCCTGGCCAACAGCATCGGTCAGTTCATGTTGCTGGTGGTCGCAGGCGTCGTCCTTGCCCTCGCATTGCTGGAATGCGGCATCAAATATTACATCCGGCAGCGCCGCGCGCGTGGTGCCGCGCGCGGCTGATGCTCAACGACGAAATTACGACGCCTTCGCCGCGCCTTCCGGCTTCAGGCCGCGCTTTTTGAACACATCGGCCGCCGCCGGCGTATGCAGGAAACGGATGAGCGCATTTGCCGCATCCGCCTGCACGGTGCCCGCGAACGGTCCGGCCGCATAGGTCGTGATGTTGTTGTATTCGGCCGGCAGCGGACCGACCATTTCGGCGCCTTCCGCCGACATCACTTCCGGCTCCTGCTGGATCGCCAGTTCGGCTTCGCCGCTGGCGGCGAGCTTGCCGGCATTGCCGCTCGGCGGCGGATAGACCGTTTTGGCTTTCAACTGGTCGGCGATGCCCATCCGCTCGATCAGCTTGGCGAGATAGACGCCGCTGGCGCCGCCATGTTCCGGATTGGAATAGGAAATGGTCTTGGCCTTCAGCAGCGCCTGCTTGAAGGCTTCCGGCGTCGAGATGTCCGGCTTCGGCGCGCCTTTCTTGACCACCATGGCCATGCCGGAGGAGGCGAACACGGCGTCGCTGCCGGCGGTCGCCTTGTTCTCCTTGACCATGGTCTCAAGGCCTTGCTTGGTCAGGATCAGGACGTCGGCGGTTTCGCCGGCCTGAACCTTGCGCACCAGCACGGCGGCGGTCGCCCAGGTGATCTGCAGCTTGTGGCCGCTCGCTTTCTCGAATTGCGGCGCCAGCTCTTCGAGCGCCGCCTGCACGCCGATGGTGCTGAACACCTTGACGTCCGCGGCGGACGCAAGGCCGGCATGCGTCAGCAGGAATAGTGTGGCGACCGCAACGCGGCCGAGCGTGATTCTCATGACGTTTCCCCTTGTGTTTGTCGTCTTCTTTGGCGCCATTAAAATCCCTTACGGAGCGGGCCACAATGGGGGGTGCTCGCGCGCCATCGCCCACCGGGGTACTGCTTGATCGGGGCAAGCCTATATGGGACACCAAGACAAAGGTCCCGGGCTAAGCCCGGTTTTTAAGAAAAGCGGAGACGCCCCGTGGCGGATAGCAGTTTCGACATCATCATCATCGGCTCCGGGCCGGGCGGCTATGTCACCGCCATCCGCGCCGCGCAGCTCGGCTTCAAGGTGGCCGTGGTCGAGCGCGATTTCCTCGGCGGCATCTGCTCGAACTGGGGCTGCATTCCGACCAAGGCGCTGCTGCGCTCGGCCGAGATATTCCACTACATGCAGCACGCCAAGGATTACGGTCTGTCGGCCGACAATATTTCGTTCGATCCCGCCGCTGTCATCAAGCGCTCGCGCGGCGTCGCCGGCCGCATGAATACCGGCGTCGGGTTTCTCTTGAAGAAAAACAAGGTCACCTTGATCTGGGGCGAGGCGACCATCGACGAGCCCGGCAAGATCACTGTGAAAGCGTCGAAGACAGAATCGCCGAAGGGCTCGAGCGGCCCGGGCGCTTACACCGCCAAGCACATCATCGTCGCCACCGGCGCGCGGCCGCGCGTGCTGCCTGGCCTCGAGCCGGACAAGAAACTGGTCTGGACCTATTTCGAGGCGATGAACCCGGACAAAATGCCGAAGTCGCTGCTCGTCGTCGGCTCCGGCGCCATCGGCATCGAGTTCGCGTCGTTCTACCGCACCATGGGCGCGGACGTGACCGTGGTTGAAGTGCTGCCGCAGATTCTTCCGGTCGAGGACGCCGAGATCGCCGCCTTCGCGCGCAAAGCTTTCGAGAAGCAGGGCTTCAAGATCATCGCCAACGCCAAGGTCACCAAGCTCGACAAAAAAAGCGACAGCGTCACGGCGACGATCGAAGAGGGTGGCAAGAGCCAGCAGATCACCGTCGACCGCGTCATCGCCGCCGTCGGCGTCGTCGGCAACATCGAGAACATCGGTCTGGAAAAACTCGGCGTCAAAATCGAGCGCGGCATCGTCAAGGTCGACGAATTCAACAAGACCAATGTCGCGGGCATCTATGCCATCGGCGATGTCTGCGGCCCGCCGATGCTGGCGCACAAAGCCGAGCACGAAGGCGTCATCTGCATCGAGGCAATCAAGGGCCTGCATCCGCATCCGATGGACAAATTGAAAATCCCGGGCTGCACCTATTGCACGCCGCAGATCGCCTCCGTCGGCCTGACCGAGGCCGCCGCCAAGGCCAAGGGCCTCGATATCCGCGTCGGCCGATTTCCCTTCATCGGCAACGGCAAGGCGATCGCGCTCGGCGAGGATCAGGGTCTCGTCAAGGTCATCTTCGACAAGAAGACTGGCCAATTGTTAGGGGCCCATCTCGTCGGCGCCGAAGTCACCGAACTCATTCAGGGCTTTGTCGTCGCCATGAATCTGGAGACGACCGAGGAAGAACTAATGCACACCATCTTCCCGCATCCGACATTGTCTGAGACGATGAAGGAAGCCGTGCTCGACGCTTACGGCCGCGTTTTGAATATGTAGCCGTCATTGCGGGACGTGCCGAAGGCGCGGACCCGGAATCCAGAGGCCACCCGCACTGTATTTCTGGATTCCGGGTTCGCTCGCTGCGCTCGCGCCCCGGAATGACAATGAGGAGAATACCATGGCAAAGTTCGATTCCATCCTCGGCACCATCGGCAACACCCCGGTCGTGCGGATCAACAAGCTCGGGCCCAAAGGCATCAATCTTTACGTCAAGATCGAAGCCTTCAATCCGCTCGGCTCGGTCAAGGACCGTCTGGCGCTCGGCATCATCGAGGCGGCGGAAAAGTCCGGCGCGCTTAAAGCCGGCCAGACCGTGGTCGAAGGCACCTCGGGCAACACCGGCATTGGTCTGGCCATGGTTTGCGCCGCCAAGGGCTATCCGCTGGTGCTGACCATGGCGGAAAGCTTCTCGGTCGAGCGCCGCAAGCTGATGCGTTTCCTCGGCGCCAAGGTGGTGCTGACACCGGCCTCCGAAGGCGGCCTCGGCATGGTCAACAAGGCCGCCGAACTCGCCAAGGCCAATGGCTGGTTCTTGACCCGCCAGTTCGAGAACGAAGCCAATCCCGACATGCATGCGCGCACCACCGCGCGCGAGATCGTCAACGACTTCAAGGGCGAGACTTTGGACTATTGGGTCACCGGCTTCGGCACCGGCGGCACACTCACCGGTGTGTCGCGCGTCTTGTCGAAGGAAATGCCGAACACCAAGATCGTCGTCTGCGAACCGGCCGACGCGCCGATGCTCACCAACAAGACGCCGCAGGAACGCAACCCGGACGGCTCGCCGGCCAAGCCGAACACATCGTTCAAGCCGCATCCGATGCAGGGCTGGAGTCCGAACTTCATTCCGAAGATCACGGCCGAGGCGATCGACGCTGGCGTCATTTCGCGGGTCGTCACCATCGCCGGTCCCGACGCGATGAAATGCAGCCGCGACCTGGCGCTGCAGGAAGGCATTTTCGTCGGCATCACCGCCGGCGCGACATTCGCCGGCGCGTTGGACGTCGCGAAATCGGCTGCGCCCGGTTCGACCATTCTGTGCATGTTGCCGGACACCGGCGAGCGCTATCTGTCGACGCCTTTGTTCGCCCATATCGGCGCCGACATGAATGACGACGAGGTCGCCATCTCGACCTCGACGCCGAACCATCGCCTGCCGCCGAAACCGGCCGCTTAAAAGCCGGCAATCTAGGGCGCCGTCGTCGCATCAGGGTAGTGCTTGCGCCAGAACGCTCCGGCAACATTGGAATAGTCGTCGGTCCAGACGCGCAAAGCGAGGTTGGGTTCGGTCGCTACCCAGCGCTTGTCCCACACCAAGGGGCCGATATCCGTCGCCGCCGCGGCCGAGATTACGACATCTGACGCGAAGACGAAGTTGGCGTCATCCTCGGTCTGGCGCGGCTCGGTATAAACCCATGACTTCAGTCCGTTCGCGGCGGCGATGCCGGTTGCCACCGTTTGCAGTTCGAGATTACGGTTGGAAATGTGCATGACCACCGCACCCTGCGCCGCCAGCTTCGATTTGTAGATCGCCATCGCTTCGCTGGTGGCGAGATGGACCGGGATCGCATCGGACGAATAAGCGTCGACCACGATCAAGTCGAAGATACCGTCCGGCTGCCTGGCCAAAGTCAGCCGCGCATCGCCGAGTACGATCGGCGCATCGGGCGCGCAGGCCGAGATGAAATTGAAACGCTTGGGATCGCGCGCGATGGCGATCACGGCCGGATCGATCTCGAAGAAGGTCCACGCCTCGCCCTTCGCCGCATGGCAGGCCAGGCTGCCGGTGCCCAACCCGATCACCGCGACGCGTAACGGCTCGCCCGAAGCTGCGGCCTTGCGTCCGCGCCCCGCCGTGACCGTCGCCGCCATGGGCGATTTCCGATGGTAATAAGTGATCGGCTCCGGCGGGCCGATGACGGCGCTGCCGTCCGCTTCCCGGATCATCTGCGCGCCGTGATAGGTTGAGCCGTGCTTGAGCACGCGATAGCGCCGGTCGGCCGACTCATAGATCTGGTTGACGCCAAAGAAGCTGCGCATGGTCTCGCCGCGGCCTTCATCGGTCGGATAGAGCCGGACCACCGTGAACGCCAACGCGACGGCAATCGCCGACTGCACCGGCGCGCGCATGAACAGGATCGACAGAGCCGCAAGCGTCAGGACGACGGCACGCAATGCGTCGAGGTCATAGGCGTCGATCCGGAAGCCGCTATACGCCGGCACGATCAACCCCAGCGCCAAAATGGCGGCGCCCGGCCAGAACCAGCGCGATGGCGGCACCAGGCGCGCCCATAGCGGCGGCGTCCCGATCACGACGCGAGGTCGGCACAGCACCGCCAGCACGACAAGGATCGGATACTCGGCGATCCACGAAAAAACGTTAGGCGCGAACAGGCCGGCGAACAGCCCGCCGGCCATGCCGCCGAACGACAGCGCGACATAGAATGCTGTCAGGTCAGAGGCCTGCGGCCGCTGCCGCGCGAGTTCGCCGTGGCAAGCCATGGCGATCACGAAGAACGCGAGCAGGTGCGCCGTCAGGTTCGGCAGCACCGGCACACGTCCGGCATTGAGCAACAGGAACACGATGCCGCCGATGGCGAAGGGCTGCAAAGTCAGCATGAAGCTGTGCCTGAACAGCGGCCCGCGCTGAAACGCCAGCACGAAGGTCAAAAGGTAAAGCGACAGCGGCATCACCCAGAGCAGGGGCGCAGAGGCGACGTCCGTGGTGATATAGGCGGTGACCGCGACCAACAGGCCGGACGGCACCGCGGCGAGAAAGGTCCAGCGCCCGAGCGCCAGCCATGTTGGTTTGGCCATGGGTGCTTGCGCCGCGTCCATCGCTCCGTTCGACGGCGCGCGCAGCGTCAGCACGCCGCTGGCGGCAATCAACAGCGCCAGCAGCACGAAGCCGATGCTCCATAGCTGCCCTTGCGCACGCAACGAAAACATCGGTTCGAGCAAAACCGGGTAGGACAGCAACGCCAGGAAGCTGCCTATATTGGATGCGGCATAGAGAAAATAAGGGTCCTTCCCGTCTCTGTGCCCGGTGCGCACGAACCAGGTTTGCAGCAGCGGATTGTTGGCGGAAAGCGCAAAGAACGGCAGGCCGATCGACACGGCGAAAAGGCCGAGCAGCCAGAATTCGGTGAAGGTGCCAGGCGGTTCACCCCAGCCTTTGGCGATCGACAGCGGCAGCATGGCGGCCGCGGCGGCGAGCAGGACAAGGTGGATGAGGATTGGCACGAGCCGGCTGCGGATCAGGCTCAGCCAATGGGCATAGGCATAGCCGGCAAGCAACATGGACTGAAAGAACACCATCGCCACCGACCAAACCGACGGCGAACCGCCGAGTTGCGGCAGCACCATGCGCGTGAACATCGGCTGCACACCGAACAGCAGCAGCGCGCTGACGAAAACCGACGCCGTGAACACGGCAAGGACCAGAACCGGCGCGGTCTGTTTTGGGGGATGGTCGCTGGCGACGTCGGGCATCGTATTCCTGTCGTCGCGGCGGAAAGATGGCGCAGCCGTGGATCGGCTCGGCCCAAGGGTGGTATAATGGATTCGGCCGCGCGCGACACCCGCGCAAGGAGGCCGCAGGGAGCCGGGCATGGGCGTGATTGCGTGGATCGTCGTCGGCCTGATCGCCGGCTGGCTGGCGCATACCATCCTCGGCGGGCGTGGCGGCATTTTCGGCAATATCGCCGTCGGCCTGGTCGGCGCCATTTTCGGCGGCTTCCTGTTCGAGAAGCTCAATCTGCACGTCATGCCGGATTTCTGGGGCAATCTGATTACCGCCACGATCGGCGCCGTCCTGTTTCTGCTGATCTGGCGTGCGATCCGGCGGGCCTGACCTTGCAGGCATCCCGCCGCGGCCGTAAGTAAGATCATGGCCGTCGTCCTCGACCTCATCAATAATCCGCGCCCGCGCCACCCGGAAAAGGCCGGCCGCCCGGATACGCCGGTGCTGAAAAAGCCGGACTGGATCCGCGTCAAGGCGCCGGTGTCGGCCGGCTTTAACGCCACGCACCAGAT